>DASYRX010000277.1:0-7273 GCA_036003845.1 Gemmatimonadaceae bacterium | reverse complement strand
CAACTTCAGCGGCTCCATGACGCGCCACACGTCGACCGTCGCACGCTTCCTGCGCCAATTCAGCGGTTCTGGCCGCCAGACAAAGGGCTGACCGCAACTTGACCAATTCGAGAATTCGCGTCCCTCACAGATGAGTTCTATTGTCTCTGCCGTGCACACGGTTACAGATAAGAACACGACGAAGGGACAGGAGAAACGATGTTCCGCACAGCTCTGACTGCAGCGCCGCTGCTCCTCATTTGGTCGGTCGTCGCCAATGCGCAGGCGACAGCTCACCGCGTCAACGTGCGCGGCATGCAGATGTACTATGAAGTATCCGGCAACGGCGATCCGCTTGTCGTACTGCACGGCGCGTACATGAACATCCCGTCGATGGGTGCGATCATCCCCAAGCTCGCCCAAACGCGCAAAGTGTATGCGGTCGAGCTCCAGGGACACGGCCGTACGACAGACATCGACAGGCCGATCACGTACCCCAACCTGGCTGACGACGTGGCCGCCTTCATGGACGCCGTTCGCCTAACGAAAGCAGACGTCTTCGGATATTCAATGGGCGCCATTGTCGGACTGCAACTCGCGATCCGTCATCCAGCCAAGGTGAACAAGCTGGTCGTCGCGTCCGGCGCGTACGATCTCGAGGGATGGCAGCCGGAGTTCAAGGCTGCGATCCCGCAAATGACTGTGGAAATGATCGTCCAGATGCCGTTCGCTGAGGAATACAAGAAGCTTGCGCCGAACCCAAACGGTTTCCCGGAACTGGCCAGAAAGTTGATCGCGCTCGAGAAAGAGCCGATGGCGTGGGGCGAACAATTAAAGGCGATCAAGCATCCCGTTCTCATCATCGCCGGCGATGCCGACGTTGCAACGTTGGAGCATACCGTCGCGATGTTCCGCCTGCTCGGCGGCGGCGTCATGGGAGATATGGGAAAGCCGCTGGCAGCCTCGCGGTTGGCCGTCCTTCCGGCAACGTCACACACGGCGGTGATCACGCAAGTCGATCTTCTGCATGCGTTTGTCGAGCCCTTCCTGAAAGGCATAACGCCGAAGGGGTTCTTCGAGACGTCCCGTTAGGCCACACGGGCCTAACGTGTGTGTCGATACAACGTCGTCTTTCATGACGGCGCTAGTCGCTCTGCAAGACCTCCAACGGATTGACGCGCGTCGCCCGCCGAGCGGGAAGGTAGCCGGCGATCAATACGACGGTGCCGAGGACGAGCGTCGCAATCGCGAACACGAGTGGATCATGCGGATCCACACCTAACGCGAGAGAGCGCAAGACGCGCGCAAGCGCGAGTGCGCCGGCGGCACCAAACGCTACCCCGATGGCAGCGACGATCAGGCCCTCGCCAAGCACACTCGCGCGCACCTGTGTCAATTGCGCACCGAGCGCAATACGCACACCGATCTCGCGCCTCCGTTGCGTCACTGCGTAGGACAGCACCCCGTAGACTCCGACCGCGGCCAGCGTGAGAGCGACCGCGCCAAACGTGGCCATCAGTAGAAGCATGAAGCGATCGCGCGCGTGGTGAACGGCGAGCACGGATTCCATCGTTCGCGGTTGATACACAACCAGTGCTGGATCGAAGCGCGCCAATTCACGCCGCGCCAACGCGATTGTCTCCTCGGCGGGAAGAGTGCTCTTCACGGCGTATGTGAGCGCCCAGTTTCGGTCGGACGCGAATTGCGCATGGCTCAGATACACCGTTTTTTCGTCCTCACCACGCGCATCGTTCGCAACGTCGCCAACAACGCCAATCACTGTGAACGCGGTATCTCCGGTGCGGAACACCTTGCCGACGGCAGTGCGATCGCCGTGCGTCTTTCTCGCCAGTGATTGGCTGATGATTGCCACTGGGGTTGTCTCCTCGCGATCCGTGGCGTCGAAGAAGCGACCGTGAAGAAGCGGAATTTCAAATGTGCTCAAGAAACTGCCGTCGACGACACGGATCTGAGCGCTTTCCGATTTCGGCTCTCCCCGGTCGCTGACGTACTCGTAGCCCCAGACATGAAAGTCGCCGTTCGCCGGTAGCCACGAAGTTGCACTCGCGTGAGCCACTCCAGGCAGCGATTGCAGCCGTTCGAGATACGTGCGGTGGAACGTCACTCGGCGCTCAGGGTCGCCATACGTGAGTGGAGGTAGATGCACTTCGAACGTCACGACGCCCGCTGGCTTGAAGCCCACATCACGGCGCTGTTCAGCGATGAACGCACGAATGAGAACACCAGCGCCCACCAGCAGCATCAAGGCCATTGCGATCTGGCTGGTGACGAGGACAGATCGCAGCTGACGGATGCCTCGTCCACCAGTGGTTCCGCGCGCGCTGTCGTTCATCGCGTCGGCTGCATTCACGCGCGACGCGCGGACCGCGGGGCCGGTGCCGAAAAGCACGCCCGTGAAAATGGTGACAATGACCGCGAAGCCGAGCAGGAAGACATCGAAGCTCACCTGCTCCGAACGCGGAAGCGACGCGGGACTTACGGCCAGCAGCGCCTTGACGCCGAGATACGCGATGACTGAACCGACAAGCCCGCCCGCCACGGCGACGACGAGACTCTCCGTTAGGCGCTGCGCAACCAACCGCCCTCGGGCCGCGCCGAGCGCCGTTCGGATGGCGGTTTCCTTGAGCTGCGCCAGGGCTCGCACGAGAAAGAGGTTCGCGACGTTGAGACAGGCGATAAGCAGAACGAGAACGGCGGCGCCCATGAGCACATACGTTGCCGTCCTCGAGTCGCCAACGATGTCCTCGTGTAATGAAGCGATTCGGAAGCGGCGCTGCTCATACAGTCTCGGATACTGCGCCGTGAGCCGCCTAACGAGCGCGTCGACCTGCGTTTGTGCTTGTGTGACCGAGGAGCCGGGTGCGAGCCGCGCGATTGCCGACAGATAGTGGTTCTGACGGTTGTTGTTTCCCGGCGCGAGCGCGAGGGCGGCGCGCTGCTTGCCTTGGCGCAACTCCTGAGGGACCCACGCAGAGACTTGGCCGCCCAAGGGGTCGGCAAAAGTCGGGCGCATGACGCCGACGACTTGGTAACGCACGCCATTCAGCTCGATGCTCCGACCGATGACGCTTGGGTCGCGCGCCATGTGGGTGCTCCAGAGCTCATGGCTCAGCACGACGACCTGCGCATCGCCGCGCTCTTCATCGCGCTCGAACGTGCGGCCCAACAACGGTGTCACTCGCAACGTGGGGAAATAATCCGCACTCACGGGGAGAATTCGAACGCGGCGCGGCGGACCGTCCGGCATCGCGAGGTCCGCTCCGACTTCGCTGTAGTTGTACGCGATCCCCATGGACGCGAAGGCCGGCACCTGATCGCGCATGTCCAGGAGATCGAGTCCCGTGCTGAACTGCTTGGCGTTTGCGGGATACGCCGTGTAGACGCGAACGAGCTGCGCAGGCGCGTCATAGGGAAGCGGCGCCAGGATGACGCTGTTCACCACGGAGAAGACGGCCGTGTTGGCACCGATGCCTAACGCGAGCGTGATGATTGCTACGGTCGCGAACGCGGGACGCTTCCGCAGAATACGCACGGCTTGGCGCGCGTCGCGTGCGAAGCTTCGCATCGGATGGCCTCTTGGTGCATTGCGGTATTCGGGAAGCGCGTGCTCGCGCCGGCGCTCGCGAAAGCGAATCGCCAGGTTTGCGCGAACAAGCCCGGCCACCGTCAGCAGCGTGTGACGCCAACTCGCAGCGCTTGATGGCCGTGTGGCAGCTAGAGCCGCATCACGCTGGTCCAGATACGCGCTCAGCATTTCCGATCCGAATCGCTCGCGGAAGGATCGCGGAAAAAGGCGAATGGTCGCTGCGACGACTCTGACTTGGAGGCTCGTCATCCCTCTGTCTCCAGCAATCTCAGAGTGACCGCACTAGTCAGTAGCGCTTGCAGTCGCAGCGCCTCTGCTCGCGCAACTGCGCGACCAAGATCCGTTGCCGTGTAGAAACGTCGTACGCGATTGTCAGACGGGCCGCCGCGAGGCGGCTTCACCTCGCGAATCAAGCGCTCGTCGAGCATGCGACTGATGATCCGGTAGAGCGACCCGACATCGAGGCGCGGCTGTCCCGGCAGCGCCTCCGCGGCCGCCTGCACGATGGCGTATCCGTGCAGCTCGCGAGTGGCGAGCACGCTGAGTACCTGGAAGTCGAGCGGCGGCAAGGGGAGAAATCGACTTGGCTCGGTTGTCCTGGGTGTCATGGGCGCGATATCTGTTGTCGACAGATATTGGATGGTTCTGGCTCTGATTTGGTTTGAAGCAGGCGACACGTGCAACCCGAATCGTCGCGATTTCCTAACGACGGTGAGCGGAGCAGGCCTCGCCGCCGCAGTCGGCGATGGCTCGATCCCTCAAGAACGCCGGCGGTCAGCGTTCTACACGCTCCGCACAACGGGTCCGCAGCGTCGTGAACACGGCGCGCGGACCAATCGACGTGTCGAAGCTCGGTTTCACATTATCTCACAGAGCAGGTCGTCGCCGCTTCGACAGCGTTCCTGGAAACATGGCCCGAGTTCTTCGGCCGTTCTTTCAGCTGGACGTCTTCTCGCGACTGCCCGCACTCGGGATCGTGCACGGCGTGCACGTGGTATCGCGTCTACGGCACGTGCGCCTCCTTCCGGATACAGGCGCCCGATCTCGGGCCCGCTGCAACGAGTCCGCTGCTAAAATCGGATGACCGGTCTAGTCGAAGGATACGACGCCAAAGTCCGGCTCGACGCCGAGGTACACTTGTCCAACGGTTCCGTAGCGCGCCTCTGAGGCGAACACGTGATGTCTCATGGTCTGGATGTCTCGGAAGCAACGTTCCAGGGGGCTGGTCGTACGGATCGACGCGGTTCCCGCGATGCGACAAGCGAGCTCTGTCGCCCGGACTGCGCTGGCCATCGCGTGCGTGCTGCCGAGCAGGAGATCCGCTTTTTGCTTTGCCGAGTGGGACTCCCCGGCAAGACATCTTTGCCACGCTTCGCTCACAGTGTGCAGAAGCAGTAAGCGGCCGGAACGCAGGATCGCCTCTGCCTCCCCCAGCTGGAGCTGAGCCGACGAGCGCTCCTTGAGGAGGCCGGTCGCCGTCACCGGATTCTTCGTCAGCGCAACGTTGATCGCCTCGTCGAGCGCTCTTCGCGCCACACCGAGCATCGGCGTCGGAATTCCCGTCCCCGCCGCCCCCACTAGTGGCATCCGATAGAGCGGCCCTTTGTAGTGAGACCCGCGTTCGTAATCTGGCCGCATCGCAAAGGTTCTGGCTTTGGGGATGAAGAGGTCCTTCAGCTCGATGTCGTGGCTGCCCGTGCCTCGCATGCCCATCACGTGCCAGGTGTCGATGATTTCGCACTTGTCGGCAGGAAAGTAGACCATCCGCATCTCGGGCTCGCTTTCGGGATGTCGGTCAGCATCCACCAGGGCCGTGCAGGAGATCCAATCGGCGTCCTGGCAATTGCTGACGAACGGTGCGCGTCCGGAAACCTTGTATCCGCCATCTACTTTTCTTGCGGCGAGCGGACGTCCAAACTGAGCTGCGATCACCACGTCTCCACCCTTGGCGTAGATTTCCTCGGCGCCTTCGTCGGGAAGACGCGCACAGAAAAACGCCCAGTCCACCGGGTTTTCCAATGTCCAGCCGGCCGCAGAGTCGTGACGACCGATCTCTTCGACGACGAGCGCGCGAGTGATGGGGTCTGACTCCAATCCGCCCAGGGATTTCGGTGTGGCCATCTTCAAGAGGCCCGTCTCCCTCAACGCCGCCAGGACTGGCTTCGATAGACGTCGTTCCCGCTCCGCTTCGTCTGCGTGTTTACGGATAAGCGGCCCGATCTCTCGCGCTGCGTCCATGAGCGTCTTGTCTGCTTCGAAGTGCAACAGCCGGCCGCGGAGCCCGTCGATCGCCACGACGGTTGGGGCCTTGCTCTCGCTGACTTCCGCGGTCGTTGGTGTCGACATCGCATCCCCCTGTCTCGACGATCACATAACAGCACCGCAGACCTGCGCGAACAAGTAAAGAATTTGGACTTCACAACCGAAGGCGGCTGCGCAATACTGGCTTGGTGAGGACGTACGGCCAGTACTGCCCCATCGCGCGCGGCGCCGAGATTTTCGCCGAGCGCTGGACGCCGCTGATCATCCGCAACCTGTACCTTGGCTGCGAAAAGTTCAGCGAGATTCTGGAGGGTGCGCCTGGACTTTCCCGGACGCTGCTCTCGCAGCGGCTCAAGCAGCTCGAACGGTTAGGCATCGTGGAGTGGGCAGAAAAGACCGACGCGCGCGGCCACCACTACAAGCTCACGTCCGCGGGCCAGGACCTCTTCGCGGTCTGCAAGTCGTTAGGCGAGTGGGGTGCGCGTTGGCTGGAGATCGCCCCCGAGAACCTCGACCCCTTTGTAGCGCTCTGGTCGATGTGCAACGCGCTTCGGCGAGATCGGCTTCCGGATCGACGCGTCGTCATCCGCTTCGAGTTCACTGGCCGCCCGCGCCGTGAACGCTACTGGCTACTCATCGAGCACGGAGAGACGGAGATCTGTAAGACGTCGCCGGGCCTCGACGAGGATCTCTGCATCACGGCGCAAGCCGAAGCCTTCGTTAGGTGGCACGCCGGCCAGCTCACCTGGGCACAAGCGACCCGCGGGGATCGCATCCAACTCGAAGGGCTGCCGTCGCTCGTCAGAGCTTTCCCAACCTGGAATGCACGCAGCATGTTCGCCCATATCAAGCCAGTCTCCCGCACCGCCACGAGCCCCGCAGGCATAACGTGATGGCGAAGGTGCGCTGCTACTGTTGTCTTTCCGGTATGCGCGATCCGGCGAGTATTGCGAGTGAGGACACCCGACGCGTATTGTCCGCACAACGGCAGCATGATTGTACGCCCTCAGCTGCCAACGCGGAGGAGTGCTGACACCCTAACGAGAACTTCGCAGTGCGACGCGCTCTTCGAATCCTCCGGTTCGCCGCTCTCTCCCTCGTAGCACTCGTGCTCGTGGCGTACGCTGTCGTCTACGCTGCATCCGAACGACAAGTCGGGCGCCGCTATGGAGTGCGTGGGCGCTCGATCGAGATCCCGAAGGACTCAGCGTCAATCGCCGAGGGGAAGCGCCTGGCGGCGATCCGCGGTTGCACCGGGTGTCATGGTGCACGGGCGCAGGGCGACACATTCGTGAACAACTGGATTCTCGCGCGCCTCGTCGCGCCGAACCTCACTCGGTCTGTACGACTGTACTCGACGGACGAGCTAGTTGGCATCGTCAGGCATGGCGTGCGAGGGGACGGGAAGTCAGTACTGGGTATGCC
>DASYRX010000276.1:0-17046 GCA_036003845.1 Gemmatimonadaceae bacterium | reverse complement strand
GTCAGCGTCAGTACGCTCGCATGGCCTAACAAGCCGGCTCGGCGATCATCCGGATAATTCACGCGTCGGAAGTCCTCGCCCATGACACCGGGGATCCCGTAATGCGTCGCGAGCGCTTCGTTCACAAACGTGTAATTCGCGCGGAAGAGATCCAGCACGCTGCGGTTCTCGCGCACGATGCTGTAGAAGAAGAGCTCTGTCTCGCGCTGCATCGCTCTGGCGAGCTGGTCACGGAAGTTTGGATACTGCAGCGCGTCTGGGTGCACCTTGTCGATGTCGGGAAGGCGCAACCACTGCACGGCGAAGCGCGAGGCCAGCGCTGCCGATCGCGCATCGGCGAGCAGGCGCAGCGTTTGCGCCTTGAGGCCGGCTGGCGTGCTCAGTGTACCAGCGCCCGCCGCGGCGACGAGCTTCTCGTCAGGCGGCGTTCCCCAGATGAAGAACGAGAGCCGCGACGCGAGATCCATGTCGCTGATCGCGTAGCGCTCACCGGGCTTCGCGTTGGGCGGCAGCTCTTCCATCCTGAAGATGAAATGCGGGCTGGCGAGGATCGCCTCGAGGCTTGTACGGATGCCGATCTCGAAACCGCCTTCCTTGGCCCCCTGATCATAGAACGTCATGAGCGCCTTGAGGTCGCCGGCGCCTAATGGGCGGCGATACGCTGCCGAGCCTAACGAGCTGACGATCTTCTCGGCGCACGGGCGAGCCTCGTTAGGCGACGTCGGGCGGCAGCTGAAGATGCGCTTGCGGCTCGGCGTCTCCGAGACTCCCGTGGGGTGATACGGCCCCTTGATCGCCATCTCGCGCAGGTGCGCCACGTTGGTGATCCCCTGCTCCGAGCCGATCTGCGTGTCGGCGATGCTGTGCGCGATGGGTGCGATGTTGTCGTTGACGGGCCCATCGAACGTCTGCAAGAACGCCGCGGTGACACGCTGCGGACCGGCCCGCACGGTGATCGGTTTCGTCTTGAGATCCATGCCGTCGGGGTCCGCTTGCGACATCCAGCGGTCGACGTCGATCAGCGCAACGCGTTCGCCATTGATGGAGACTTCGATTTTTTCGTCGAACGGCGCGTCAGAGCCGAACAGCTGACCAGTCGGGATCGAGTGCAGCGTGACTTCGAAGACGTACTCGCCATCAGCCGGGAAGTTGTGAACGACCGAAACGCCGCCGCGGGTGCCGAACGGCGCGCCTTCGACGCGATCCCATTGCGATGCGAGACGCGGGAGCTTGTACGTCGCCGACGTCGGGCTCGCGTTAGGATCGCCGACGGCGAGACGGCTGATTTCGCTGGCCGCATCGAGGTAGGCGTCGAGCGTCGTGGCGGAGGGCGTTTGCACGTCCGCGATGTTGTCGAAGTTCGCCGACTTCGTGTCGAGCGGCAGCCAGTTGCCTGCGTTGATATCGAGCGAGAGCAGATCGTGGATCGACCGCTCGTACTCTGCCCGATTCAGTCGCTGGAACGTGCGCGCGCCGGGCTCGGGTTTGAGCGCTGCCGCTGCGTCGATGAGCCGCTCCATCGTTTCGGCGAGCTGCGTGAGCGTGTCACCGGCGGGTCGCGGACGTCCGGGCGGTGGCATCATCCCCGCGCGCAGCTTCACGATCATCTTCTCGGCAGTTTCGGCCGATCGCGCGGCGTTCCCTACTTCAAACTTTTCGAGCGACAGGTCGCCGCGTTTGCGCTCGTTGTTGTGACAGGATTCGGCGCATGTTTTTCGAACGACCGCCGTGAGCGCTTCCGGAGAGATCGCCGCACCGCCCCCCTTAAGGGCATCACCGCGGACTGACGCGGACACTGCGCGGACAGACTCAGACGAAATATGAGTTGCAAAAGCGTCCGCGTGGGCCCGTGTGGGGAGAGGAGTCTCCGCGTTTGTCCGCGGTGAAGTAGTTGCGATCTCCCAAGCCGAGCTGCCCGCGGCCAGATGGATGCCGCTCCCGGTGGCGACCGCGACAAGCCCAACTGTCACCGCGGCGAGAACTGATTTCACTCCGGGTCCTCCGAACAATCGGTGGTTGCCTTGGCCGACCCACTCTATAGTGGGCCCGAGCCGGGAGGGAAGCAACTATAGAGCGTCCCTCGGCCGTCACGTTACGGCGCCGAAGTCCGATTCGCTGCTTTTAGACAAGACCTGACCCCCGCGACCCTGCGATCGCGCGCCACCGATACGGCTTCAGAAGCGGGCGCGCAGCGCCAGCCCCAACTGCGGTCTACCTAACGACGCAATCGGCGTCGGCCCGAGCGTAACATCAGCGAACCTGCCTTCGCTCCGAGCAATAGACTGATGAGAGGACCGCGGCGCGAAGATACCACGAAAGGCCACTCCCATCGACAAAGCTCCGATGGCGGTGTTCATCGCTGCGAGCCGTCGGGTGTCGTGGGCCTCATCTAAGCGCGAAACGCCATTCATCAGCGCCACGGTCCCAGCGATCATACCGAAGATGCCGCTCATCCGGCTCGGGGATACCGCATTCACCGCTATGCCGGCAATCGCTCCTCCGCTCAGTGCCAGCGATGCGGCTGCATAGCCACCGCTCACACCCGACTCGCGCTCGGACGTAGGGGGAGGCGGGTTGTACGCCGGCTGGATTCGCGCAGCTTCGGCCACCGTCAAACCAGTGCTGTCGAGCCAGGCGATGAGCCGTGCATCGTCCGCAAGCTCGGCCACATACGCGGTGTTGCGATTAGCCGAGATGTCGTCGACAAGGTCTGTGCGACCCGACCGATGGATCAGATAGGCCATTGCACAAAGAACGCCGCGCGAGTCTCGGAAGATCGGCACCGGCCCTGACGAGACTCCGTCGTTCAGCGGGAATGTCGCGGCGCTGCGATAGTCGCGAAGCCACTCGATGAGCTGTGACCTCGAAGCGCGCTGCTCACGCGTTAGGCGCAATGTGCCGCGTGCCCGCATCTCGGCGCCGACGGAGTCGAAGTGTGCCTGAAGCCGAAGTACCTCACCGCGGACGTGGACGTCGAGTGGATTCGCGAGTCGACTCGAAGGCGCGTGGAGCATTGAGATCAGCGTGATGGCGACCGGCAGGACAGCAAGGCGGGTGCGGTTCCGCATAGTCATGACTCTTGTGAGGCGTTGTGGTAGCGACGCGCAGTCGAGGCGCGGCCCCTTACTTATGAACCCTTCGCGCTGGATTGCCGTCACTGTGTCGCGATCGTTCGGGTGCCGTGTGCGCAGCCGAGCGAGAGCTAGACGTAGGGGGCCGCGTCTCTCACCTTGTTGCGCATCTGCACGTCGAGAGCTCAATGACGACCGCGCACGCAAAGTCCACGGAAGTCCACAGGAGCAGGCTTTTCTTCGGCATCTGCTTCGCCCTCATCCCGACGGGGGCATCGTTCGCTCTTGTCAGTAACATCCTGGTGCAGCTGAAGCAGGAGTTCATCCTAACGAACTACCAAGTCGGACTCATCGGCGGCGCGGCGTTGTGGGGGATGGCGATCTCGCTACTCGTTATGGGACCGCTGCTCGAAGGCTTCGGACTCAAGAATGGTGCGCGCATGGCGTTCGCCGGCCACTTGATCGGAATCACGCTCATGATCTCGGCGGCCGCGCGAGCGGGAGATCCGTCCGCGTTCTGGCTCCTCATGATCGGTGCCGCGACGCTCGCCGCCGGCAACGGCATGATCGAAGTGACCGGAAATCCGCTCGTCGCGGCGCTTTACCCAGATCAGAAAACGACGCGACTCAACTGGTTCCACGCATTCTTCCCAATCGGAATCGTGTTAGGCGGTATCGTTGGTTACCTGCTGGCCACATACGGCGGGACGTTCGCGCGCTGGCCATATCAGCTCGCGGTCATTTATGTACCGATTCTTGTCTACGGCGCTCTCGTACTAACACAGCAGTTCCCCAAGACCGAGAATGCCGAAGTCGGCATCCCAGTCGGCGAGATGTTTCGCTACACACTCACGAACCCTTTCTTCATCATGATGCTTGTGATGATGGCGATTACGACGTCGATGGAGCTTGGTCCGATGCGATGGGTGCCGTCCGTACTGCAAGCGCGCGGTCTACATGGCATCCTCGTGCTCGTGTGGATCAGCGGCTGGATGGTTGTGCTCCGCGCGCTGGCTAGCCACTTCGTCGAACGACTCTCACCGACGGGAATGTTGTTAGGCGCTGCTACGCTGACGGGAACCGGTCTCTTCCTTCTCAGCTTTGCGGACAGCACGGCGATGGCCTTCGCCGCGGCGACTGTGTTCGCCTGGGGCGTCGCGTTCTTCTTCCCAACGATGGTGGGCACGGTGAGCGAGCGCGTCCCCAAGACAGGCTCGCTCGGCATCGTGCTTACGGCTGGAATCGGGCTGGGAATGTCCGGCGCTGTCGGCGTTCCGCTCATGGGGAAGCTGGCGGATCGCTATCTCGCCGAGTCGCTCCCGGCGAATACTGCGGACGTTTTGCAGCGCGTCGCAGCCAAGTTTCCGTCGTACATCGACCGCGCCCGGGCGACGAGCGATCTCTCCTCGTTAGGCTATCGCGTCGCTGAAGTGGAAGCAGCGCTTGTTGCGACGAACACGGCGCTGGCCGGGGCGCAGCAGGCCAGGACGATCAACAGCGACGCGACCGCCAACGCACTGCGCGCGATCGTCGCCACGGCGATCCCGAACGAGCCGCTCGTCGCCGAAGCCAACGGCATCCTCCAGCCGGCGGAGGCGCAGGGTGGCCAGCGCTCGTTCCGCTACGTGGCGCCAGCCGCGCTGATCCTGATACTCGTCTTCGCTGCCATGTACGCGCGCGATCGCAGCCGCGGTGGATATCGCGCCGTACGGCTGGAACGCGTTGGCGCGGCGCTGCTCCTGGCCGCTTCGTTAGGCGTGCCACGCACGCTGCACGCGCAAGCGCGCCCTGCCGCGCGGGCCGAGCGGTTGCGTATCCTCTTCCTCGGCGACAACGGACACCATCAGCCTGCGGCACGCGCCAAGGAGCTGCTGCCGGCGCTGGCGCGCAATGGCATCGACCTGTTCTACACGGACGATCGCAACGACCTCAACCCTAACGAGCTGGCGCGTTACCACGTGCTCATGCTCTACAACAATCACTTGACGGTCTCGGACCCGCAGCTCAACGCGCTGCTCGACTTCGTGGCGCGCGGTCATGGGCTCGTCGTGCTGCACTGCGCCTCGGCGTCGTTCCAGAACTCGGAGACGTTCATCAAGCTGGTTGGCGCCGCATTCAAGAGTCACGGCACGGGTGTCTTTACGTCCGTGCGTGTCGCGCCGGATCACCCGGCGATCAAGGGCGTGCCAGTGATCGAGAGTTGGGACGAGACGTACGTCCACACAAAGCACAACCCAGTGGATCGAACCGTGCTCGAAGTACGCCGCGAGAACGGGCATGACGAGCCTTGGACGTGGGTGCGTACGTATGGCAAGGGCCGCGTGTTCTACACCGCCTGGGGACACGATCAGCGCACGTGGAGCAATGCAGGGTTCCAACAGCTCGTTGGTCACGCGGTACGTTGGACCACCGGCGATTGGGCCCTAACTCAAATCGCGATTGACCCCGAGACCAAGGTCGTGGATCTCGAGGTGCCGCTGCCGACATACAAGCGCCCGCCCGCTCCATGGAACGTGCTCGACACCGCGATCACAAAGGCACAAGCGGCCCTAACGACACCCGCGATGCTGCGCATGGTGACGCTGCCGCCGCGTTTTCACGTCGAGCCTTTCGCGACGGAGCCAATGATCGGCAACATCATCGACTTCACGTGGGATGCGCGCGGCCGCATGTGGGCCGTCGAGACGAACGACTATCCGAACGTGGTACTGCCTGACAGCGTGCCAGGCCACGATCGCATTCTGATCATCGACGATGCCAATCGCGATGGCCGCGCGGACAAGATCACCGTCTTTGCGAACGGGCTGAATCTCGCGACTAGCCTAACGTTGGCCAATGGCGGTGTCGTCGTCGGTCAGGCGCCGCACATGCTGTTTTTCAAAGACACGAACGGCGACGACAAGGCCGACGAACGCAAGATCCTGTTCACTGGCTGGCCGCGCACCGATACGCACGGCGCGATCAGCAACTTGCGCTACGGCTTCGACAATCAGGTGTTAGGCTCTGTGGGGTACAACGGCTTCCGCGGAACTGTGGGCGGTGTGACGTACGGCCGCGGCGACTTTGGCTCCGGCTATTATCGCTTTCCCGCGGACGGCTCGCGTATCGAGTATCTCGCGCGCACGAGCAACAACACATGGGGCGTCGCGCTCACCGAGGACAATTTCATCTTCGGATCCACGGCGAACAGCCGGCCGAGCAATTTCGTGCACATCCCCGTGCGCTATTACCGCGCGATGGGGTTGCGTGACACGATCCTGCCCGGCATTGCGGATCGTCTCGACATCTATCCGCAGATCGACATTCTGCAGGTCGATCAGTTCGGCCGCTACACGGCTGGCACGGCGCACGAGATTTACACGGCACGAGCATTTCCGCGTGAGTACTGGAACCACCGCGCCTTCGTCGCCGAGCCGACGGGTCACGTTATCGGCATGTTCGACCTAACGCCGCAGGGGAGCGCGTATCGCGCGAAGAATCGCTGGAACTTCCTGTCGGCGCGCGATGCGTGGGTCGCGCCGGTTCAAGTAAAGGTTGGACCTGATGGCGCAATCTGGGTTTCGGACTTTTATACGCTCGTTGCGCAGCATAATCCGACACCCGAGAACATGATGGGATGTTGCAAGACCGGCGCTGGGCAAGCGTACGAGACGCCGAACCGCGATCGTCTGCACGGGCGCATGTATCGCATCTCGTACGACAGCATGCGCGCCGCGTCGCCGATGCGCCTCGACAACGCCACGCCGCAGCAGCTCGTGCGCGCCCTTTCAAATGACAACATGTTCTGGCGCCTAACGGCGCAGCGGCTGCTCGTCGAACGCGGCCGCCGTGATGTCATTCCGCAGCTCGTCGCGCTCGTCAACGATCACACCGTCGACTCCTTGGGACTCAACGTCGCGGCACTGCACGCGCTCTGGACCTTACACGGACTTGGCGCCATCCCTACGGACATGTGGACGCCACAGACTGGGAACGTAGACGCGAGCGCCGAGTCCGCAGCGCGCCGTGCGCTGTATCATCCGGCCGCCTCGCTGCGCCGAGCTGCGTTGCAAATGCTGCCGCATAACGAGCGTTTGCTCAACGAGATGCTGTCGGCCGGCATCTTGCCCGATCGCGCGTCGCCGTGGACGGTGGAGTACACGGTGCCGACGTCGGTGCTCGAAGACGCCGATGCGCACGTCCGCGTGGCGGCATTGCTCGCGCTCGCTGACATGCCTGGCTCGCCGCGCGCCGCGACGGCGATCGCAGAGATGATCCTGCATCCGGACAACGCGCGTGACGCGTGGATCCCCGATGCCGCCGCGATGGCCGGCTCCAAGCAAGGCGTAGACTTTGTTCGCGAGCTCGTTAGGAAACAGCTTCCCACCACTGACTCGGTTGCGCTCGCTGGCGTCGCGCGCACTGTGCACAAGCTCGTTCGTTTCTACGCCGCGCCTGCTGACGGTTTTGCTGTCGTGCGACTGATCGAGACCGTGCCGCAGACGCATCCTGTCATCGGTAGCGCGATCCTTGACGCCGTCGCGACGGCGTGGCCCGAAGAGCGACCGCCGCAGCTGTCCGCCGAGCAACGGGCCATCCTGCAAGCCGCGGCGCGCGGTGCCCCCGCGCTCGCAGACGGGTTCGCGAAGGTGGCGGCGCGATGGACCCTGGCAGACGTGTTCAAGAGCCAGTGACAACTCGACTCCTGCTCTTGTCGTTAGGCCTGGCCGCCGGCGCCTTTGGCGTGACGGCGCGCGAAGGTGCGGCCCCTAACGTCCTGCCCGATACGACGCTGGTGCTGCGCGCGAGCGGGAGCACGCTCGAGTTCGTCCCTGCGCGACTCTCGGCACGCAGCGGGACGCGCGTGCGGATTCGATTCATCAATGACGGGACCCTGCCGCACAATGTCGTCGTTCCCAGGAACGAAGACGACCTCGATGCCCTCGCGACAGCGGCGTACAACGCCGGGGCATCCGGATTTGTGCCGTTAGGCGACACGGCGAAGCTGCTCGTGTACTCCAAGCTCGTGTCGCCGGGAGAAAGCGCGGAGCTCAGCTTCGTGATGCCGGCGCCGGGAGAATATCGCTACGTGTGTCTCTTCCCCGGACACGCGAACTCGATGCTAGGAACGCTGCGCTCTCTGCGTTGAGCGTCCGGCGCGTAGCGCGACGACGGCCATCCAGAACGCGACGAGCAAGAGTCCATACATCTCGCGCGACTCTTCTATACCTAAGTCTTTCATCTCCCAGGCGCTGAACATCGACTTTGGATCTACTCTCCCGACGACGCGTGGCGCGATTGTCACAGCCCAGACCAAGGCAGCAGCGCCCACCAGCAGCGGCTGCCATTTACGGACGCGTTTGATCAGAGAGAGCAAGCAGACGAGGGCCGCCGCGCCGTAGATCGCGACCCAACGGATTGGATCCGGATCGTTGAATTGCACGACGACGGAGAGCGCAAACATCAGGAAAAAGAGTACGTCGGCGGCCTGCCAGATGCGTCGCGTCATGCGTCAGGTCCGGCTGCGGATGCCTAACGAGAACGAGTGTCCGGCGGCAGGGTAGAAATACGCGGCGCCGCTGCCGCTCGGATCGAGGAAGCCGGTCGTGCTGTACCGCGCATCGAGGAGGTTGCGGGCCCCGAGTACAACCTCGAACCGAGCGATGCGCCGCGTGAGCTGCGCGTCGAGGCGCGTGTAGTCGGGAATGGCACGCGTGTTGTCGTCGTCGAGGAACATCTCGCGTGAGTGCGTCGCAGTCACGCGCAGGTCGAACGCGTCTCCCGGCGTGAGGCCAATGCCGGTTGAGAGCGCGTGGCGCGGAATGGCTTTGAGCGCCCTGCCTGACGCTTCCCCGCTGCGCGCTGTCGCCGCCTGCAGAGTGTAGTTGCCGAAGAATGACAACGGCCCGAGCCGGTCGGCGCTCAGCCCAAACTCGAGGCCGCGATGCCGGCTGCGTCCAATGTTGATGTAGCGCAGCGTAGCGACATCGAAATCCAGCTCGTCTTTCATCTCCATGTGATAGACCGCCGCGGAGAGCGAGAGGGGACTGGGCGTCGCTGCCCTGAACACGTGCGAGATCCCCCCTTCGATGCTGACGCCATGTTGCGGCTCGAGCGCCGAGTTGGACGTCGTTAGGGAGAAGGGTGGAAAAGGTACGGGAATGGGTCGCTGGTCGAAGAGTTGGTCGAGTGTCGGGGCCTTGAACGACCGGCTCAGTGCGACGTAGACGTGAGCGCCCGGCGCATAGCGATAGTTCAGAGCGGCCTTCGGGCTAAAGGCGGCGTGCGACGCCGTGTTACGTTGCGCCGCTGTAGGCGCCCGCGGCTCGAATTCATCGTACAACCAATCAGCGCGAGCACCTAACGAGAGCCGCACTGGCGACAACGGCTCCAGCACGTAATGGACGAACGCCGCAGCGCCAGCCCTCGTCGCGTCCCCGCGCGCTGACTGGTCGCCGCGGGACCCGTCGGCCGCTGCGTACGCAAACGCGTCGCCCGTCACGATTGCGAAGTAGCGCGAGTCCAGCGTGCCGCGAGACACTTCGGCACCCAACGTGAGGTCGCGCAGGGCGAACTGCGCCGTGGCCAGTGCGCGGTTTGTGACCGCATCGCGCTGCCGCGTGTCGCCAAAGTCAGGTGACAGGGGCAGCGTGCGTACTGCGTGTACGTCTCGATGCTCCACAAGCACGGACCCTGACAGGCGCCTGCCTGAAGCGAGGAGGCGATCGCCGTCGGTGCTCAATGCGATGGAGTGGTCGCGTGTGTCGTCGAAGCGGAAGAAGACGGCGGACGCATCCCGGTTGCGCGCGAGAAGCGAGTCGAGCAACGGGCCGGGCTCCTGGAACTCGCGCGCGTGTACAGCAGCGCCTAACGTGATCCGTGCGCGCGGACTAGCCACGACATCACTGCTCACTCGAGCACGGAACGCGCCGCGTTTGGAATGCATCCTGCTGCCCTCGGTCCAATCGAACGCCGTAGACATGGAGGCCGGTCGGCCGCGCAGCAGGCCCGTGAGCGAGGCGCCGGTCGCGACGCTCCCTTTGGAGTCCACGTCGAGGTTCCAGCGCGCGCGCCGCATGCCGCTGCCTAACATGGGTCTGGTTATGACGTTGATCACCGCGCCGAGCGCCGCGTCGCCGTACAGCGGCGACGCACTCCCGCGCACGATCTCGACAGCCTCGATCGCGCTCACGTTAGGCAGGGCGTCCCATGCCACCAGTCCGTTGTGGAGCTGGTTCACAGGCTGACCATTCACGAGCACGATGACGTACTCTGCCTCGCCGCCACCATAAAAGCCGCGCACAATCAACTGCGGATCGCGGCCACTGCCGTCGAAGTCGACGAGCGACACGCCCGGCGCCAAGCGAAGGAGATCGGCAAGCCCCGCGTGGGGCGTGGCGCGCAACGTCGCTGCAGCGATCCGGGTGATGGGCGTAGGCGTGGCAGAGAGCGCAGTGGGTGCACGCTCGGCGGTGACGACGACCGGATCGAGCGGACGCGCGCGACTGGTGTCGCGTTGCGCGTGGACGATCGTCGCGCAGGCGCTGATCGCCAGTGCCAGTGCGCCTCTCACGATGGCAGTCGGAGTGCTTTGAACTTTCGGGCCTGTTCCTCGATGGCCGGCTCGGTGGCCAGGCGTTCAATGCTGGACGCGCCGAAGAAGCCCGCGACGCCGCGCGTGCGGTCGAGGACGTATTGCGCGTCGTTAGGTTGCGCGATAGGTCCGCCGTGACACAGCACAATCACGTCGGGATTGGCGCGTTTGGCGGCGTCGTGCATCGCCTGCACGCGTCGCACGGCCTCGTCGAGTGACATGGCGGCGCTCTTTACGCCGACAGACCCGGCGACCGTCGTATTCACGTGTGCCACGACGACGTCAGCGCCAGCCTTCGTGAAACGTGCGGCGCTGTCTTCGTCGAATACGTATGGGCAGGTGAGCATGCCTAACGCATGCGCCTGGGCGATCATGTCGACCTCGAGTTGAATGCTCATCCCCGTTTCCTCGAGAATCTGACGGAACTGTCCGTCGATCAGTCCCACCGTCGGGAAGTTCTGGACGCCGTCGAAGCCCATCGCCTTGAGCTCGGGGAGAAAGACGCGCATGAGGCGAAACGGATCGGTGCCGCACACGCCGGCGAGCACGGGAACGTCCCTAACGATTGGCAGAACCTCGCGCGCCATGTCCACGACGATCGCGTTGGCGTCGCCGTACGGCATCATGCCGGCGGCGCTGCCTCGCCCCGCCATCCGGTAGCGCCCTGAGTTGTAGATGATGATGAGGTCGACGCCGCCCTTCTCGGCGAACTTCGCGGAGATCCCTGTGCCCGCGCCCGCACCGATGATCGGCTGCTTGGCGGCGATCTGCGCGCGTAGACGGCGCAAGCATTCGTCGTAAGGAATGAAAGGCACTGACTACCTAGGAATTGATGAAAAGCAACTGCAGCTCGGATTAGGCGGACACAGCTGAGCAGGCGGACCCATCACGTTAGGTGACGCTCCTCGCGCAATTACCAAAGGCGCTAAACAAAAACAAAGAAACTCCGTGAAGTCTGCCCAATCCGCTAAATCCGAACAGCAGTTGCTCTTGAGAGGGGCGGGCAACAAAGTCGTTAGGGCAAAAGAGCCAAAAGCTCGTCGGCGAGAGCGTGGGCAAACTCAGGATCGTTGATGTGCGCGTCAAGCTCACGCACACGAACGTTCGGCCCCACGTGCGACTTGAGAGCGGCGAACAACTCCCGATTCGCACGCGGATTGTGGAAGGGCTGCCCCTCCGCGTCGATCATGCTCACGCCCTTGAGCGGCAGCATCAGCACAACAGGCCCCTTGGCTCGATTCAGCTGCTCCGCGATGCGGCGGCCGACTTCAGCGCACTCCTCAGCCGAGGTTCGCATCAGCGTCACAGACGCGTTGTGCTTGTACAATGTCCGCCCCTGAAAGCGCGGCGGCACCGTATCGATCGCGCCGAAGTTGACCATGTCCAGCGCGCCCACCGAAACGACCTGCGGAATGCCGCTCGCCCCCGCGGCGCTCAGCCGATCGGGCCCGGCGCTGAGCACGCCGCCGACGACTTCATCGCACCATTCGGTTGTCGTGACGTCGAGAACTCCAGCGAAGTAGCCATCCGCGATCAAGCCCTCCATCGCTCGACCACCTGTACCCGTCGCGTGAAAGACGATCACCTCGTACCCCGCCTGCTCCAGACGCTTGCGCGCCTCGGTGACGCAGGGCGTCGTGACACCGAACATCGTCGCCGCGATCAGCGGGCGATCGCCTAACGCAGCCGCGCGCTCCATGGCAATCATCCCGCATATCGCGCCGGCCGCATTGGCGAGCACACGACGCGACAGCGAATTGAGTCCGGCGATGTCGACGACGGAGTACATCATCGTGATGTCCTTCACGTCGACATACGGCGCCGTATTCCCCGATGCCATCGTCGACACCATCAGCTTGGGAACACCAACGGGAAGCTCGCGCATCGCCGCGGTGATCATTGCCGTCCCGCCTCCGCCGCCGAGACCCACCACACCGTCGAAGCGTCGCGAATCGAATAGCTGGCGCGCGAGCGCCTTCGCGCCCGTCGTCATTACTTCGACTGCCTCACCGCGATCGCCCCGCGCGCGTAACTCCGCCAAAGTCGATCCGCCCGCCTGTGCGACTTGATCGGCCGAGATGTCAGGCGCGAAACGCGGATCACCGAGCACGCCGGCATCCATCACCAGCGTCGTATGTCCGCGCGCGTGAATCAGCTCGCGCACGAAGGCGTATTCATCGCCCTTGGTGTCCAGCGTGCCGATCAGCAGGACAGTCGCCATGCTCGTTAGGCAACTGTCATCGGCGTTCGCAGCGAACGCCACGGTTCATCCAGATGCACGTCGATGAGCGCCGGTCCCGTGATCCTGGCCGGCGAAAGGATCGCCAAAAACACCAGCTCATCTTCGCCCGCGTTGTATGTCCCGTGAACAATGTCGCGCGGGATGTGCGCCATCTCCCCGGCGCGCAACAGACGCTTTTCGTCATCCACCCATTGCTCCGCCGTGCCGGAGATGACGTAAATGATCTCCTCCATCTCGGGATGCCTGTGGAACTGGTGCGCTTTACCGGCCGGCATCCGCACGCGCACGAGCATGAGGTCATGCGCGTCGGTGAGACCCACCCGGCAGAGCCACTCGTGCGGCCCCCACGGCGAAGGCTCCACCTCCATGTTGCTGGCGGTGATGAAACGCTCATGTCTTTCAGGCATTGGCACGATAGACCTCGGGGCGCTACGCTCGCGCGCACAGGGGCACTCGTCAACAGTGCGCTGCTCGTTTCCGCATGCTACTTTCGCGACCCCGCAGCCGTTTCCGTGCCTCGCGCCTCAGCGTAGAAGTCGAGTTTCCAGCCCCCTTCATGGGATCTGCTTCGCCTCCATCCGATCGCGAACCGAGTAATTCTGGTGACCGTCGCGCGCTGGACCATCTGTTCAGCGTCACGTACGAAGAGCTGCGGCGTCTGGCAGCGTCGGTAAAGCGAAGCGATCCAAATGCTTCGCTCACTCCCACGACCCTCGTGAATGAAGCGTGGCTCAAGTTGGCTGGATCACCCGAGTTGGCCGCCACGTCACCGCTCCATTTCAAGCGGATCGCTGCTCGTGCGATGCGGCAGGTGCTGATAGAAGCCGCTCGACGGCGTCAGGCAGAGAAGCGCGGAGGGAAAGGGGCTGTCTTTGTCACGTTCGACGAGGCGCTCGAAACGCCAGTCTCGACAGACCAGGAGCTCCTCGCGCTCGACGGCGCGCTCGAACAGCTCGCCAAGCTGAATCCGCGTCAGGCGCAGATGGTGGAAGGACGCTTTTTCGGCGGCCTCGACGTCGCCGAGACGGCGCAATTGCTCGAGGTATCGGAGGCGACCGTGTTGCGTGACTGGCGGGCAGCAAGGGCATGGCTGGCCGTGCAGCTGCGCGACACGCACTGAACGCTCTAGGGAGGATCGATGGACGCGGTTCGCTGGGAACGTGTGCAGGCTCTCTTTCACGCCGTCGCCGACCTGGCGCCTAACGAGCAGCGCCGGCTTCTCGAACTCGAGTGCGGCGACGATGCGTCGCTGATAGAGGACGTCAGCGCTCTGTTGCGTGAGGACGGCGGTCGTAACACGGTGATCGATCGGGGCCTCGCCGATGCCGCGCTGCACCTGCTCGATCGCAGCACGGCACCGCTTCCGAGCGAACGCTTTGGCCCCTATCGCCTCACGGGGCTACTCGGTGAAGGCGGCATGGGAGTCGTCTACCGTGCTGAACGCGACGACCTGGGCTCGGTCGCCGCGATCAAGGTTCTGCGCGACGCGACGCTCTCGCCGTCGAGACGCGATCGCTTCGCTCACGAGCAGCGCATGCTCGCCAGCCTGAATCATCCCGCCATCGCGCAGCTGCACGACGCGGACGTTCTGCCTAACGGGACGCCGTGGTTCGCCATGGAATACGTGGAAGGGGTGCCGATCACGGACCACTGCGCGCGCACTCGGGCCTCTCTCGCCGATCGCTTGCGGCTCTTTCGTGCTGTCTGCGAAGCTGTTCAGCACGCGCACAGGCATCTCATCATCCATCGCGACCTCAAGCCGTCCAACATCCTCGTGCGCGAGGACGGCAGCGTGAAGCTGCTCGACTTCGGCATCGCCAAGCCGCTCGAGACGCTCGATGCAGACACGACGCGGACCGGTTTGCGGCTCATGACGCCCGCGTACGCTGCGCCGGAACAGTTTCGCGGCGAGCAAGTCGGCATCCACACGGACGTGTACGCACTTGGCGTTGTGTTGTACGAGCTGCTCGCTGGACGCGTCCCGTTTGACCTGGCCGAGCGCACGCCCGCCGCCGCGGAAGCGATCGTGACGCAGGAAGAGCCGGACCGCCCGTCCGCGGTCTGCGCGATTACTCCGTCACTACAGGCGCTCGCCGGACGCGGGCAGTGGGCCGATCTCGACGTGCTCGTTCTCACCGCGATGCACAAGGATCCGCAGCGGCGCTACGGCACTGTCGACGCGCTCATCCGCGACGTGGATCACTTCCTCGCCGGCGAGCCGTTGGAAGCTCGTCCGGATGCTTTCGTCTACAGACTCGACAAGTTCGTTAGGCGTCATAGGCGCGGCGTCGCGTCGGCGGCGGCCGCGGCGATTCTCATCGTCGCGCTGAGCGCTTTCTACACGGTCGGGATCACCCGGGCGCGCGACACCGCCGTCGCCGAGGCGACGCGCGCCCAGCGCATCCAGCGCTTCCTCGTCTCGCTGTTCCAGGGCGGTGACGAAGCCGTCGGCCCCGCCGACTCGCTACGCGTCATCACGCTCATCGACCGCGGTGTGCAGGAAGCGCGCAGCCTGAATGCGGAGCCGGGCGCGCAAGCCGAACTGCTCGAAACGTTAGGCACCGTGTCGACGCAGCTGGGTCAGCTCCAGCGCGCGGACACGCTCTTGCGGCAATCGCTGGACCATCGCCAGCGCCAGTTCGGCGCCGACAACGCCAACGTGGCGCACAGTCTTCTGGCCCTTGCGTCGCTGCGTATCGCTCAGGCGCAGTTCGACTCCGCAGAGCGGTTGGTCCGGGACGCATTGGACATGAGCCGGCGGCACCTGGCTCCACACCACCCCCAGATCGCCGAAGCGACTGACGCGTTAGGCGGCGTGCTGGAGAACAAGGGAAGCTACGCCGACGCGATCAAAGTGTACGAGGAAGCCGTGCGACTGCGCAGCGGCAAGCGCGATACGACACCCGAGTTGGTGGGCAGTATGACCGGCCTGGTGAACAACCACTTCTATCTCGGGAACTATTCCGTCGCGGACTCGCTCGGCAAGATCGTACTCGCGCTGAGCCGCCGGCTGTACGGCGAACATCACCCGCACGTGGCCGACGACCTGATCAACCTGGGAGCGATCCAGTACGAGCTCGGGAAATACGCCGAAGCGGAGAAGCTCGATCGCGAGGCGCTGGCCATTCAAAAGGCGTGGTACGGGCCCAACCACCATGCCACGGCCGCGGCCCTAACGATGGTCGGCCGCGCGATGCGACCGCAGAACAAAATGAATGAGGCCGACAGCGTCCTGCGCGAGGCGCTCGCGATCAAGGAGAAGGTCTTCGGCCTCGTTCATCCGAGCGTGGCGTCGACGCTGAACGACATCGGGCTGATCGCACTCGTGCGCGAGCACTACGCCGAGGCCGAGAGCAGCTACGTCCGCGTCATAGACATTTACCGCAGGGCCTACAACGGAAAGCACTACTACATTGGCATCGGGCTCGCGAACCTCGCCAGCGTCTACATGGCCAAAGGCGACAACGTGCGTGCCGAACGCGGCTTCCACGAAGCCCTCGCGATGTACGCGCAAACCCTGCCGCCCGCGCACCTCAATGTCGGCATCGCGACGATCAAACTCGGCCGCTCGCTGCTTCGGCAGCACAGATATGCGGAGGCTGCGAAGCAGAGCGAGGCCGGCTACGACATCGTCCTCAAGCAGACGGATCCCTCGATCGGCTGGCTGACGAACGCGCGGAAGGATCTCGTCGCCGCGTACGACTCGTTAGGTATGCCCCAGAAAGCGGCGAGATATGCGGCGGAGCTTGCCGACACTCTGAAGGCAGCGGCAGCGAGTGCGAAGCCGAAGTAGAGACCGTACGACTACAGCGTCGACTGCGGCACGGGTTAAGAAAGCGAACGCGGTAAACGGTCCGTTAGCGAGAGCGTAGATATCGTCAACGTCGTTAACCTGTTCACGCGGTTGACGCGTTAACGCCCGCGCATACGCTGCCGTTTCACGGTCTTCGGCTTAACTCGTGCCGCTGTCGACGCCGTTACAGCTCAGGACCCAGACAAGCGAAACGTGAGGCCGACGTTGAGAGCCGCCGCCCCCGCGCCCACATCCCCGTATAGCGCCATCTTGTCGCTCATGAAGTAGCGCATGCCCAAGCGCCCTACCACGTAGATGCCGCTGTCATACGAACCGCCGTACGGCGTGTTCACCATCAAGTAGCCCA
>DASYRX010000275.1:0-6367 GCA_036003845.1 Gemmatimonadaceae bacterium | reverse complement strand
TACTAATGAAGCCGGCAGCGCCTGGTGCAGGTGTGATTGCTGGCGGCGCGGTGCGCGCCGTGCTCGAATGCGCCGGCATCAGCGACATTCTCACAAAGAGCCTGGGCTCCACGAATCCGCACAACATGGTGCGTGCGGCGTTCGACGGACTCAAGCAACTGACAACGGTCGATCAAATCGCGCATGAGCGCGGGATCGAGGTTGCACATATTCCATATCGTTCGCGGGCGAAGGGTAAGGTCGCAGAGGTAGTCCATGGCTAGAACGTTTGTCTGGCACCGCACGCGCGGTCCCAAGCGCACCGCGAAGGAGGCGGCGCCGGGGGACGGCAAGTTGCGCATCAAGCAGGTGCGCAGCGCCATCGGGCACAGCTGGCGTTTCCGCCAGACGCTCGCGGCGCTGGGCCTGCGGCATCATCAAGCGGAAATCGTTAGGCAGGACTCGCCCGCGCTGCGCGGACAGATCCGAAAAGTGCGTCATCTTGTCGAAGTGACGCCGGTGAAGGAGTAGCACGTGACTACAACGAAGAAGATCGGCCTGCACAACCTGAGCCCCGCGCCAAAGTCGCATCGCGCTACAAAGCGACTCGGCCGCGGACCCGGGTCAGGTCAGGGGAAAACGGCCGGCAAGGGACACAAGGGAAGCATGGCGCGAGCAGGCCACGGCGGCCCCGGCGGCGGCAAGCCGCATTTCGAGGGCGGCCAGATGCCGCTCACCCGCCGGCTGCCCAAGCGCGGCTTCACCAACGCCTTCCGTGAGCAGCCTCAGCTTGTTAGGCTGGATGCGTTGGATGGTCTCACTGAAATCACGCGAGAGACGCTCGTCGAGAAAGGCCTAGTGCACCCACGCAAAGGCCCGGCGAAGCTCTTGGCCAACGGTGAGATCGCGCATGCCGTCCAAGTGCGCGGAGTGAAAGTCAGCGCAGCGGCGCGCGAAAAGATCGTAGCGGCCGGAGGCCGCATCGAGGAGTAAGCAAATGGCGCAGACCAATCCCGCGGCGGCGCTGCAGAACATCTATCGGACGCCCGAGCTGTGGCAGAAGATCAAGTTCACGGCCCTCTGCCTGCTCATGTACCGGTTGGGCAGCTACGTCACGGTCCCAGGTGTCGACGTTGTCGCGCTGACGGATTTCTTCAATAACCAGGGGCAGGGCGGGCTCCTCGGTCTCTACAATCTCTACGTCGGCGGATCGCTGTCGCGCGCGACTGTGTTCGCGCTCGGCATTATGCCGTACATCTCGGCGTCCATCTTCCTGCAGATCGCGGGGGCTGTCATTCCCACGATCGAAAAGATGCAGAAGGACGAAGAGGGACGGAAAAAGATCAATCAGTGGACGCGCTACCTCACGGTAGTGCTGGCGATCGTGCAGGGCTGGGGCTTCGCGCTCTTCACCGAATCGCTCCCAGGCGCAATGCTCAACCCTGGGCTCGCATTCAAGATCGAAACGACGGTTTTCCTAACGACGGGTGCCGTGTTCGTCATGTGGTTAGGCGAGCAGATCACGGAGCGCGGGCTTGGGAACGGCGCGTCGCTCATCATTTTCTTCTCGATCGTCGAGAGCTTCTGGCCGGCGATCTTCCGCACGTTCTCTTTCGTTTCGACGGGCGCTGTCGGACCGTTCTCGCTGCTCGTGCTGATGCTCGTCATGGTCGCCGTCGTCGGCGCCGTCGTGGCGATCACGCTCGCCGCACGACGCGTCTTGATGCAGATACCGCAGAGAACTGTCGCGCGTGGGCGAATGCGCGAATCGGCGCGCAACTTCATACCGCTGCGTCTCATCACGGCGGGCGTCATGCCCATCATCTTCGCGCAATCGGTGATCGTCGTTCCTGGGGCGTTGGCGCAGTTCAGCGGTAATCCCCGTCTCCAGCAGATGGCCGATTACTTCCAGCCCGGCACGTGGCTCTACTACATCCTCTCGGCGCTGCTGATCCTGTTTTTCACGTACTTCTACACGTCGATCATTTTCAACCCCATCGACCTGGCCGAAAATCTGAAGAAGCAGGGCGCCTTCATTCCTGGCGTGAAGCCGGGGTCAAAGACAGCCGAGTACATCGATCACGTCGTCTCGCGCATCACGTTCCCCGGCGCGCTGTTCCTCACCGCGATCGCGCTCATGCCGCAGATCATCAGCGGTCTACTGAACGTCCCGTTCCGCTTCGGCGGAACGTCGCTCTTGATCGTCGTGGGCGTGGCGCTCGATACGCTGGCGCAGATGCAGCAGCACCTCTTGCTTCGTAAGTACGACGGCTTCATGAAGCGCGGGCGCGTGCGCTTCCGCGGCCGGGCTCAGACGGGCGGCGTCTGACGCTCGTTAGGCCAGTCCGCGGCACTTCGAGCATGCGCGCGTCACGATGATCGTCGTGCTCCTCGGGCCACCCGGCGCGGGGAAGGGAACGCAGGGCGAGCGGCTCGCCACCTGCCTCGGCGTTCCCAAGCTGGCGACGGGCGATGTCTTACGCGACGCCGTCAAGCGCGGCACTCCGCTGGGTCTGGCCGCCAAGGCGGCCATGGACCGCGGCGATCTCGTCCCCGACGACGTCATACTCGGCATCATGAAGGACGCGTTAGGCATGCCTGACAAGGGGCGCGGCGTCGTATTGGACGGCGTCGTGCGCACCGTGCCGCAGGCCGAAGGGTTGGCGCGCGTGCTGCGCGAGCTGGGGCGCAAGCTCGACGCCGTGCTCGTCTTCGAGATCGATCCTGAAGAGCTGGTGGCACGACTCAGCGCCCGCACTGTTTGCTCCAACTGCCAGACGCCGTACACGGGACGCGCGCCGGGCTCGAAATGCGACAAGTGCGGCGGAACGCTCGTTAGGCGCAAGGATGACGAGCCTGATGCCATTCGCAACAGGCTCGCTGTCTACGAGCGGCAGACAGCCCCGGTCGTCGCCTGGTACGGCGCGCAGAACGGCGCCGTTCGGCGCATCGACGCCTTGGGATCGATGGACGACGTCTTCGCCCGTGTTGCCGGCGCGCTCGACGTGACGTGTGATCCAGCTTAAGTCGGACCGCGAAATCGAGACTATGGCGGCTGGCGGCCGGATTCTCGCCGGCGCTTTGCAGGCCATGGCGCGTGGTGTGCGCCCCGGTGTGACGACGACGGACCTGGACGAAATCGCGAACGACTACCTCGCGGCGTATCCTGGAGCCGAGGCGGCGTTCAAGGGACTTTATGGGTTCCCGAAGAGCGCGTGCATATCCGTGAATCAGGAGATCGTGCACGGGATTCCGTCGCCCAAGCGGACGCTGCACGAGGGCGACATCGTCTCGCTCGACTTCGGCGTGAAGTACCTCGGCTTCTTTACCGACGCGGCGATAACAGTCGGAGTCGGAACGATCGATGCAGAGTCCCAACGCCTGATCCAGGTGACAAAGACAGCTTTGCAAGCTGGGATTGACGCGGCGCAGCCCGGGAATCACGTGGGCGACATCGGGGCGGCGATCCAGGCCGTTGTGCAGGAGGCCGGTTACACGACGGCGGACGATCTCGTCGGACACTACGTCGGATACGCTCCACACGGCGAGCCGCAAGTGCCCAACGTCGGCAAGGCGAAGCGCGGGCAGAAGCTGGTTCCTGGCCTAACGATTGCCATCGAGCCGATGGTGAACGAAGGGACCTCGAGGACCAAGACTTTGAAGGATCGTTGGACGATTGTGACGGCGGACGGCAGGCGGTCCGCGCATTTTGAGCACACCGTGGCTATCACCGAATCGGGGCCACGCATACTCACTTCTGCCGGAGACTAGGGAGAGCAGGCGCGTGAAGGACGACGTGATCCAGGTAACCGGTACCATCGTCGAGCCGCTCCCCAACGCCTTTTTCAAGGTGAATCTCGAGAATGGCCATGAAGTTCTGGCCTATGTCTCTGGCAAGATCCGCACGAACTACATCAAGATTCTCCCGGGTGACAAAGTCGCTGTCGAGCTGAGTCCCTACGACCTCTCGCGCGGACGGATCACGTATCGCTATAAGTGAGCGTGCACGCGGTACTCATGCGAACACGTTAGGCGCCTGGCGCTGGCTGGCCGGCGCGGCAGTCGTGCTCGCGCTGGTGCGCATCGTCGCGACATATCCCGTTTACAGCCACACGTTCGACGAGCCGGAGCATCTGGCCGCGGGGCTCGAGTGGTGGTCCGGCAAGTACACGTACGACGTGCATCATCCACCGCTGGCGCGCGCGGCGATTGCGTTCGGGCCGCTCGTTTTCGGCGCGCGATCGACGGGGCAGGCGGGCGTTTGGCGTGAGGCGAGCGCAGTGATGCGAACGGGGCGCGGGTACGACGCGAACCTCGCGTTGGCGCGTGCCGGTGTGCTGCCGTTTTTTCTGCTGGCGTGTCTGGTGGTGTGGTGGTGGGGGCGTCGCATCGCGAATGAGATCGCCGGGGCGTTTGCCGTCGTGGTTTTTACGCTCGCCCCTCCTGTCGTCGCGCACGCTGGTCTGGCGACGACTGACATGCCGCTGGTCGCGACGCTCATGGCGTTGAGCGGCGCGTGGGTGCGCTGGGGCGATCGTCCCCGCGCGTTAGGCAGGGCGGCGATGCTGGGTCTCGCGGCCGGTCTGGCGCTGGCCACCAAGTTTTCAGCGATCCCGTTTTTCGGCATCGGCGCCGTGGCCACGATCTTCTTTCTACGTCCCTGGCGCTCTGCGACTCCGCGCGAGCTGGCGAAGTCGCTCGGCGTGGCGCTGGTGACGGCTATCGGAGTGTTGTGGGCGGCCTATCAGTTCAGCGTTGGGCCGCTGCCGTTTCCCGAGTTCTTTTCGGGGCTCAATCAGCTGGCGCTGCATAACGCGGCTGGTCACTTCACCTATTTGTTAGGCACGCCGGGAACGAGCGGCAAGATCCTGTTCTTTCCGGTCGTGTTGCTCGTAAAGACTCCGCTCGCGATGCTCGTGCTGCTCGGCTTGGCGACCGCGTGGGCCGTACAGGAGTGGCGTCGGTCGGGAAAGCTGAATCATGCCGCACTGCTGCCTCTGATCATGGCATTGGGGATCTTTGTCGTCTCGATGGCGGCGAACATCAACGCCGGCGTGCGACATATCCTGCCGATATATGCGATGGGTGCCGTGGCGATCGGCGCTTTTCTGGCGCGCGCGTGGAAGTATCGCGGGACGCTGCAGACGTCGGCGGCCGCGTTGTTAGGCGCGCTCGTGATCGAGTCGACGATGTCGCATCCGGATGCACTGGCGTATTTCAACGTGCTCGTACCTAACGATCCAGGTCGTGTGCTGGTGGACAGTGATTTGGATTGGGGGCAGGATCTGCACCGCTTGGCTGATACGGTGCGTGCGCGCGGGATAACGCACTTGGCGTTGGCGTACTATGGGAGCACCGATCATCCGCGCGATGTGCTGCCCGTGTTGCGTCCGTTATCGCGCATGCAGCCTGATACAGGTTGGCTGGCGATCAGTGAGACGTATTATCGGATGGGAGTGATTTCGAATCCTGGGGGTGTATGGCAGATCGATACGACGGCGTATCGCTGGATTCGCAAGCGTCATTTAGTGGCGAGGGTGGGGAAGTCGATCCGGTTGTATCACGTACCTCGCTCCGCGCTGCCGCCGTGAGTGAGCGGAGAGCGGCGCGGCCATGGCTGCCATTGGACATGCTCACGCGCCAATTGTGATTCTGTGCACTTGGGATGCACCGATAATGATTATCAGCGCGAAGCACACGTCTCCTAACTACTTTGTTTGATGGGAGTTGCTGGCGAGGTCACGTGATTGAGACCGGATTATTGATGCGAGAACTCCGCTACATAAACAGTCCTTCGCATCTTTTTCGCGCCGTTCCTCGCAGCAGAATTAAGAGTTAGGCGGCAACGCGTGGCCTCAACAAGCCCATGTTATGGCGATCACTCATCGCGGTCTATTCGCAATATTCGCATCAGCCATCACGCTGGCTGCAGGGCCCGAACACGAGCTAACCGAGGCGCGAGCGCCTGCCGCCGCCCCGTGGATCATTTTGGTGGAGGGCAGTGTTCAGGGCCGCCGCGCGCGAAGCGAGTGCGGCGGCAAACCACAAGCGTCTGCGCCGTCTGCTGCAATGCGTTGTTAGGCGGCAACCCACTCTCAGCGTTCACGGACCATCACCCCCCGCGCCGCAAGTATTGCGATGCCAGTCGAATCAATAGCTCGTAACGAGCTCGGTGCGGGCAGCAATGGTGCAGCCTCAAAAGCCCACACTGAGCGCTGAGTCTGCGTTGCGGGATAGAACCGGGCATGCTGGTTAGCTCGATCAAAGGACAGCGTCTCCGGATCTATCCTCATTTCGCGCCAGTTATGCCACTGTGCTCCCCAGAATAGCACCACGCGAAAGCCACGTCGAGTTGCGAGGTCGCGAGCGTCGACAGCGGCGTTGAGCG
>DASYRX010000274.1:0-2522 GCA_036003845.1 Gemmatimonadaceae bacterium | reverse complement strand
GGCCGCGCTGCGCGACAAGCCGTGGAGCAAAGTCTCGCTCATGGACGCGTCGCACTTCGACGTGAATACCGCGTACGCCGCGATCAACACAATCCGGCTGGACGACTTGCGGCCGCACATCTATAGAACACGTGACGGCGGCAAGTCATGGGCGCGCATCGTAAACGGCATCGACAGCGGCGCAACCATCAACGTCGTGCGCGAGGACCCACAGCGGCGCGGACTGCTCTTCGCCGGCAGCGAGACGCAGGTGTGGGTCAGCTTCGATGATGGCGATCACTGGCAGTCTCTGCGCCTCAACATGCCCGCGTCTTCGATTCGCGATCTCGTCGTCAAAGATGACGACATCGCCGTAGGGACTCACGGTCGCGGAATTTGGATTCTGGACAACATCACGTTGCTGCGACAGCTCGCAGCCGGAGCGCCTGCGAGCGACGCGGTCCTCTACAAACCAGCGCTCGCCTATCGCGTCCGCTGGAACATGAACACCGACACGCCGCTCCCGCCTGACGAACCGACGGCGGATAATCCGCCGGACGGCGCAACGATCGACTATTACCTGCCACCCGGCGTGTCGGGCGTCGTCAGCCTCGAAGTCCGCGACAGTGCCGGCGCACTTGTTAGGCGCTACGCGAGCGACGACACACCCGAACGCGTCGACTCCAGCGCGAACATTCCGATGTATTGGCCGCGCCAGCCGCGCACGCTCTCCGCGGCACCCGGGATGCACCGCTTCGTCTGGGACCTGCACTACCCACGGCCCAAGGTCTTCAACTTCTCCTATCCCATCGCCGCTGTTCCTGGCAACACTGAGTTGCAGCCGCTCGGACCGTGGGTTCTTCCTGGTCGGTACACACTGCGGCTCACGGTGAGCGGGCGCACGTACGCGCAGCCGATCACTGTACGCATGGATCCGCGCGTCAAAACGCCCGCTGCGGGAATCGTCGCGATACAGCGACTCTCGATGCGCGTCACCGAGGGGCTGGCACAGGGCTACGAAGCGATTGTCGAGGCGCGCGGCGCATCGGCTCGTTTGCGCGACTTGCCGCAACGACTCCCGGCGCTGGAGCAGCGCGTCAATGAAGTGCTCGGCGCTGGCGGCGGCTTCGGCGCACCCGCGGGCGCGATGAGCCTAACGCGTGCGCACGGGGCGCTCGTGACGCTCTACGATGCGCTCCAGGACGCCGATGTCACGCCGACGGCGCAAACTCGACAGCAGGTGGATGAATACACGGCTGCGATGAGGCAGCTCGTCACTCGGTGGCGCTCGGTCAGAGCCGACTATCAGGCGCAGGTCCGCTGATGCGCAGGCGAGTACGATTCCCATCCGTAGTCTCGTGCTGAGATGCGTTTTGAAAATCATCCCACCCGCCATCATGCATGGCGAGCAGTCACATCGAGGTGCACAACGTGAGCCCGACTCCGAGCGATCCGCTTCGCGCCCTTCTGCACTCTTCGCTCGCGTGGCAGGACGCGCACGCGTCCCTGGACAGCGCCTTGGCGGGCCTGCCGGCCAAGCTTCGCGGTGTCACGGCGCCTGGGCTTCCCTGGTCGATCTGGCAGATCGTCGAGCATATGCGACGCGCGCAACATGACATCTACGATTTCTGCATCAATCCGGACTACAAAGAGATGCATTTTCCGGATGACTACTGGCCGAAGAGCGCGGAACCGGACTCGCCTAACGCGTGGGATGAATGCATCGCGGCAATAAAGAAGGATATCGCCGCCCTGCAGGAGATCGCGGCCGATACGTCTCGCGACCTGTTCAAGAAGATTCCGCACGGCTCGGGGCAGACATATGCGCGCGAGCTGGTGCTCGTCGTGGACCACAACGCGTATCACGTCGGCCAGATCGTAGCCGTGCGGCGCTTGCTCGGCGCGTGGCCGACCTAGCGGTCAGACCTCCTTGACGATGCCTAACTACACATTGTGCGGCGGCGTAACGGCGTAGGGGGGCTCGCGACTGCGAGTGTCCATGTGTGGCACTCACCAATCGCGAATTCCTCGAGATGTTGCGACACATACTTGTTGGCACGTACACGCTCTGCGTTGTCGCCAGCTGTCGTAGTGAACCGACGACCGGTCCCGCGCCGCTCGGCTGTTATTCGTTGACCCTGGGACAATGGAGCGCGGAGCTGCCGGAACCGCTTCCGGCTCCTCCAACGAAGCTGCAGCTCAGCGACTCGCTCGGCACGACTGTGCTCGAGAATGGGCGGCGAGTGGTGCGTTCGTTGCCAGCAGGCAGCGTCAAAGCGTACCCGTTTCAGTTCTGGGAAGCGCGCGAACAAGGAATTGTTCTCGTCATCTTCTCGAACGGCTTTACTGGCATAACGATGGATCTTGCGCCATCGGCCAGCGGCTTAAGCGGAACGGCGCGTGCGTTCTTCGACTTCGGCACGTTCGACCTCAGTGCGTCCGTTCAGCTGACGCGCGCCGCCTGCGGCTAAAGGGCTAAAGGGGTCTGACCCCAAGCGCGTGCATGAAGGCTTGGGCGCGTTGGGCCGCTGGTCCCGGCGATC
>DASYRX010000273.1:0-20146 GCA_036003845.1 Gemmatimonadaceae bacterium | reverse complement strand
TCCAGCTTCTTCCCCAGCTGCACCTTCACGAGCTCGTGCGTGCGCAACGCATCGTCCAACGAGGAAATCACAGTACGAGTTATTCCTCCGTGGCCCACGTGCACGATGGGATCGAGGTGGTGCGCGGCCGCACGAAGCGTTGCCCGGTCTTTTCCACGCATCATCGGCGTTTCCCCGCCGCGCCGAAGATGCCGAATGGATTCACGCTTTCACCTTCCCAATAACGTTCGCGAAAGAGAAGCACCTGAAAGTGAAGGTGCGGCGCGGTGGGCGACGCATTTCCAGTCGCTCCCACGTAGCCGATCACATCTCCGCGCGAGACGACGCGGCCGTCCTGTATCGTCGACGCGTAGCGGTCGAGGTGCGCGTAATAGTACACAAAGCGCTTCTCCGGATCGATCTGATAGATGGTGAGACCGCCTAACGCATTGAAGCCCATGCGCAGGATGCTGCCGTTATCCGCGGCGAGCACCGCGGTGCCGCGCGGCGCCATGATGTCGATCGCGTAGTGCCGTCGAGTGCCGCCGTCGCGCACTGCGTCGTACGTGTTCTGAACGCGCTCGAGCCCGACGCCGTCCACAGGGACCATGAGGTGCCGCCGACGCAGCACCTCGATCGCGTTAGGTGGCGCGGCGACCGGCTCGGCCGGCGCCGGGACAGCAACCCCGGAAGGCGCCGGGGCCCGGGCCGGCGGGAGTGGAGTAATTGCGGACCCGCAGGCCGCGCCTAACCAGGCACCCAGGACCACTCCGGTATGAGACCAACGCGTGACGCGTACACTCGCTGCTCCGGTTTTCGTCCACGTCAAAGGACAGGCCTACGGGAGCGCTTCGGGCCTGGAGCGACGATGCACCCCGGCCCTAACTCGTTTAATGAAGGCAACATAGCGGCGAGTGCCGTTGTGACGCGCTGCCTCAGACGGCGGCGTGTCGACCACGGCATAACGCTGGCTTTACTGCATAGCACGTCATTTCTCATTGGGAGCGTGCTCCATGTCTCGTCCGTTGTCGCTGCTTGCACGGCGTCTTTCATCGCTCGCCCTGTTCCTCGTGCTGCCTCTCGCCGTAGGCTGCGAGGGAATATTCGATCCCAGCCACAACGATGAACGTGATCTGGAGCGCGCGCGTGACCGCTGGTACGCCACAAACGCGTTTCAATACGAAATAACGGTCGATCGTCGTTGCGCCTGTCAATACACCGGACCCATTCGGATGCTTGTTCGCGATGGTACACCGGTGGCTGCCGTCGATCGCTACTCGGGGGCGCAGGTGCCGCTGAGTGTCCTGCGTTATTACCCATCGGTGGAAGAGCTCTTCGATCTCATCGATGAGGCGATCTTTGGACGCTCGGTGAACAACGTGGATGTGTCATATGACCACAGCTACGGTTTCCCGCGGGTTACGTACATCGACTACGATCGGTTCTACACCGATGATGACATCACGTACGAGCTGCGCGAATTTCGATTACGGTAGATGGCTTCGCCGCCTAACGCGAATTGCGGCCGCCGCGGCGCTCGCTCTCAGCGCCGCGTGCGGCCTGGTTACGGGGACCGGTGAAGGCGATGACGAAGAGGCGCTGCGCAACGCACAGATTCGTTGGAACGCCGCGCGCGTGCAGGATTACACCGTCGTCGTGCAGCACCTGTGCTTCTGCGGAGACACGCGACCCGTGCGTGTGACCGTGCGGTCGGGCGCCGTCGTGTCGAGCGTCGATGCGCAGACTGGAGAACCGGTGCCGTCCTACGCCACCGTGCGTGACATCGCGGGTCTCTTTGCGCTGATACGCAAAGCCATCGACGATGGAGCCGACCGCCTCGAAGTCACGTACGACGTGCAGCTGGGATACCCGACATTCATCAACATCGATTACGTGGTCAACGCCGTCGACGACGAGTTGCAGGTCACGACGTCGGAGTTTCAGCGGAATCGCTGATCGTTTTATTCTCCGCTGCCGTGGCGCCGATGATCGCTTCGGCTTCGATCTCGACAATGATATCCGGCGAGATGAGCCGGCTCACTTCGACCATGCTCGTCACTGGTCGCACGTCCTTGAAAAACTCGCCGTGCGCCTTTCCCACTTCCTCCCATCGGGAGATGTCGGTGACGTACATGCGCGTCCGTACCACGTCGCCTAACGTGGCTCCGGCGCGTGCCAACGCGCGCTCCACGTTGCGCAGTGTCTGGACCGTCTGCGCGTAGGCGTCACCAGCGCCGACAATGGAGCCATCGGCGGCCGTTGGGGTTGTCCCAGAGACAACGACGCGATCTCCAATGCGAACGGCGCGCGAGTAGCCGACGATTGGCTCCCAGCGGGTCCCTGACGAATAGTTGGTGCGTTTCACGGTAGATGAATTCCGTCGGTTAGCGTTCCCAGGCGAAGCCGGCAGCAGCTCGCTCGAGGCGCGAGGCCGGTACGTTAGGTGGCGGGTTGCCGGCGGCGGCCGCGACGCCCGGCGCGGGGGGGGGCGCTTCCACGAGCCGGAGGACCACTAGCGCCCCGGCGCGCGTCACACGTCCACGCGCCGCGAGGTCGTCGTCGCCGTCCTCGTCGGCATCGAACGCGCCTAACGTCTCGTGCGCCTTGAAGCGCAAGTCACGCACGCCGAGCTGGCGGACGTTTCCAAGGGAATCAAAGGCGAGCGCCCGTTCGCGCACCCATTCGTAGTCGCCGGCGTACAGCGTGACGAACATGACGACCGCCGCGTTCTCGAAACAGCCAGCTGCGCGCGAAGAAGCGTCCTTGAGGGACTTTGCAAGGCGCGTGATTCGAGGAAGGTCCTTGGCCGCGCGCAGAAGCTTCACGACAGAATCCTTCACAGCAGCGAGCCGCGGGTTGAGCTCTGGCGGGGTCGCCCGCGTACACGCCGAGGTGACAGACGGCTGTGCGCTGTCATTGCGAACGGCGACCGCTGGCAACCAGTCATGTGCGCGAGCGAGTGAATCCACCCGCGGGTTTGGCTGAAGCGTGGCAACGATGCGCCCGCTCCAGGAGTCGTATCCGCTCACCGCAACGTCGTCCGCTCCCCACGGGCCGCGCAGGCGCAGCCTTTCCCCACGACCGACGGGTGCCAGTTTCGCGACGGCTTCGCGGAAGGCGGCCTGCCTAACGGGACTGTCCCCGATCGTCGTGTCAACGCGCCCGATGTCCACCAGCATTCGCTGGCCGCGCGCGGCCGCAGCGAACCAGCGCTGCGTCACCGGAACGAAGACAAGAAAGCGCGACAGCGAATCCGCCAGCGGAGAGAGGCGCGTGTTCTGCGTGGCTGCGCGGCGAGCGGCGATCGTGGAGTCATCCGCGGAACCCGTGATGAGCGTGTCGAGCGCCGTGTCGGCAACGGGCGTCTGCGCGGCCGCTCGCTCGGAGTCGGCCTGCTTCGCCGGCGTCGACTCGCGCGGAGTGCCGCACGCGAGCGGCGCAATCAGTGAAATTGCGACGAGCACGCGCGCAGCGACGGTGCTCCCGGATCGTAGAGGCTTCCGCACGTGCGTCACGGTCAGGAAGTTATCACGCCGTGCGCAATTTCACTTACCTCGCCCCCCATAGCCTCGATGGCACCATCGCGGCGCTCAGCGCACCGGGCGCCGTCGCGATGGCGGGCGGTACGGACCTCCTCGTCGAAATCGACGAAGGGCTGCGTGATCCGAAGTCGCTTGTCGACGTGCGCCGAGTCGGCGAGCTGCAAGGAATCCACGCGATGGCTGACGGATCGATGCGCATTGGCGCGGCAGTGTCTCTCTCGGCGCTCGAGCGGGACGCGACGATCGTTCATTCCTTCCCCGCCCTCGCCAAATCGTGCAGCGTGGCGGCATCGAGTGCGTTGCGCAACATGGGAACGCTGGGAGGAAACCTGTGCCAGCGGCCGCGTTGTTGGTATTTCCGGCGCGGCGTTAGGTGCTACAAGCGAGGCGGCGAAACTTGTCCGGCCGTCGAAGGTGAGAATCAATACCTCGGGATCCTTGGCGGAGGACCGTGCTACGCCGTGCATGCGTCGGATCCCGCCGTCGCGCTCACGGCGCTGGACGCGAGCATCGAGGTACGACGCGGAAGCGCTTCACGGCGCGTCACGCTGGCGGAGCTGTACGCGCTGCGTAACGAAGACGCCACCCGCGAGACGACACTGGCGCAGGACGATCTGATCGTGAGCGTCGACTTGCCGGCGGCCGCCACTGGCGGCGTGCAATTCTACGACAAGGTCATGCAGCGCGGCGCCTGGGACTTTGCGCTCGTCTCGCTCGCCGCAGTCAAGCGGGTCGACGGGGGTGTGCGCCTGGTGCTCGGCGGTGTCGCGCGGCGTCCATGGCGGGTCGACGAATCCGTGGAAGAAGACATAGCCTCGGGTGGGCTCTCGGAGGATGACTTCGCAACGCTCGCCGATCGCGCGCTGTACGATGCCGCGCCGCTTTCGCGTAACGGATACAAGGTGGCCCTCGCCGCCGCGCTGCTGAAGCGCGGCATGCGCGCGCTGCTCGCTAGTTAGGCAGCATGCCCGCTCGCGCGACGTACACCGCCGCCGTCATGCCCGCGCCGCGCGCAGCGATGCGCCTGGAGCAGCTGCCGCTGCCCGCGTTGGATCCCGGCGGCGCGCTACTGCACGTGACGTATTCGGAGGTCTGCGGCACAGACGTTCATTTGCATCACGGGCGCCTCTCTGGAGTGCCGTATCCGATCATCCCGGGTCACGTTTCCGTTGGAACGATCGCGGCGCTTCCGGCGCCCTTGGCGGACATCGAAGGCGTCCCGTATCGCGAGGGCGACGTCGTCACGTTCCTGGACGTGCATGGGAGTTGCGGACGCTGCTATGAGTGCCTCGTCACGAAGCAAACCACGCGGTGCCCATCGCGCCGCGTTTATGGAATCACGTATGGAGTGCGCGATGGGCTGGCGGGCGGTTGGGCGCAGGCGATCTGGCTCAAGCCCGGGACGCATCTCGTTAGGCTTCCCGCCGAGCTCGCGCCGGAGACGTTCATCGGCGGTGGGTGCGGACTGGTGACTGCCATGCACGCTATAGAGCGAGCCGAGGTCCGAGTAGGGATGACCGTCGCGGTGTTAGGCGCTGGGCCAGTGGGTCAGTCCGCCGTGGCGCTGTCGGCCCTGTCCGGAGCGGTGCGGATCTTCGCGATCGGCGATCCTGCGTCGCGCTTGCAGTTCGCCAAGCGCATGGGCGCCACGGACGTCATAGGGCTCGACGTGGCACCTAACGAGCGCGCCGAGATCGTGCGTCGCGCAACTGGCGGTCACGGCGTGGATGCGGTGATCGAGGCTGCGGGCGCACCGGATGCCGTATCGCAGGCGCTGGATCTCGTGCGCGACGGCGGGCGAGTTGTGATCGCCGGACAATACACCGACACGGGTGACGTGCTCATTCATCCGCATTGGCAAATCAACAGAAAGCACGTGGAGATTCGCGGCTGCTGGGGATCGGACTATTCGCACGTGCATCGTGCCGTGCAGATCGCCACGCGTTTTGGCGAACGCATCCCTTGGCGCGAGATGATTGGCGGCCGATTCGCTCTGGCTGACGCCGGCAAAGCGCTCGAGGCCGTCGAGCGACGCGAGGTCACGAAGGCCGTCATCGTTCCCTAACGCGCTTGGATTGCTCCTTGCATGGCGGGCAGGATAGCAAGCCATTCCGAGGGAGCATTATGGACCCGGTTGTCATCGCAGTCCTAGTCGTTGCTGCCGCGCTCGTCATCGGTGTGTACATGTGGCAGCATCAGAGAGCCGCACGAATGCAGACGCAGTATGGCCGTGAGTATGATCGTGCAGTCGACGAGCTCGGCCGCCTCCGCGCGCAGAAAGAGCTTCACGATCGAGAACGGCGCGTGGAGCGATTGAACATTCGAGCCCTAACGCGCGAACAGCGCGACCGTTTCGCTGCGCGCTGGGAAGAGGTGCAAAAGCAGTTCGTTGACGATCCGGACGGCGCAGTCCGCGAAGGCGATCGTCTTGTCGAAGATGTGATGGACGCACGGGGTTATCCCATCAGCAATTTTGACCAGCGCATTGCCGATCTGTCCGTGCACCACGTTCACATCGTTGACGACTATCGCGCCCTGCGCGACGTCGCACACAAACACATTCAACAAACCGCGACGACGGAAGATCTGCGTCAGGCGATGATCCACTTCCGTGCCGTATTCGACGACCTACTCGAGGACCGTGAGCGGGTTGGCGAGCGGGTGATCGAGCGCGAGGTCCATCGCGAAGTGGTAGAGCCGAGCGTGGCGCGTTCGCCGGACGAAGTCAGGCACGAAACCGATTTGCGTTAGATAGTGGAGGGCCTCGTGCGTGGATCGCGCCACGCGCGAGGCCTGTTTGCGGACTATTGCTTCGCCAGAAACGCCTTCGCCAAGGACAGCTCTTTACGCGCCGAGTCTGAGTCCTTCATGAGGTCCGCGACCTGCGTGTAATAGCGGCGCGCTTGTGCGAGGTCCCCCTCATGTTCAGCGGCCTTGGCAGCTCCAAAGACGGCGCGGGTGCGGCGCGGTTCACGCTCGAGAGTTTTGGCGTAACTCCATAGCGCGCCACCATAGCGCTCCAGCTCGAAAAGGAGATCCGCCTCCAACTCTCGCGCGGGAAGCAGCGGGCCCGGTGTGACCGGGTGTTTTTCGACCGACTCCTCCAGATCTGCAGCTTCACGCGCGAGGCGGACGGCGGCGCTGTCGTTGCGCTCGGCGTGCGCTAGCCACGCAGCTGACGTTAGGCGCTGCGCCTCGACGATCGTGGCCCAGTATTGATCGCCGGCTTGCTCGAGTGTGTCGCGCAGCGCCGCGAGCGCGCTGACATTCTCGCGCGCGATGTCGAGCTTGCCGCTGCGCGCGGCGCCCAAGGCGCGCGCAAAACGCGGAATGGCAGCGACGTGCGGCGGCGACTGTGGGAGAATGGGCAACTGTATCGCGGCGGCCCAGTCGTTGCGCTCCAGCGCGTAACGCGCGCGCATCGCCGCGAAGTTGTAGCCTAACGTGCCATCGTAGAACCGCGTCGGGTGATGCACCGCGCTTTGGACGACGCGCCACGCTTCGTCGTCTTTGCCGAGCTGGAGATACGCGTACACCATGTAGTCCATCGGGTGAACCGCGGCATTAGAGTCCGGCTCCGCGTTCACGGAGCGGCGATTCGTGGCGATCGATTCCTGCCAGAGACCCAGACGCGTGAAGATGTGCGACGGCATGTGCAGTGCGTGCGGTGCCGCCGGCGCGATGTCGGCATAGCGGCGCGCGGCCGAGAGTCCCTGCCTCGCGACGCTAGGAGCGTCGAAGGCGTGGATGATGTAGTGCGCGAGGCCCGGGTGTTCCGGCTGGGCGACGAAAATCGGCTCCATCAATGCGGCGGCGGCCAACTGGCGCTCGAACTTGAGGTCGTTCGGTGGCGCGTTGGCAATGACTGCACGAGCGTAGAAGATCGTCGCTTCCGCGTCGTTGGGCTCGCTGTCGGCGACGATCTTCATCGCGGTCTCGTGTCGCTGCATGCGTACGGCGTGGGTCTGCATCGGCCACTCGCGATACAGCGCGATTGCGGCATCCGCATAGAGTTGCTCTCGCCGTGTCGTGTAGTACGTGAACGCGCGCGCTTTTTCAGCCGCGGCGAGCGCGTCGCGCAGCCGCGCTTCGGGAGGAGAGACGCGTGAAAATGGATTGCCGAGCAGGGTCATGGCGATTCCCCAGTACGCCATGCCGCAGCTCGAGTCGGCCTGCAGCGCGCGATTGTATTCGCTTTCGGCAGCTTCGAACCAGAAGGAATGCAGCATCGCAGTCGCGCGTTCGAAGCGCTGCGCAGCCTCCGGATTGCAGGACACAGGAAAGTCGATACGACCGATGACTTCCTGAGCGGCGGGATGCTGGTGATCCTGGGCCAGCGCCGGGGACGCGCTGAGTAGCGCGCCGATGACGAGCGACATGAGCTCGCGAGCGCGGCTGCACATGATGCCCTCCGGGGGAGGGGCGGGCGAAAGGTTGCCTAACGAGTCTTCACACGCGGGCGCATGGGACGGTCGCAACGCGTGCTGCGTGATTGATTGCCGCGCACCGCGCGGCGTGCAAGCAACCTCAGCGCTCGTGTGATAGCCCTCTAACAGCGGTGGTGAAAGCCGAATCCGCCAACATTTTTGTTGAAGGATTCGTCAAATCCGAGTAGCTTGCTCGGCATGACGCTGGCCACACAGACGCTATCGGGGTACCGGGGCACTCGGGGCGAGTTACTTCTCGCTTTGAAGAAGACCCAACCTATTACGGTACAAGAGCTTGCGGAGCAGTTCGGGGTCTCGGCGAACGCTCTCCGACGGCACCTCAAGGAGCTCGAAGCAGACGGCACCGTACAGTACCAGCGAGTGGTTCACGGAGTGGGGGGACCCGTCTTCGCCTATTCACTCACGGACGCCGGTGAAGCACTCTTCCCGCGCGCGTACGACCAGGCGCTGACGGAGGCGTTGGAGGTTTTGCGCGAGCGGATCGGTGTGGATGGCGTGGTGGAAGTCTTCCGGCGTCGTTGGGAGGCCTTGGCCGCGGAGCGGATGCCGGAGCTGTCGACGCTGCCGCTGGCGGAGCGCGCGACGCGCCTGGCGGAGCTGCTCTCCTCGTTAGGCTACATGGCCGAGGCGGACGCGGAGCGGCTCACGGAGCACAACTGCGCCATCCGGGCCGTCGCACAGCGCTTTCCGGAGATCTGTGCCGCGGAGGCGACGTTTCTGGAGGAATGGTTAGGCGCGCACGTCGAGCGCACGCAGCACATCGCGAGCGGCGCTACGTGTTGCGAGTACTGCATTCAAGCACGTTCGCCGCAGCTCGCGGTGACGGATGAGACGAGATCATGAGCAGCACAATCGAATCCCTGGTCGGCCGCGAATACAAGCACGGCTTCTCGACCGATATCGCCGCCGACACGCTCCCCCCGGGCCTCACCGAGGAGACCGTACGCGCGATCTCAGCTAAGAAGAACGAACCGGCGTTTCTCCTGGACTGGCGGCTCAAGGCGTATCGCCGCTGGCTCACGATGTCGGAGCCGCACTGGCCGAACGTGAAGTATCCGGCGATCGACTACCAAGCCGTGTCGTACTATTCGGCGCCGAAGACAGCGAAGCCGTTAGGCAGTCTCGACGAGCTGGATCCCAAAATCCGGGAGACATACGACAAGCTCGGCATTCCGCTGACTGAGCAGAAGTTGCTCGCCGGCGTGGCAGTCGATGCCGTTTTCGACTCGGTATCGGTTGGCACGACGTACAAGGCCGAGCTCATGAAGCTGGGCATCATCTTCTGCTCGTTCGGTGAGGCCGTACGCGACCACCCGGACCTGGTGGAGAAGTACCTGGGCTCGGTCGTGCCTTACAGCGACAACTTTTTCGCCGCGCTCAATTCCGCCGTGTTCAGCGACGGGTCGTTCGTGTACGTGCCGAAAGGTGTGCGCTGTCCGATGGAGCTGTCGACGTACTTCCGCATCAACGCGGCCGACACTGGACAGTTCGAGCGTACGCTCATCATCGCGGATGAAGGAGCGTACGTCAGCTATCTCGAAGGATGCACGGCGCCCAAGAGGTCGACGAATCAGTTACACGCTGCTGTCGTCGAGCTGATCGCGCTCAAAGGCGCCACGGTGAAGTACTCCACCGTGCAGAACTGGTATGCCGGCGACGAGGAGGGAAAGGGTGGCATCTACAACTTCGTGACCAAGCGCGGCAAAGCGTTAGGCAACGACTCCAAGATCTCCTGGACGCAAGTCGAGACAGGATCGGCGATCACATGGAAGTATCCCAGTGTGATTCTGCAGGGAGATCGTACGGTGGGTGAGTTCTATTCCGTGGCGGTCGTGAACAATTACCAGCAGGCAGACACCGGCACGAAGATGATCCACATCGGCAAGGACACGAAGTCGACGATCGTGTCCAAAGGCATCTCGGCCGGAAAGGGAAACAACTCGTATCGCGGCCGGGTGCAGGTGCTGCCGCGCGCCGAGCGAGCGCGGAATTACACGCAGTGCGACTCCATGCTGATCGGCAACCGCTGCGGCGCGCACACGTTCCCGTACATCGAAGTGCAGAACAACTCGTCGATCGTCGAGCACGAAGCGTCGACGTCGAAGATCGGTGAGGATCAGATCTTTTATCTGCGCCAGCGCGGCCTAACGGCTGAGAACGCGGTGTCGATGATCGTTGCGGGATTCTGCAAGGAAGTGTTCAAGGAGCTGCCGATGGAATTTGCTCTGGAAGCTCAGCAACTGCTGGGCATCACGTTAGAGGGAAGTGTGGGATAACAATTAGGTCAGAGGTCATAGGTCATAGGTCAGAGCGAACCACTACGCTCGGCCTGCTTTGACCTTTGACCTCTGACCTCTGACCTGTTCAAGAGAATGTCACTACTCGAAATCAAAGACTTAAGCGCGAACGCCGGCGACAAAGAGATCCTTCGCGGAATCAACCTGACCGTGAACCTCGGCGAAGTTCACGCCATCATGGGGCCTAACGGCTCCGGGAAGAGCACGCTCGCTCAGGTTCTCGCCGGGCATCCGGCGTATGAAGTCACAAGCGGCTCAGTGACCTACGACGGACAGGATCTGCTGGACATGGATCCTGAGATACGCGCGCAGGCGGGCGTCTTTCTCGCGTTCCAGTATCCAGTCGAGATCCCCGGCGTCTCCAACGCTTACTTCCTGCGCTCGGCGTACAACGCGAAGCGTAAGGCGCAAGGCCTGGAGGAAGTCGATCCCATGGATTTCCTCGACATCATGGATGCGAGGCTCAAGTACGTCGATCTCGATGGGTCGATGCTCAATCGCTCCGTGAACGCCGGCTTTTCAGGCGGCGAGAAGAAGCGAAACGAAATCCTGCAGCTCGCCGTGCTCGAGCCGAAGCTCGCGATTCTCGACGAGACGGATTCGGGTCTCGATATCGACGCGCTGCGCACTGTGGCCGATGGCGTGAACAAGATGCGAAGCAAAAACCGTTCGTTCGTCATCGTCACGCACTATCAGCGATTGCTCAACTACATCGTGCCGGACTACGTGCATGTCCTGGCGAATGGGCGGATCGTGCGATCGGGCGGTAAAGAGCTCGCGCTCGAGTTGGAGGAGAAGGGCTACGATTGGCTCACTGAGCCGGCTGGAGCGCGCGCGTGAGCACGCCCTATCGCGAGCAGTTTGTCGCGCTTGCAGAACGCGAAGGGCGCGGCGGCGAGCGGCCGGGTTGGTTGGCGGCGCGCCGTGCCGAGGCAATGGCTCGGTTCGAGGCGTTAGGCTTCCCGACGACAAAGAACGAAGACTGGCACTATACGTCGCTGGCCTCGCTTGCCGACGCGGCGTTCGAGCCGATGGCATCTGGCAGCAGCCTGCTCACGCCTGCCGACGTGTCGAGCTATTCGTTCGACGCGACGTTGCCGACGATCGTGTTCCTGAACGGGCGCTACTCGTCAGCGCTGTCGACGATGCAGGGTCTGCCGGATGGCGTGCGCGTGCTGCGTCTGGCTAGCGCCGTGCACGAAGAGCCCACGCTGTTGGAGCGATATCTGACGCGCATTGCGTCCATCGACGAGCACGCGCTGACGGCGCTCAACACTGCGTTCTTGCACGACGGGGTTTTTCTGCACGTCGCGCCCGGGACGCAGGTCTCGGCTCCCATTCACATCTTGCACTTCAGCGACCGCACGGCGGCCGGCGGCGTGGCGCACCTACGCGCGCTCATGGTCGTCGAGCCTAACGCGAAGGCGATGGTTCTGGAACAGTACGTTGGGCTCGGCGCGGAAGCGTACTTCAATAATGCAGTGACCGAAGTCTCCGTTGGCGATGGAGCGACGCTCAACCATTACACGCTGCAACGCGAGAGTGAGGGTGCCGTTCACATCGGAACGATCGAAGTGCGCCAGGGCCGGCACTCACATTACAACGCGTTCTCCTTCTCGAGCGGCGGCGCGCTCGCTCGAAGCAACGTCTACACGATGTTGGGCGGTGAAGGGTGCGGATGCACGTTGAACGGCTTGTACATGCTGGACGGAACACAGCACGGCGATCATCAAACTCGCATCGAGCACGCCGAACCGAACTGCTTCAGCCGCGAGCTGTACAAAGGCATCCTCGACGGCGAGTCGCACGGCGTGTTCAACGGCAAGGTGTACGTACATCCCATCGCGCAGAAGACCGACGGGAAGCAAACCAACAACACGCTATTGCTTTCGGAACGCGCGAAGATCGACACGAAGCCTCAGCTGGAGATCTTCGCTGACGACGTGAAGTGCACACATGGCGCCACGGTCGGGCGCATTGACGAGCTGGCGCTCTACTATATGAAGAGTCGCGGCATATCGGCTGATACCGCGCGGAAGCTTCTCACGTATGCGTTTGCTGCCGAGGCGCTGGAGACGATCGAATTCGACGCGCTGCGCTTGGGGCTGGAGCGGCTGACGCTCGAGCGCTATGCGGGAGTGGAAGCGGGAGCCTAACGGCTATGGCACATACAGTTATCGAAGGGACGACTCGCGAAGCGCCAGTTGCCAAGGCGTGGGACGTGGAGCGTGTGCGTCAGGATTTCCCGATCCTTTTCAGCACAGCGCACGGGAAGCCACTGGTATACCTGGACAATGCCGCGACGAGCCAGAAGCCGCGTGCAGTCATCGACGCGGTGCAGGACTTTTACGAAGAATCAAACGCCAACGTGCATCGTGGCGTGCACTGGTTGAGCGAGAAAGCGACGGCGATCTACGAGGGGACGCGCGAGAAGGTGCGCGCGTACTTCAACGCTCGCTCGACGAAAGAGATCATCTATACGCACGGAACGACTGAGGGAATTAACCTCGTCGCGAACGCCTATGGGTCAGGCTTCGTACGGGCTCGTGACGAGATCATTATCACGGAGCTGGAGCATCACTCGAACATCGTGCCGTGGCAGATGCTCTGCGAGCGGACTGGCGCGCGCTTGCGTGTGGCGCCGATCGACGATGACGGTCAGCTACGCTTGGACGCGTTCGAAGCGTTGATCAGCGATCGTACGCGCCTCGTCGCCATGGCTCACGTGTCGAATTCACTTGGCACCGTGCTGCCCGTTGCCGAGGTTATTCAGCGGGCGCACGCGGCCGGAGCACACGTGTTGTTGGATGGTGCGCAGCGCGCGCCACATCATCGCATCGACGTTCAGGCGTTAGGCTGCGATTTCTATGTGTGCTCGGGCCACAAAATGTACGGCCCGACCGGCGCGGGCATTCTCTATGGCCGCGAGGAGTTGCTCGATCGCATGCCGCCGTGGATGGGCGGCGGTGACATGATCGAGTCGGTGTCGTTCGAGCGGACGACGTATGCTCAGTTGCCTGCGAAGTTCGAGGCGGGAACGCCAGACATCGGCGCTGTGGCGGGGTTGAGCGCGGCGCTGGACTACATGAACGGGATCGACTTCGACGCCCTCAGCGCGCACGAACATTCGCTGATGGTCGAGGCGTCGCGTCGCATCGTCGAAATTGCCGGCGTTAGGCTGATCGGAACGGCGAAGGACAAGGCCGCAGTCGTGAGCTTCGTGATGGACGGTGTGCACGCGCATGACGTTGCGAGCGTGCTGGACTTCAATGGCGTCGCTGTGCGCGCGGGTCATCACTGCACGCAGCCTTTGATGAAACGGATGGGAGTCACTGCGACATCACGGGCGTCGTTTGCGATGTACAACAAGAGGGAAGAAATAGATGCACTGGTCGAGGGACTGCGCGAAGTGCGCAAGGTCTTCAACACATAGAACATCGCGAAAAACAATGAGCTTTGGGTCGCGAGTTTCGAGTTGCGAGTGCGGAGTGTTCAAATCGGTAACTACATGATGTGGGTGACGCCGAATATTCCGCGGTGATCATCTCGTCCTCGAAACTCGGCACCCGAAACTCGCGACCCAGAGCTCCCTGTTTAGCCCAATGACGGACCTGACCTCCCTGTATCAGGAAGTAATTCTGGACCACAACCGGAATCCGCGGAATTTCCGCGAGATCCCGGACGCCACGCGCCGTGTCTTCGGTCGCAATCCACTGTGCGGCGATGAAGTCACGGTGTATGTCAAGATGAACGGCGACGTCGTCGATGACGTGAGCTTCGGCGGGCGGGGCTGCGCGATCTCGAAAGCGTCCGCGTCGCTGATGACGAGCGCCGTCAAGGGAAAGACTCGCGCAGAGGTTCACGATCTCTTCGATCGCTTTCACGCACTGGTTACAGCATCGCCAGTCTCGGCTGCCGAGCCGCGCCCTGAGAATCCGGCGTTAGGCCGCCTCGCCGTGCTTGGCGGCGTCGCGCGCTTCCCTGCTCGCGTCAAGTGCGCCACGCTCGCGTGGCACGCCCTGCAAAGCGCGATCGAAGGTGGCGACGGTGAAGTCTCAACGGATGACCAGCTCTAGGACGTAGTCCTTCGGCCTTAGACTTTAACATTGAGCCTCCCTCTGCAGGATCTCGAGCCAGGTGTGCCGTTAGGCATCGTCCTGGACGATGGTCGCGCTGTTTGTCTTCTGCGAATCGGCGACCAGGTGTACGCGCTGGCGGATCAGTGTTCGCATCAGGCGATGCCCCTCTCTGCCGGCTACAGCGTCTCCTCTAACGAGTCAGGCCAAGCGGCCGAAATCGAGTGCGCGTGGCACGGCGCGCGCTTTCGTTGCGCGACCGGAGAGCCGACGCGAGGGCCGGCGCTGGATGCGGTGCCGACCTATGAGGTCAGCATCGAGAACGGTCGTGTGATCGTGGGACCGCGGAAGAAAGCTGTCGGCTGACAGCTGCCAGCGGCCTGGTTCGTCTTCTCGTTAGGCCCGCTCGAAAAGCCCAGTCTCTAGTAAGGCCACTGCGTCGCGCTCCTGCACGGGAGTGCCGGCGTCAGGATTGAATACGTACGGCTCGCCCGTGACCGGACCGCGCAGATACAAGCCGTGCGCGCGCGCATAGCGCAGGGGGATCCGTCCGCGAGCACTATCAGTCGGTATATGTGGTGTCATTGGTGTCTCGCTCATGGTTAGCGGTCAGCCGTCAGCCAAAGACTGTCAGCCCGCTCGAGCAAAGTGCCGCTCACTCGCGTCGGAGTCCGCTCGCTGGCGCCAACTGGCTGCCGCCAATGAACGGACCGCGAGTGAATCGAGGACCGCGACGCAGCCGAGCTCCCGCCGAGCGTCCATGCGATTGCTCGAAAAAAACCCAGCGCAGCGAAGCGCGGTTTCGGGAATCCATTCCCATCCCGCCAGCTGCGCGCGCGCCGACCATTCGATCCCGAGCAGCTCATCCGCTCGCGCGTCGAGATCGGGCACGACCACCGCGCGCGCTTCGCCACGCGACGCCGCTTCGGTAACGTGCCACATCAATTGCCAGTCGCAGGCATCCCATTCGCCTAACAACGCGAGCTGTTCGCGCACCGACCACTGCATGCGCAGCGCTTCGGCGCGCGTCATCAGCGGGCGTGTGAATAGATCGACGAGCGTGCGCCGCAACGAGGGAAGCCGGGTGCGACCCACGATCCATTCGGCGACATCGGCTGGCGTCGTGTGCGGCCGCGTCCCGACAGCCGACAGCATGCCGCGAGTCCCGCCAACGCCATCATCCAACGAGAAGACCACGGTAACGCGCGACGTACGCCGGATGTGACGTACCTCCCAACGATCCGCGGCGAGGATGCAGACAGGGCACCACGGAGCTGAGTCTACGATTGGCTTTAGCTGCGCGGACGTCGGACGGACGTCGAGGCAGTCGATCAGCAGTATGGAGCCGAGGACGGGAGCCTCACCGGTGTTCCGGCGGGCGGCCGCGTAAGGCGGCTCGATGACCATGGAACGGAGTGTGTCGCTCATGGACCGCAGAATAGAAGTGCGAGTTAGGCGTGTACACTCGGGGAAGCCCTAGTGCCGTTCCAACCCTTTAACGCGGCTCCAAGTTGCACCGCTGTCTATTCTAAGGGTACTGATATGCCCGATGTGTGCGCTTCGTTACAAATCGTTTGCGGAATCTGCGCTGTTGATAGGCGCGGCGCTCGGGCTCCCACTCTCACGCCCCTGCAACATCACTGCGTAACGCAGCAAGCCAACTTCATTCGTTATTCCGAGCGCGCGCCGGATCGAGGCGCGGTGGAACTCGATCGTGCGGTGGCTCACGCCGAGGGCGTCCGCGATCTGCTGTGACGTCTTCCCTTCGCCCAGGAGCCGCAGAATCTGCTTGTGACGCGGCGTTAGGCGATCCAGGGCGGGATCGTCGATCGCCGAGCCGTCGCGCTGCGTGTGACGCGGGATCTTGGGAGAGATGTACTTCTTCCCTTGCATCACCTGGCTGATCGCGTCGTTCAGCTCTTCGGCGGATGCCTCCTTCGGAATGAAGCCGTGTGCCCCAGCGAGCATCGCCGCGTCCGCCATGGCGCGGTCAACGTGCATCGTCACGATGAGGACTTTGAGGGTGGGGAACGACTTGACCAATTCTGGAAGAAGGTCGAGCCCGTTTCTGTGCGGCATCGAAAGGTCGAGGAGCAAGAGGTCCGGCTTCTTGGCCCTAACGCCGTCGATGACGTCGCGACCGTCTTGAACGACGCCGACGACCTCGCAATTCGTGCGCAGGATGGCGCGCAGCCCCTGACTCACCAGGGGGTGATCGTCGGCAATGAGGATTGCAGTTCTACGAATCATGGCAAGCTTCCTTCTGTAGTCGGCACCTCGACGCGGACGACGGTACCTGCGCCGGGTTGCGACTCGATGTCGATGCGACCGCCCGCATAACGAGCGCGCTCCGTCATGCTGACCAGACCCAGGCCATGGGCTCGATCGTGCTGGGCCAGGTCGAAGCCACGGCCGCGATCGGCCACTGTCAGCACGATCGCGCCATTCCGCTGCGCGAGAGTAATGTTTGCCTTCGTGGTCCGGCCGTGTTTTTCGGCGTTGCGCAGCGCTTCCTGTGCGATGCGGTACAGGATGAGCGCACTTTCTTTCGGGAGTGAAACCGCGGGCGCCGCGGACGTGTCCACGGCGACCTCGAAGCCGGATGCGCGTTGTAAGTCAGCGGCGAGGGCGTGCAGTGCGGGAACGAGGCCGGCGTGCTCGATGATAGATGGATGCAAGTGATGCGCGACTTTTCGCAACATCACGCCAAGGTCGCTCAGTTCCTCGCGCAGCGCTGTGATGCGAATCCGCTGGCGATCCGGATCGACGGTATGCTCGCCGGTCCAGTCGTCCAGCTCGTGCTGTAGCAGGGCCACGCGCTGCAAAGCGTCGTCATGCACTTCGCGCGCGACCCAGGCGCGCTCGTCTTCCTGGGCGGCGAGCAGACGTTTGGCGTGTTCTCGGTGGAGCGCGACGATGCGGCGCTGGTAGAAGACGAGGGCAGCGCCGAGCGCGAAGAGGATGACGCCTAACGCAAGCGCGGAGGCGACATAGATCTGACCGATGAACTGCGCGGAGCCGGACACAGCTTTGGGGGGTAGCCGTTCCCTCCCAAGAAAGGTTGGGGGCCGGCTCTAAATGCGCTAGGGCCGTTCCCACTCGTTATGACTCACAGGCGATTCGACCCTTCGAGAGGTTGCAACGGCCTAGCTGTCGGCTGGACCGGGGCCAAGTTGGCGGCGGCAGTCGTCGAGTTGCTGGCGCAGGCCAAGCGTCCGCCGCTGGTAAATGGCCAGCGCGGCGCCGAGTGCGAAGACCAGAAGGCCTAACGCCAACCCGGACGCTATGTAGGCTTCAGTGACAAAGAGCGGCGAAGCGGACATAGCATACCGATGGTCATCAACACAAACGCGAGGATGTCAGCACGTGCCTTGAAGAGCAGGACCTGTTTCAGGAATTCGGTGTTGCCTTGTAGCAAGGCCATTGCCACGGGACCGAGTGCGACGCCGAGCGCGAAATAAAGCGAGAGTCCAAGAGTGATCCAGAACCAGTCTTCGCGCGCGAGACGTTCGGACGACGCGACGCTGCGGCTAACCAGTGTGTAAACGCAGGCCGCGAGCAGTGCGAGTTGAAGGATTGGACCGGATTTGTCACCAAACGATTCAAAGCCCTCCCAAACAAGCGCAATGATCAGCGTTGCCGGAATGAGCACGACGATGCCCTGTCGCATCACTCGGCGTGGTTTCGCGTCGAGCTGCCATAGCGATAGGGCCCAAAACGCAACCGCGATTTGAGCCGGCGCGATGATCATACGAAGCCACAAGTTTTGCCCGACGGTTTGCGCGAAGACGAACTGCACACCATCCGCGATGAAGCTCAGCAGGCACCACAGCATGAACCACCGTCTTGCCGCGGGCAGGCTGCCGCCGTGCAGCAGCCCGCCGGCGACGGGGAGCAGTTGGACGAACGCAGCTGCGTAAAGCTCCCATGGATAGATCACGAGGTGTCCGCAGGTGTAGGCGCAACTTTAGGCAAACGGGCCGTCGGGTGGACACCACGGCGGACACGGGAAGTGATTCTGTAGTTGTCCGTCGGCCGCCGGCCCCCCGGCCATGGAGCTGCTCTCGAGTACGGCCCCTTCGCCTCCCGGCACCGCGCGCGCTCCGCCGCCCGACACGTGCTTAACGACATCTCTACCGTCGCTGTCGACGCCAAGTAGGATGATGTGGTAGCCGCCATTGGCGTCGACACCATGGTAGTAGCGCAGCCCAACAACACCCGGTTCCGACAGCATCCGCCGGATGGGCTCGGCCCAGAAATAGCCACCCTTCTCCGCCGCCGGACCGCTGTATTTACGGTACCGCCTAACGAGTTCGATCGCGGCTTCGAGTTCGATCTTGTGATCGCTTTCGGGTGGGAGGGGACCGCGTTTTTCGTAGCTAGTCATTGTCGTTCCTCACGTGGGGATTTCGGAGCACACTGTTATAGACAACAGATCCTCGACAGCATCGCACCGATCACGACGTCTATCGAGGACTGGGGGGCGAACCGCAGTCCAGTCGTCCATACCTCACATCACTGTGATGCATGCAGCGACTAAGCGACCGCCCCGCACCACATCCTTCAAGCCCCACCCGTCTCGGCCGCCCCCTGCCCCGATAGTATCCCAACCCACACCCCACCCAATTCTTCGAGACGCGGGCCACACCCAAACACCCCACTCCGCCCAACCGGCCCCCGCTCATGCCCGCGCCTCGGACGCGACCCAGTGTACAACGGGCAGGAGCGGGCTGAACACTCGGGGTACCCCTAGTACGGCCCCTTCACCCCCCGGAGAGCTGTGAGATTCCAGCTTCGAGTTCGGAGCTTTGAGAATGACCTCGAGAAGGCGGGCGCTATGAGCGAAGGCCCGTGATGCCGACAGAACTAAACGGCCGCTTTATCTTCGCGTGCTGCCGTAGAGGACCGCTCGGCGCAGCAGGCTCGCGATCGCGGCGCGAGGGAGCGGCGCTCCGTAGCGCAGTACGATCCAGCGCACCTGCCTAACGTTTTCACCTTCGAGCAACCCGTCGGGATCCTCGAGCGCGGCGCCGTGCTCGAACAGGAGCCGCACGTGATCCAGCTGCGGAAAGATGCCGGCGAAGTATCCGGCGTGCGGATCGCGGTAGCCGATGGCCTTCCAACCGGGATAAGCGTGCTCCGTCGCGGTGGGGATCGTGCGCGTCACAAGCTTGCGCAGCTGCTCCGAGATCCGGCGGACGCGAGCCGGGAATGGCTCCAGGATATCCGCGACTGTCGCGTTAGGCTTCCGCGAACCGGGCATGCGTAAAGAATAGTGCGGCTTGTCCTAGCACAAATGCACGGCTAGCGCCTTGAACGATGCCCAGACCTCTTCTCCTTCACGGAGCGCGAGCTCGTCCGCGGAGCGCGCCGTCAACGCGGCAACGAGCGGCATACCGTCCACATCGAGCGCGACGCGCGCCAGCGCACCTAACGTGGACAGCTCCATGATGCGTCCGCGGAATACGTTCCGCGCCGACGTCGCCGGCGCCGTCCGGGCAATGGAGACTTCTTCCGCGCGAATCACAGCGTACGCCGAACCCGAGGCCGCGCTGCCGACGGTGTAGATCTTGAGCGCACCGGCCACAAACTCCAGCGCGTGATATCCCGCGGCCAAATCGGCTGGGAGCAGTGCGCCTGGAGTTTCGTCGCCAGCGATGAAGTCCGGGGGCGCGTCCCGCAGCACCCGCACGGTGCCTGCGAGCACATTTTCGGCGCCGAGGAACTCGGCGATGTACGGCGTGGAGGGGCGCCGGAAGACTTCGTCAGGCGACCCGTACTGCAGCACGCGACCGGCGTCGAGC
>DASYRX010000272.1:0-2990 GCA_036003845.1 Gemmatimonadaceae bacterium | reverse complement strand
CCCGTCGTGGCCGTCATCGCGGGGGCGGCTGTAGTTGTGGTCGCAGTGCGTCGCTGGAGCCGCCCAGCGCCGAGTTAGGGCGTTGTGCGAACGGCGCTCCTCGGCTTGACGGAGGCAGTGCATTGTGCGAGGAAGCGTTATGCGGGTTGAGCGCCCCCTGCGCCCCCATCATTCCGCCGTATCGCGCCTGACGGTACCGCTGCTGATTGGACTCGTCGCAGCCGTCGTCGTGGTGTCCGCGGTGCTGGCGTACGAGGCGTATAGGGCGCGGCATTCGATGCGCATCACGGCAGACAGGGCCATGGCGCAGTACGCGACGATGGCCGGATGGGAGCTCGATGCGGCCGTGCGCGCGCGCGCCGATCGCTCGCTCGGCGATCTCTTTGCCCCTGTGTTGGGAGGCGTCTCGGCGTCGCCAGTTGAACCGTCGCCGGAGCCGGCCGCGCTGTTGCCACGCGCGACGGCGTTAGGCGTCGCCTGCGCAGGCCAACCCACAGTGCTGCGCCTGGAGCTTTCCGGGGAGCGCCTCACGTCCGCCGGCGCTCCGATCGCCGCCGGGATGTCGGATTCGATTCGATCCGGGATTCAGCAGCAACTGCGCAGCACGTCCGCTGCACAGACGCGCTTTTTGGTTCCGTACTCGCACGACGGCCGCGACGCATTCGCCGCCGTGGGCGTGCGCACCGCGCGCTTCAACGTGCCCGTGGCCGCCTACGCGATCCCCGACTGCCGCGGTGTCCTCCTGCGCACGAGCGTGGCCGATGCGTTGCGCCACGATGCTTTGCTGCCGGCCGGCGTTCTGAGCGGTCTACCTAACGATTCATTGATGACTGTGGAAGTGCGCGGCGCTTCTGAGTCGGATGACACGCGCGCGAACCTCGCGGCACGCACTGCAGCGCTCTCGCCCCGCGCCTCGCCGCTCGCGGCCAGCGACGCGCCCATCGCGCTCAGCGCCGTGCAACCGTTGCGGGCCTTTCCAGGTGTCACGGCGCGCGTGTCGATGCGGCCGGGTGTGCGCAGCGTGCTCTTCGTTTCGCCGCCCGAACGATCGCGACTACCGCTGCTCGTTGGTCTGTTGGCGCTCTGCGTCGTACTGGCGCTCGTCGCCCTCATCCAGCTGCGTCGTGAGCACGAGCTGGCTCGGCTGCGCACGGACTTTACATCCAGCGTTTCACACGAGCTTCGTACGCCGCTGGCCCAGATCCTTCTCTTTGGCGAGACGCTAAGCCTGGGTCGCGCGCGCAGCGAGGACGAACGCACGCTCGCCGCCACGTCGATCGTGCGCGAGGCCAGGCGGCTCATGCATATGGTGGAGAACGTGCTGCATTTTTCGCGGCGCCGCGACGCGCCCGACGTTAGGCTCGAGCCGTTGTCGCTCCCTCCCTATCTCGCCGACGTCGTTTCGAGCTTCGCGCCACTCGCAACCGCTGCATCGATGCACGTCGAGACCCGTGCGGGTGACGCGATCGTGTACGCCGATCCGGCGGTTCTGCGTCAGGTCCTGCTCAACCTCCTGGACAACGCGGTGAAGTACGGCCGGCCTGGCCAGACGATCACGATCGGCGCCGAGCGCATTGACGCGGAGCATACGACCGGGAACGGCAGCGGACCGACGCGTCTGGTCCGCCTAACGGTTACTGACGATGGCCCCGGCATCGCGCCGAGCGATCGCGAACGCGTATGGAGCCCGTACGTTAGGCTGATGCAAGACGGCCAGCCCCGCCGGGCAGGCAGCGGCATCGGTCTATCCGTCGTGCGTGAGCTCGTGGAGGCGATGCACGGCCGCACCTGGATCGAAAGCGCGAGCACAGTTGAGGGCAACGGCCAAGGCGCGCGGTTTATTGTCGAACTGCCGAGTCCCTAACCCCTAGCCCCTGGTTGTCTTGCCTTCCATCCTCCTCGTCGAAGACAACGCCGCTCTGGCTCAAGGACTCAAGAGCAATCTCGAGTTCGAAGGGCATGAGGTTGCGCTCGCGGCAACGGCACGCGACGCGCTTGCGGCGTTAGCGCGCAGTGAAGCAGCAGCGAGTAACGGCGCGCTCTTCGATCTCGTCGTGCTCGACCTGATGCTCCCGGACGGCGACGGCTATCGCGTGCTGCGGACGCTGCGCGAGAGCGGCGATCCAACTCCGGTGCTCATTCTCACCGCGTTAGGCGAGGAGGCGGACAAGGTTCGCGGATTTCGGTTTGGCGCCGACGATTACGTCACCAAGCCGTTCGGACTGTTGGAACTACTCGCGCGGGTCGACGCGCTGCTGCGCCGCAGTCGTCTCGCCGCTGCGAATGACGCCGAAAGCATTGTCGTCTTTGGCGACGTGCGCGTGGACCTTCGCGCGCGAACAGCGACGCGACGCGGTAAGCCTGTCGCCTTGCGTCCCAAGGAGTTCGAGCTCTTCGCGGCCCTCGTCAGGCGCGAAGGCAAGGTCGCGACGCGTCATGAATTGCTGCGCGAGGTCTGGGGATACGATCCAGCCGTTGTGAGCCGAACAGTGGACACGCACGTCGCCGAGCTGCGGCGCAAGTTGGAGCCGGACGCGGCGCATCCCGTACACTTCGTGACGGTGCTCAAGACCGGCTATCGGTTCTCACGTCGCCCCGAGCCCGCGCCGCCCTCCGCAAGCGCCGAGTAGAGAACGCTCGTCAGCGCACGAACTCCTCGGGGAGTTTCAAAAAAATGGATCCTCACGGAATTCCGGGAGTTTCGGAATACCAGTGACAGTGGAGTGATCTGAGGTTGTCCCGGGGAATTCCGTGAGACGTCTGTTTGCAAAGGCGTCAACGGCAAAGACCTGTTCGGATCAAGCGGACGTGTCGGATGGGACGGGTTCGATTCGTCACCGCCAGCGCAGTTCATCGACTGTGGCCCACGACGTCCGAAGCGCTTTGTTCTTTCACAAAGCAAAAGCGTTGCTGCGCAGCGCATGTGCTGAGCTCTGTTTGCTTCAGGCGCTCGCTCCGTTCGCTCCGCTCGATTCGTTCCATCCGAAGGG
>DASYRX010000271.1:0-3082 GCA_036003845.1 Gemmatimonadaceae bacterium | reverse complement strand
TGTCGGCGCTGGTGAAAGCCGGATTCGACACGCTGGTCGATGCCGGCTATCAACCCGAAGTCGCCTACTTCGAGTGCATGCACGAGCTCAAGCTCATTGTCGATCTGATGTACCAGGGCGGGCTCAACTACATGCGGTACTCGGTGTCGGACACCGCCGAGTACGGCGACTACGTGGCGGGGCCACGCATCGTCGACGAGCGCACGCGTGAGACGATGCGCGAGCTGCTGTCGAACATCCGCGATGGATCCTTTGCGCGCGAGTGGATCGCCGAGAATAATTCGGGACTGCCGCACTTCAAGAGCACGCGCTCGGCGGAGACGCACCATCGGATCGAGGATGTAGGACGGTCGCTGCGTCGGATGATGACGTTCGTGAACGCCAAGGAAGTAACGCCGGGGGCGGCGAGCGCATGACGCGGGAAGCGGGAAGCGGGAAGCGGGAAGCGTTCGCGCCCGACGATGGTCGGGTGCGAATCTTCGACACAACGTTGCGCGATGGAGAGCAGGCGCCGGGGTGCACGATGATGCTCCACGAGAAGCTCGCTGTCGCGCGTCAGCTGGCGCGTCTGCGCGTTGATGTCATCGAAGCGGGATATCCGGCGGCGTCGGACGGGGATTGGGAAGCAGTCAATCAAATCGCGCGCGAGATCGGTCGTGCAGGTGGTCCCGCGATCTGCGGACTGGCGCGTGCGACCGAGCGCGACATCGATCGTTGCTGGACGGCGGTCGAGCCGGCGGCGCAAGCGCGCATTCACATCTTCCTCGCTACATCCGACGTGCACATGAAGCACAAGCTCGGGATGACGCACTCTCAAGTCGTTGCTACTGCGGCGGCCGCGGTCTCCCGGGCAGTTGCGCACGGCGCCGAAGTCGAGTTCTCGGGTGAGGACTCGGCGCGCAGCGAGCCGGCGTTTCTGTACGAGGTTCTTGGAACTGCGCTCGATGCCGGCGCGACGACGCTCAACGTGCCGGACACAGTTGGCTACGCGACGCCCGAGGAATATGGAGATCTGGTCGCAGGCGTTCGCGCGAATGTCTACGGCGTCGAGCGCGCGACGATCTCTGCTCACTGCCACGACGATCTCGGCCTGGCGGTGGCGAACACGCTGGCTGGCGTGCGCGCCGGCGCGCGACAAGCGGAATGCACCATCAATGGCATCGGCGAGCGCGCTGGCAATGCCGCGCTGGAAGAAGTGGTGATGGCGCTGCAGACGCGACAGCCGTACTTCGGGCTTCACACCAGCATCGAGACGCGCGAGCTCGCCGCCACTTCTCGTCTCGTCTCAGAATGCATCGGCATCGGAGTCCCGCCCAACAAGGCGATCGTCGGCGCCAACGCCTTCGCGCACGAAGCCGGCATCCACCAGGACGGCGTGCTGAAGCACCGCCCGACCTACGAGATCATGAGCGCCGAGACGGTTGGTTGGGATGGAGTCGGCCTCGTGCTCGGCAAACACTCCGGGCGCCACGCGCTGCGCGCGAAGACAACCGCGCTCGGCTACGAGCTCACTGACGAAGAATTCGGGTTGCTCTTCGCGCGATTCAAGGAGCTCGCTGACAAGAAGAAGCTGCTCGACGAGACGGACATTATTGCGCTCGTAATGCGCGAGGACCTTGGCGTCGTCAGAGAGTTGAGCCGTCAGCTGCCATAGCGAACATCGGTTAACAGGTAACCGGTCACTGGCTGCTTTAGACCGTTCGCCCAACCGCCCTCGCGACCGGCCCCGCCGCGCGCATCAACTCGGCAAACATCTCGATCGTCAGCGACTGGTCCCCATCGGACAGCGCCGAGTCAGGATCAGGGTGCACCTCCACCATAATTCCATCGGCGCCCGCCGCGATGCTAGCGAGAGCTAGCGGAATCACCAGCCGCGCGCGTCCCCCGGCGTGGCTCGGATCCACAATCACAGGAAGATGCGTCTCCTCCTTAAGCACCGGGATCGCCGAAACATCGAGTGTGCTGCGCGTCGAAGTCTCGAAGGTGCGAATTCCCCGCTCACACAACACGACGTTGCAATTGCCCGCCGCCATCACGTGCTCGGCGGCCAGCAGCAGCTCCGTTGTCGTTGCCGACAGTCCGCGCTTGAGCAGGACGGGCTTGTGACTCCTGCCGACTTCCTCGAGCAGCGAGAAATTCTGCATGTTGCGCGCGCCGACCTGGAGCATGTCCGCGCTCTTCGCCACGAGCTCGACCTGTCGGGTGTCCATCACCTCGGTCACAACCGGCAGCGAACTCTCGGCACGCGCCGACTCCAACAGCTGGAGCGCCGCTGCACCGAGTCCGGAGAAAGAGTACGGGGAGGTGCGTGGCTTGAACGCGCCGCCGCGCAGCATCACGGCGCCAAGCTCCCGAACGCGATGAGCCACGTCCACGATCATCTCACCGCTCTCCACGGAGCAAGGCCCGGCGATGACAGTGATCGCAGCGCCGCCGATCGTCACGCTCTCGCTGATGCGCACCGGCCGAGTGGCGTGGGCCGAAGATGGATGCGCCGCCAGACGATACGGTCGCGCGTGATCCTTGGCGGCGGATCCATTGTGCGAATGCGCTCGTGTGAGTGATGTCTGAATCGACTCTGTCCTTACCATGACTGCCCCGAGTTGATAGTGAAGCGGGTCTTTCGTTTCGCGGGCGCCATCAAATGAAAAAGCCCCCGCGTTGGCGGAGGCCCTGGTGTATATGCGCTTTCCTGCTCTGACTTTACCGCACGCGCGACCGGGGCCCCCATCGGCTGTAGCCGATAAAGCCGTAGTAATAGGTCGCGGTAAACCACATAGCGGTCATGGCACTAAGGTAGGATCGTCAGTCCAATAAAACAAGATCGGCGGGCCAACTGCGCTGCCAGGATATACATTAGAGCAGACGCGAGGTTGACTATGCTGATCAAACAGCTTCGCACATCCCTGGGCGTTGTCGTCATCGCGCTGGCCGCATTCCTGAATGCAGCCGCGCAGAACGCATCCGCGCAGACCGCACCTGCGCCGCCCGGCAAAGGCCAAATCGTCGGCCGGGTCGTCGACAGCCTTAGTGGCGCATATCTGTCCGACGCCGACATCGTCATCGAAGCGGGAACCGGAGA
>DASYRX010000270.1:0-4755 GCA_036003845.1 Gemmatimonadaceae bacterium | reverse complement strand
GCCGCGCCGCGCCGGAGGCGATCGTCCGCCGCGACGTTACCAGCCCCTTCTCCTCCAGGCGGTCGAGCGTCGCGTACACCGCGCCGATCGTCACCTCGCGCGACGCGCGATCCTCGATTTCCCGCCGAACATTCATGCCGTACGCTTCCTCGCTCGCGTGCAGCACCGCGATCATTACCTGCTCCTCGAACGCGCCCAGTGGTCCATCGTCACTCATCGGTCCACTCCCGGAGCTCGTCTCACTGTTCGCGTAGGACAATCGCCGGATCCGTCCGACCGGCCCGCGCCGCCGGCACCAGCGCGGCCAGCACTCCAACCGTCCGCAGCGCCACAACGGCTGCTGCGATGGCTAATGGGTCCGTCGCGCCGACGCCGTAGATCAGCGAGGACAGCAGCCGAGCGAACACGACGAAAGCGAGCAGGCCGATCGAGACGCCGACCGCCACCAGAGTCGCACTACGCCTAACGACGCCTCCGACGACGCGCGAAGGGCTGAGCCCGAGCGACATCCGGATCCCCCAGTCTCGCCTTCGCCTAACGACGAAGTGGGAGACCACGCCGTAAATCCCGATCGCACCCAGGACGAGCGCGAGCGCTGTGAGGAGCGACACGAGCGGTCATCACCTGACGCACCGGCCCGACGGCCTTGGCGAGCACCTGCTCCGTCGTCGTCATCTCCTGGATGGCGACGCGCGGCGACCACGCTAGATCGCCGCCTGCATGCTCTGCAGGATCCACCGGATCCCGATCCGCCGTGGTCTTGAACACCAGCGTCTGCGAAGAACCGTTCGGCCCGAAGTGAAAGATCTCGGCAGGGAGGTAGCGCGCGGGGGCCGCGTCGTCTGTGAGGTCGCGCTCAGCGATCAGGAGGGTTCGGCGTGGCGGCCTGCTCGATTCTACAATATAGAAATAAGCATGACAAGCACGGAGGGCGATTCACCGAGCGCCTGAGCGCCAAGGTGTCGCCAAAACGCCAAAGGTCCCGAATTGCAAGGGACCCAAGTTCAACGGAGGGCACAGGATTCGAACCTGTAAGGGTGTCACCACCCGGCGGTTTTCAAGACCGCTGCCTTACCAATTAGGACTAGCCCTCCCGAATAAGCCGCAAGGTCACAGGTCCGTCTCCCTCGTCGCAAGTGGTCCGAATGGCTGGCGACGCTGCTCACGCGAGCCGTTGAGCCGCCGAGCGGAAAAACAAAGGGCCGCCCCGTAGAGGGCGGCCCTTATGCGCAAAGACACGGAGGCGTTAGGCGTGACGTCGTCGCCGGCGATGGATGCCCGCGCCACTGAGTCCAACCAGGCCCGTCGCGAGTAGTGCAAGCGTCGCTGGCTCAGGTGTCACCGTCGGTGCTGCGCACGCTGCGTCGTATGGGCCGGCATTCACTGTCCCGTTCGTGGAGACGAGCTTCGTCGAGCAACCCTGCGGGCCGCCTTGACCGTGGATCCCCCAATTCTGGACGTTTATTTGGGCGAGCGTCGCACCTGTGATGTTGAACTGGAACGTCGCTGACTGATTCGCGCCAAGTGCTCCATTGATACCGTTCTGGGTGTCGACGCCAATGACGAACTTTTGAATGCCCGAGCCACTGAGGCCGGCGGTACCCAGCTGCCATTGCGAGAGGCTGACGCCCGTGACGACCAGACTTCCGGCGACGTACGCAGCCGTGCTGGGCAGTCCGAAGAGACCAACCTGCGTGAATTGCGTGCCACTCCAGGTGCCATTTGTCCCGGAAAGGTTGGTCACGCTGAAAAGCAGTTGGACCTCACCGTTCCCGAGAAGGACCTTGGTGATGGTCACTGTTGCACAGGTGGCGAAGGAGCTTCCCCCGCAGATCACCTGCGCCTGGACCGGCATTCCAGTGGTTACCAGAGCCGCGGCTCCCAAGGTCAATAACGTCTTTCGAATCATGGCAAAACTCCCCAAAGGTTTAGACCCGTTACCTATCTCACTTCCGCGGACCCATGCGCCAATCACAAGAATTACACGTCCTATAGCACAATCTGCACCACCGTTCAGACTGCTTTTGATGAGGCCCCACACGGCCAGGGTCCATCACGTTCTCCAGCTCCAGCGACAGGTCAGTCCGAAGAGCAGAGATCCAACCAGATACATGCCTAACGCGATAGAGCGTGGATTTCACTCTGAGGCGTTAAGCTTTCCCGAAGCAGCGATGACGATTGGCATCACCGACACGCGTTGTGCGAACCGCACGCGTGGCGATGAGATTCTCACCGATGCGCCTGAGCCAATATTCGAACAATCGGCGGACTCCGCCATTGTTGCGCACATGCATGCCGCAGGCAGTCAACAATCGGGCAAGGCGACCGAGTATTCAGCTCCGTCAAGAGGGCGTTTTCGATGCTTGTAGAGTCGCGTGCGACTCACGTCAGCCACGCAAAAAGGCCCACTCCGGCGCTATTCGAGCTCCTTCTGGGCGATACCAGAAGGGGCTCCGTCACGCCGTTTAGGCTGCCCTAGCCGAAGAAGAGTGACGCCGCGTCAGCTCGAGCTAAAGGGCGCGCCGCCGCCCAAACCAGCGGAGCGCGCCGAATGCCGCCAAGCCGGTCGACAAGAAAAGCAGGCTGTTCGGCTCGGGTGTTACCACGGCTGAGCAAAACGCTGATGTGTTGCGAGCCTCGTTCAGCGTGCCGTCGCGCGCCACCATGTCCGTCGAGCAGGATCCGCCATCCGATTCGGCGTGCAGTTCCCAGTTACGGACGTTGATCTCGTCGATGGCGACGCCAGAGATGTCGAACTCGAATGATGCCGGCTGTTTTTGCGTGAGGCCAAGAGCAATGCCTTGTCGCAGGCGTACGCCGCGTAGGTCGGCTCGCATGCGCAATTCCTTTGGGATCGAGTCGTCCTCGGCCGAGAGCGATGCGAGCCGCCAGTCGGTTTCAACGGCGTCGCCGCCGACGACGAGGCTTCCTTGGACATAACGCGCATGTTCGGCCAGTCCCCAGAGGCCTAGTCGCGTGATCGTGAGCCGCTCGTATGTGCCGGCGACTCCGGCTTGATTGAGCACCTCGATGCGGATGCGAACATTGCCATTGCTAAGCAACGTCTTCGTGATGTTCACGGACGCGCACGTCGTGAAGGTGCTTCCTCCGCACACCGGCGTCGCTCGCGCTGCCGACGGCGCCACAAGGAGCGCCACCGCCGCCGCGTATGCCGTCATTTTGTAAGCCCGCATACCCACTCCAGGTCAATCGTCGCGTCTGCAGCCGATTGGGCTTGCAGAGGGGGAATGGGTGCCTAACGCGCGCCTTCACAGTCGTTAGGCTTGGCTGGGGGCTGCCGCTCTGGCGTCGAGAACACCTCACCCGGTCGCGGAGGCGACAGCGCATGTTGCCGCGCTTTACGACTGGGCTCGCCGACTGACGCCTTCGATCCTAACGAATCACTATAGAAGAATCGGGCCACGGCGCCGCGCGCTTCGGCGCTGATCCGAGCTCGGCTGCTATCGGTCCCAGCTCCAAGCGAACCGAGCCAGAGACAAAAAGAGCGTTACGTATGCGACGATCTGAACCGTGGTTTTGATGCTGCTCGTCAATAGCGCTTGATGCGGCCCGGGTTCGCTGATGCTATTGAACGCCAGCGGCAGCGTGAGACCGAAGAGGACGGCGGCAACGAGCGACCAGAGCGCAAAGATCGCCGCGATGACAACGATAGCGCGCACTACCTTCCGCGCATTGTGTGCGGAAGCGCTCACCAAGGTGAGACCGAGACCCATCGCCGGCACTGGAAGGTTGTTGAACATCGCCGTGGCGGTGCCGAACTCCCAATTGGCGTCCCCGAAACGTGGAGGGAGCCAGGCCAACAGGACATCCACGAGCCCGATCGCGACGAACACGACGCCGACCGCGCCTAACGCGAGCCACATAGGACCCGGGGCGGCTGCGTTAGGTTTTCCTGAAGGTCCTAGAAGAGTCGCCACGGCCTTTGCGGGGAGAGAAAAGCAATCCTTGTCGTCACTTCTTTTTGCCGAGTGTGTCGACGGTGAGCGGGATGGTCGAAGGAGCGCGCTGCGTGTCCGTCGGCGAGAAGCGCCCCATCTCGCTCGGCAGCGGCACATTGAACCAGTGGTTGAGTCTCGCCGCCTTCACGACCAGGTCCGCGCGCGCGAGCACTGAATCCGCTTTCGCGTTTTCTCCCTTCGAGCGCAGGATGTCTGCGAGGAGAACACCTGTCGTCATGTACAGACCCGGGATGCCGGCGGACGGCGCGTCGATCCAGCGATCACGCGCGATCAGCGACTCGGGCGCGATGTACACTTTGTTCCAGAGCTGCTCCGTCGCTTTGACATCGACAAAGCCTTCGCCCGGATAAAGCACGGTGTCGGCCCCCGGCGTCGGGATCTGACGCATGAGCTTCTTCACTAGGCCCTGCGTGAGCAGGTACGGGCCCAAGCCAAGCTCATTCCCGTATCCGCCTGACGTGCGGCTGAAATAGATCGCCCGATCTGGGTTGTGTTTGATCATCTCGAGCACGAAGAGATCCGCCTTAGACAACATTTTCGGCTCGATCTCAGCTCGAATGCCTTCCGCCTCGAAGACACTGCGCTCGCCAACTGGATAGGTGAGCGGAACCTGGTCCGCTGCATCGAGCGACCAGCTCACGACCGACTTCTTCGGCATTGGCCACGAGCGACCCTTCCAGATGTCGGGCGCCTTCGTCGAATCGAACGGGCGAGCGGGCTGGCGGATCAGCTGCCTAACGTACCAATCAGTGTTGAGCAGCGACGTATTCGCCAC
>DASYRX010000269.1:0-17669 GCA_036003845.1 Gemmatimonadaceae bacterium | reverse complement strand
CTTTGTGCCCTCTCCCACCCAACTACTTGGAAGTAGACGAACGCCTACGCGGTGACTCGTTAGGTAGAGCAGTTGGAGCCGGGTGGGCACCAAGTTGTTCAATCTGCGTCAGTTTCCGTGTTCATCCGCGTCCGGCTCTTAAGAGCACGCCGTGCATTGATGCACGTCTCACCGCGACGTAGGTTTCGCCACGACAACCGATCTGCACGGACAGGAAGGACGGAAGCCGGTGTGAGACCGGCGCGGCCCCGCCACTGTAACGGGCAAGCTGAGCGCGCTGTATGAGCCACTGACCAAGTCGGGAAGGCACAGCGACGCTGCCCGGAGCCAGGAGACGATTTCTGTTCGCGCCACACAATCACCAGCCCTCGGGGGAGGGTCCGTGGCGTTTCTGCTTCGCATCTGCTGTAGCCTGAGTCTGTTTGTGCTCGCCGCCTGCGCCCGCGAGCGCCCCCCGGCTGGCGCGAATGGCGCCGGGTACCACCGCATCGTGTCGCTCAATCCGACAACGACCGAGCTGCTGTTCGCGTTAGGTGCTCGCGCTCGCCTCGTCGGTCGCTCGCGCTGGGACGTCTTTCCACCGGCCGCAAGCCAGATCACCGACGTGGGCGACGCGCTGCGTCCCAACGTCGAGCGCGTGCTTTCCGTAGAGCCCGATCTCGTGGTGGTCTACGAGAGTGCGGAGAATGCCGCGGCCGTCGAGCGCTTGCGAGCCAGCGGTGTGGACGTACTAGTGCTCCGAATCGATCTGCTCAAGGACCTGCGCGAAGCCATCGACACGTTAGGCGTGCTGCTGGGCGACACGACGCAAGCGAACCTCGTGCGCGACAGCGTTTTCGCGTCGCTGCATCGCGTGCGCGACGCGACGGCGGGTCTCGATCGGCCAACCGTTTTCTGGCACGTCTGGGATGCGCCCATTATCACGATTGGTTCGGGGAGCTTCTTGACCGAGCTGGTGAACATCGCCGGCGGGCGCAACGTCTACGAAGACATCACTGGTCCGTCCGCGACGGTGAGTCTGGAGGACATCGTTAGGCGGAACCCGTATTACATCTTCGCCGGACCTGTCACAGCCGCACACATTCGCGCCGACCCCCAATGGCGGGCCGTTCCAGCCGTGCGCGAGGGTCGCCTCGTTGTCTTCGATACCATGCTTGTCGGACGACCGTCAGTGCGTCTCGGCGAGGCCGCGCGCTCACTCGGACGCCTGCTGCATCCCGGGAGCGTTCCCTGAACGCGCGACGCTACGTCTGGCCGCTCTTGATCCTCGCCGTTCTTGTCCTGGCGCTCGTGGGCCTCATGCTCGGCAGCGTCGAGATCTCGCCGGCGGCTGTTTGGCGCGCCCTCGTAAGTGACGACAGTTCGACGAACGGCGTGATCGTGCGCATGATCCGCGCGCCGCGCGTTGTCCTGGCGATGCTTGTGGGGGTCGGACTCGCGATGAGCGGCACTGCGCTCCAGGGTGTGCTGCGAAATGCGCTGGCTGATCCGTACTTGCTCGGCGTCTCGGGCGGCGCGGCCGTCGGCGCGGTCCTGGCCGTCGCGTTAGGCACGTCCGCGCCCGCTTTCGTCGCGCTCGCCGGGTTTGCCGGCGCCGCGGCCGCCGTGTCGAGCGTGCTCGGCGTCGCGCGCCTGGCCCAAGCCGGAGCCGACGTGCGCGTGCTCGTGCTCTCGGGGCTCCTCGTCGGCGCATTCGCCAATGCCATCGTCATGGTGACGCTCGTCGCCGCCCCGGCCGACGCCGTGCGCGGTGCGCTCTGGTGGATGATGGGCTCACTCGGCGCCGCGTCCTGGCGCGACGTCGCCTGGACAGCCCCGCTCATCCTTCCAGCCGCAGCACTCCTGATCCACTGGGGCCGGCAGATCGACCTTCTCGCGTTAGGCGACGAAGCCGCGGCCGGCTTGGGCGTGAACGCGGATCAGGCCGCGCGGCGCGTCTTTCTCACGGCGTCGCTGCTCGCGGCGGCCACTGTCGTCGCCGCCGGGTTGGTCGGCTTCGTAGGGCTCATCGTACCGAACCTCGTGCGCCGCATGGCGGGTGGCCGCCACCGCGCTACCCTCGTCGCATCGGCGCTCGCGGGCGCGGCATTGCTCGTGGTCGCCGATCTCGTCGCTCGAACGATACGCGCGCCTCTCGAGATCCCACTCGGCGCCGTAACTGCGCTGATGGGTGTGCCTTTCTTCTTTGCGCGCATGCGGAGGCCGGTATGATCCACGTTCGCGACGTCGTCGCCAGGTACCCCACTGCTGAGCGCGCCGCGTTGGACGGCGTCTCGCTCGACGCGGTGCGCGGCGAAGTAACCGCCGTCGTGGGACCTAACGGGAGCGGCAAGAGCACTCTCGTGCGCGCCCTGCTCGGTCGCGTTCCCCTCGAGCGCGGCGCCGTCGAAATCGACAAGCGACCGCTGGCCGAATGGACCCCGATCGAGCGCGCTCGGCGAGTCGCCGTTGTGCCGCAGCGCGAAGAGGCGTCGTTCTCGCTTTCCGTACGGGAGTACGTCGCCCTGAGCCGCTACGTACATCGCTCGTCCTGGGTGCGCGAGCGCGCGAACGATCGGGCCGCCGTGGAAGCGGCGCTCCAGGCAGCGGGAGTCGCCGACCTGGCAGATCGTCGAACCGACGCCGTTTCCGGAGGCGAATGGCAGCGCGCACGCATCGCGCGCGCTCTGGCTCAGGAGACCGACTGCCTGGTGCTCGACGAGCCGACGACCTTTCTCGACATCGCGCACGAAATGGCCGTCTTCGAGCTGCTCCACTCGCTCGCGTTAGGTGGAAAGGCAGTATTGCTCGTGAGTCATCAGCTCAACCTCGTGGCGCGTTTTGTACAGCGCATGGTTCTTCTGCACGAGGGCCGCGTCGTGTCGTCAGGCGCAGTCGCCGATGTCATGCAGGCGGCGGTGCTCGAGAAGGTGTACGCCTGGCCACTGGTGATCACACGCGATCCGGCGATCGGTGCGCCGACCCTCGTGCCGTTGCGCTCGGCGCGAGGCGGCACAGGTCTGAAGTCTGGGGTCTGAGGTGAGGAGTCGGGTCGTTGCTCAGACCTCAGACCTCCGACCTCAGACCTATCTTTCCCCCATGCCGCTGATCGCGACAGAAGCCATCGTGCTCCACGCGTTCAACTACTCGGAGTCATCGCGCATCGTGCGACTGGCGACGCGTGACGCTGGACTCGTCTCTGTCGTAGCGCGCGGTGCTCGGCGGCCCAAGAGCGCCTTCGGCGCACTGGATCTCTTTACCCACGGCGTTGCCCAGATCAGCGTCAAGCCGAACAGAGACCTTCACAATCTGACCGCGTTCGATCTAACCAAGAGTCGACGCTCGTTAGGATCGGCGTTGCCGCGCTTCATGGCGGCGGCGATGCTCACGGAGTTGGTGCTGCGATTTGGCCACGAGGAGAGCGCGCGTGATCTCTTTGCACCCCTGGCCGCGGGGCTCGATCTCCTGGAGTGCGATTTGGACAACGATGCGATGGATGTCGCATTGCGCGCGGCGTGGCAGCTCGTCGCCGCGATGGGCTTTAGTCCGGCCGTCGACGACTGCGCCAAGTGTCATGCGTCGATCGACGATGAGGCAGCGGCTGTCTTCGACATGCGCGCGGGAGGCGTCCTGTGCGCGAATTGCGCCGGCGCTGCGGCGGGGCGTCGCACACTTCCAGCGACGGCACGCGGTGCGCTGAGATTTTGGCTGGCTGGTGAACCCTGCGCGTTAGAGGATGCAGCCACTCGTAAGGCGCACCGCCGCTTGCTGCGCGAGTTCGTCGCCGAACATCTGCACGATGGAGCAGCGCGCGCACTCACGGCCTTCGCTGCGTGGGATAATTTCGCCGACGGTGCAGCGTGATCATTGGAACGGCCGGTCACATCGATCACGGCAAAACGGCGCTCGTCCGCGCGCTGACTGGCGTGGATACCGATCGACTTCCTGAAGAAAAGCGCCGAGGCATAACGATCGATCTGGGGTTCGCTCCGCTGGTGCTTGCAGAGGATCTCCGCGCGGGGGTCGTGGACGTTCCTGGTCACGAGGCGTTCGTCCGCACGATGCTGGCCGGTGCGACTGGAATCGACGTCGCGCTGCTCGTGATCGCGGCGGACGAAGGTGTAATGCCGCAGACGCGCGAGCACGTCGACATCCTCTCGCTGCTCGACGTTAGGCACGGTGTCGTCGCGCTCGCAAAAGCCGACCTGGTTGAGGCGGAGTGGCTCGAGCTTGTGGCGGAGGATGTACGTGGGCTGTTAGCCGATACGCCGCTCAAGGACTCGGCGATCATTCCGACGTCCGCGGTGACCGGCGCCGGGCTCGATCAACTGCGCGCAACGCTGGCCACGATCCTTCGCGGCATTCCCGCGCGCCAGAGTGACGACGTCTTTCGCATGCCGATCGATCGCGCGTTCACCGTGCGCGGCGCTGGCACCGTTGTGACTGGGACGATATGGAGCGGACACGTCGAGCCGGATGCGATGCTCACGCTGCTCCCGTTAGGCAGGCCGGCGCGGGTTCGCACCGTCCAGGTGCACGGCGCGGCAACCACGCGTGCGACCGCCGGGAGCCGGACCGCTCTCGCGCTCGCCGGTGTGGATCTGGAGCATGCCGGACGCGGGGCAGTTCTCGTCGGCGATTCGCATTGGCCCACGACATCACGCATGCGCGTGGACGTGGCACTCTTGGATCGCGCGAGCCGGCCAATCCGCCCCCGCGAGCACGTACGTCTGCACGTCGGGACAAGCGATGTCGCCGCGCGCATAGTGGCCGCTGGCGGTCCAATTTCACCCGGAGAGTCGCGGGCCGCGCGCGCGATTCTCGATGAGCCAGTCGTCGTCCGTGCGGGAGACCGCTTCGTGTTGCGAGCCGCGTCGCCGCCAGTGACGATCGGCGGCGGGATCGTGCGCGACCCGTCGCCGCCTCACCGGAGAGTGCGGCCGTGGCCACCAGGACTCGTCGCTCCGGCGGATCGCTTGAAAGCGATGCTGTCTGAAGGCGGACTTGCCGGTGTCAGCGCATCGGCGCTTCCGTTTCGGCTCGGTGCCTTCGATGGCTCGTTAGGTGATCTCCTGCGTGATGCTGGAGCCGAGCGGGTCGGCGATCACCTTATCGCCAGGGACATCCTGGCTGGCGCGACGCAGCAGCTCGTCGATCGAGTACGGGATTACCTGGAAAAGCATCCACTGGAAGCCGGTGTGCAGCAGTCGCATCTACGGGCGCAGTTAGGAGCCAGCGATGGTGTCTTCGACGACGTTCTGCACCGCGCGATCGTGGCCGGTTCCGTCGCGTTGTCCGAGGGACTGGTTGCCACGCCGGGCTGGGCGCCGCAACTCGACGCGGGGCATCTTGCCACTCGAAGCGCTGTTCTTGCGCAACTACGTAAGAGTGGGCGTGAGCCGCCATCTACTCAGGAGCTCTCCGCGGAGCATGGAGCGAGCGTCGTCGCGTTGCTCCGTATCCTTGAAGGCGAACACCTCGTCACTTCAGTAGAACCGCTCGGTGCACGTTACTACGAATCGCAGTGTCTAAACCAATTGGTGCAAGAGATGCAGGCAGCAATGGCCGGTGGTGCGGAGTACACGCCGGCTGCACTTCGGGATGTGCTCAAGATGTCGCGGAAGTACCTGATTCCATTTCTCGAGTACTGCGATCGAGTCGGAATCACGGAACGGCAGGGGTCAGGTCGGGTATTGGCGGGCAGGAGTGCGCTGTCGGGTGGAGTGCAGGGCAGTGACAAACCAGGTCAGCATTTGCTTGACAGTACTTGAACGTCGTCCTATGTTCGCGCCGAACGGGCAGTTAGGACCACACTTTCCTTTCAGGAGTTCGCAACCCGAACCTACTTTGTCAGACCGGAGAACGCACAAATGAAGCACCGATGGGCAGCACTAGCGGTGGTGGTGCTTGCTCTCAGCGCGTTCCTCCCGCGGGACATTTCAGCCCAGTCATCCGGCAGTAGCGGTCGTGATGCAGGTACGGGTTCGGTACTCGGGCAGAACTACCCGAACCCATTCAATCCCGAGACCACGATTCCGTTCTCCGTTGGTGGAGCTCCGAATTGTGCGGATCAAGGGCGGCAGTACAGAGTGTCACTGCGGATTTACAACCTGCTCACCCAGCTTGTCGCCGTACCGGTGTTGCAGGGTGGATCTGTGGGCGTAGCGGGGGGCCAAGCGCTGGAGAACGTGCTCCTGACCTGTGGCCAGTACACAGCGTACTGGGACGGCAAATACCGGAACACAGGTCGAGAAGTGGCCTCGGGTATTTATCTGTACCGACTCGAGGTCAACGGGAAGCCGCTCTTCCGCAAGATGATCGTCACCAAGTAGCAAGCACCGACGAGATCGTCGCGCGGCGCCTTCAGCAGGCGCCGCGTTTTTTTTCTCGCATCTTGGGCGCCAGGTCGGGACTTTGCACTATTACACATCCATTCGCGTCGTTATGCCAAAGCGGCGCAACGGACTGGTCCACAAGGACGACCCATGATCAATCCTGACCGCCTAACTGTTAAATCGGCTGAGGCCTTCAACGGGGCCGTGAGCCTCGCGCGCAAGAACGGCAATCCGCTCGTTTACGATCTCCACCTCCTCGACGCCCTCGTGCGCCAGGACGAGGGGGTCGTCGCGCCCGTTCTCCAGAAGCTCGGCGTCTCGCTTCCAACCCTGATCTCGCAGATCGAGCGCGAGATCGCCCGCTACCCCAAGCAGAGCGGGGCGCAGCCGTCGGTCTCACGCGAGCTGAACCAGGTTTTCGACCGCGCTGAAGAAGAAGCCAAATCGTTGGACGACGAGTACATCTCGACCGAGCACCTGCTGCTCGCGCTCACGGACGTTCGCGGCGAGGCCAAAGGCATCCTCTCCGCGTTAGGCGTCACTCGTGGGGATGTGCTCGAGGCGCTCAAAGCCGTGCGCGGCTCGCACCGCGTGACGGACCAGACACCTGAAAACCAGTACCAAGCGCTGCAGCGCTTCACGCGCGATCTCACCGAGCTGGCGCGCAAAGGAAAGATCGACCCCGTCATCGGCCGCGACGAAGAAATCCGCCGCATCATGCAGGTGCTCTCGCGCCGCACGAAGAACAACCCCGTGCTCATCGGTGAGCCGGGCGTTGGCAAAACAGCCATCGCAGAAGGGCTCGCACAGCGCGTCGTGAACGGCGACGTACCTGAGAGCCTCAAGAACAAACGCCTTGTCGCTCTGGACTTGGGTGCACTGATCGCCGGTGCCAAGTACCGCGGCGAGTTCGAAGAGCGACTCAAGGCTGTTCTCAAGGAGATCACCGACTCGCAGGGCCAATTCATCGTCTTCATCGACGAGATGCACACGCTCGTAGGAGCTGGAAAAGCCGAAGGTTCGATGGACGCCGGCAACATGCTCAAGCCGATGCTTGCGCGCGGTGAGCTCCGCGTCGTTGGAGCAACGACACTCGACGAATATCGCAAACACATTGAGAAGGACGCCGCACTAGAACGGCGATTCCAACCGGTCTTCGTCGGCGAGCCGAGTGTGGAAAGCACGATTGCGATTCTGCGTGGCCTGAAGGAGCGCTACGAGGCGCACCATGGCGTACGCATTACAGACAACGCCCTCGTCGCTGCTGCGACTCTCTCAAATCGCTACATCGGCGATCGCTTTCTTCCCGACAAGGCGATCGACCTCGTCGACGAAGCTGCCTCCCGATTGCGCATCGAGATGGACTCGATGCCACAAGAGATCGACGAGGTGGAGCGTCGTATCCGCCAACTGGAGATCGAACGACTCTCGCTCGAAAAAGAGAAGGACAAGGCGTCGCGCGAGCGGCTGGAGACATTGGAGCGCGAGCTTGCCGAGCTGAAAGAGCAGTCGGCGGGTATGAAGGCGCAGTGGCAGCGTGAGAAAGAAGCGTTAGGCGGCGTCGGAAAAATCAAAGCCGACATCGACGCGGCGCGCGCCGAAGCCGAGCGGGCCACGCGCGCCGGAGATCTCGCCAAAGCGTCTGAGATCAGCTACGGCCTCATCCCGCAGCTCGAGAAGAAAATGCGCGAGATCGAAGCGCAGATTCAGCAGCAGGCCGGCGCGCGGCGATTCCTCAAGGAGGAAGTCACGTCGGAAGACATCGCCGAAGTCGTGGCGAAGTGGACCGGCATCCCGGTGACGAAGATGCTCGAGAGCGAGCGCGAGCGCCTGGCAAAACTCGAGGAGGAGCTATCCAAGCGTGTGGTCGGCCAGCCTGAGGCAGTCAAGGCTGTGTCGAATGCCGTTAGGCGTTCTCGTGCCGGCCTGCAGGACCCCAACCGCCCGATCGGCTCGTTCATCTTCCTGGGCCCGACGGGAGTGGGGAAGACCGAGACGGCGCGCGCGCTGGCTGAATTCCTGTTCGACGACGAGCACGCGATGGTGCGTATCGACATGTCCGAGTACATGGAGAAGCACGCGGTCGCGCGACTGATCGGCGCGCCGCCGGGATACGTGGGCTACGAGGAAGGCGGCCAGCTCACCGAAGCCGTTAGGCGGCGCCCGTACTCGGTCATCCTCTTCGACGAGATCGAGAAGGCGCATCCGGATGTCTTCAACATCCTGCTGCAGATCCTGGACGACGGCCGGCTCACGGATTCACAGGGCCGCACGGTCGATTTCCGAAACACGGTCATCATCATGACTTCGAACGTCGGCAGCACTTTCATCCTCGAGCACGCGCAGGAGGATTGGGGGCTCGTCGAAACGCAGGTGACGGCGGCATTGCGGCAGACCTTCAAACCGGAATTCCTGAACCGAGTGGACGACATCATCATGTTCCGCCCGTTAGGCCAGGAACACATCTCCCAGATCGTCGAGTTACAGTTCGAGCGTGTGCGCCAGCTGTTAGCCGAGCGCAAGATCACGCTCGAGCTGACAGATCGCGCCAAGCAACTGCTCGCGGCCGAGGGGTACGATCCGGCGTTCGGCGCGCGTCCGCTCAAGCGGGCGATCCAGCGGCTCGTGCAGAATCCGCTGGCGCTGCAGCTGCTAGAAGGAAAGTTCAGCGACGGCGATCATATCGTCGCCGATGTGGCGGCCGACGAGACACTCACGTTCGTGAAGGCCGAGCCAGTCGGAGCGAGTGCCTAACAGGCGCGAGGAGCGGGACGAACGCTATTTGAATCTGGCGCTCGCGCTGGCCGACGAGGCCGCGAGCGCCTACGACGTCCCGGTCGGCGCCGTAGTAGTCTCCGGTGATGAGATCGTCGGGCGCGCGGCGAACCGCACGCTTCGCGATCAGGATCCCACGGCTCACGCCGAGATGCTCGCCATCCGCGCCGCCGCGGAAACGTTAGGCAGATACCGGCTCACTGGATGCGAGCTGTATGTCACGTTGGAGCCGTGTGCGATGTGCGCCGGCGCCATCGTGCTTGCACGGCTCGATCGCGTTGTCTTCGGCGCCTGGGACGACAAGGCTGGGATGGCGGGATCCGTCGTCGATTTGTTGCGTCATGCCCGGCTGAACCATCGACCAGAAGTGCGCGGTGGGGTCTTGGCAGGAGACGCGTCGAAAAGGCTGCAAACCTTCTTTGCGTTGACACGCTCCGCCGAAGGCCGTTAGCCTTCGCCGCGCGATTGGACAGGTGTCCGAGTGGCTGAAGGAGCCGGTCTCGAAAACCGGTATACGGGTAACCGTATCGTGGGTTCGAATCCCACCCTGTCCGTCTCGCCGCATAATCAAACAGTGAGCTGTGGGTGACGAGTCTCGAGTGCCGTGTGTCGAGGACAGTCGGTATGCCCGATCTGAACTCTTCGCCGCTCTCATCAAAAAATGTGAGATGAAGGCGGGGAAGAGCACAGCGGCGGCACCCCATGTGTGCCGAGTACTCGGCACTCGAGACTCGTAACACAAAACTCTTTGTCTTGAAATTGTTGTTACAAGGACGGGTGGCCGAGTGGTTTAAGGCGCACGCCTGGAGAGCGTGTGGACTCGCAAGGGTCTCGTGGGTTCGAATCCCACCCCGTCCGCTGCAGCAGCGCCTAACGTCAACGCCCGCGCACTGGCCATGTTCGACAACCTCGGTTACTTGCACCCGATCGTCGTTCACTTTCCACTCGCGCTCACGTTTGTGGCGGCGGGAGCGCGCATCCTGTGGCTCCTGTTCAAGCGCGAGTGGTTGAGCAACGCAGCGACCGCTTTATGGGTGTGTGCCGCGCTAGGCGCGTTCGTGGCCGCGTACACAGGCGATGAAGCTCACGGCCCGGTAGAGCGGGTTCCTGGCAGCCGCGACGCCGTCGTCGAACACCAGGACTGGGGAAAGCGCACTCGCAACTTGCTCATCGGCATTTCGATCATCGAGTTAGGCGCCCTCGCGCTCAGTGGAAACAGACAAAAGGGTTTGCGCTACGTCTCCGCGGCTGCCGGCCTCGTCGCGATGTTCTTCATGTTCGAAACAGGCGAGCACGGCGGAGAGCTGGTGTACTCGTACGCTGGTGGCGTGGGCATCCGAACGGGGGAAAAAGAAGACGTCGAGCGGTTGTTACTCGCCGGACTGTATCATCAAGCGCAGCGCGATCGCGACGCAGGTCGCTCCGAAGACGCAGCGAATCTCATTCGCGAGCTGGAGCGCCGCTTCCCTAACGATTCGTCCGTTCGCTTGGTCGCTGTCGAGTCCATGCTTCGCGACTCGAAGAATCCTGTCGGTGCCCTCACGGCGCTCGACTCGATTCAGCCGCCAAAAACGAGTCGCAGTCTATATCTGAACGCGGCGATACTTCGCGCGGATGCGCTCAACGCGACGGGTCAGCGCGATAGCGCTCGCGCCGTGCTGAATTCGCTGACGAGCGACTTTCCCACCTCGGCTCGCCTGCGCGCCAAGCTCGATTCCTTGCGCTAGGGCCACTCCAACTATCCGCCGACGGCGAATTGCCGTTAGGGCAATGCCAGTTGGAACGGCCTAGACAATCTGATTCACGCGCGCCTCACGCGTGGTCGACAGCGGCCCTTTCAGAGGGCATGCCTGTCGAGAGCGTGATACTGGCCCGGGACACAACCGCATTCGTGGTCGTTTGCGTGACGAATCAGATGGCACACGCCGTGCGCATTCTGCCCGCGAGGGGTCGCACGGGGTGCTTTAGCGGAGGCCCTCCCTTGCAAGGCACCATGCCGACGGCCCCTCACTACTCTTTGAACACGAGACCTCGCGAGACTCTGTGCTCAGCCGCACCTTTGCGGACGTGAAGCGTCACACCGCGCCACTGCTTCGCGTCGCGCTCCTCGTCGCTCTCGGCGATCTGCTGACCAAGCAGCTGGCCGTGATGCTGCTGAGCCACAACGACGCCGTCTACGCGAGCTGGCTGCGTCTCACGCTGGTGCATAACGATGCCGGGCTGCTTGGTTACTCGTTTGGCGCGCACACGTTCGCGATCAACATCGTCATCAAAACGGGCGCCATCCTGCTTATGCTGGTGGCCAGCCGAGATCTCGCGCGTATCGATCCCGAAGCGCCAGTCGCGCTTGGGTTCATCGTCGGTGCCGCGTTAGGCAATCTCGCGAGCTTGCTAGTGCATCCCGCCGGTGTCGTGGACTTCATCGCGATCTCGACCGGCCGGGGTCGTGAGCTCGTGCTCAACGCGGCAGACATCGCCGCCTACGTGGGCTTGGCGATGCTCGGTCGTACGGCCTGGCGCGTCCTGGCCGCCGCGCGTTCGCCGGCGCGCGGGGTCATCTCCGAGCGGCTCGCGGGCCGTCCAGTCGCGCTGCGGCTCATGGGTGATCGCGAGATCGTTCGCAGCATTGCTGCGGCTGCTGACGCGCGTACGGCCGAAGAAGAGGAACTCTGGGTGCCGCGTCAAAAACCGAACACGGATCGCACGGTAATCCCGGTATTCGACGAGCGACCGCGCTCGATGGGCGCCGTGCAGGAAGAGCCGCCGCGTGTTTCTCAGGTTATCGACCTGAGTTCGCGCCGGTCCGAGAACGACGCTCGGCGCGAGGTTTAGCGCAACCGGCAGCATGCTAGCGTGCTGCGCTTTCATTAGGTGATGCGGGACGACACATTGATCGCCACCGCATGTCGCTCTCGATTGCCAACAAGCTGACGCTAGGCGCCGCGACTGCCGGCGTGCTGCTCGGCGCGCTCACCTGGTCGTCGATGCGCGCCGTCAGCGCGGCTCGGCAGCTCGGCCACGAGACCGCATTCTCCTCGGTTCTGGAGGCGCACGCCGATTCGCTCGCTCGCGCTGCGACACAGGTTCAGAGTAGCACGCCAGAGCGCACGTTAGGCATCCAGGAGCTGGCCCATGCCGTCGGGGCGCTCAAGATGCTCGCCGTCGCCGACAGCATGCTCGCGAGGCCGCTCGTGACGCTCGAGTCGAGTGTGAATCGGCTCGTGGCGTCGTTGTCGAACACGGCCCGGGACTCATCGCGTCAGGCGTTGGCGGAGCGGTACGAGGCCGGCGTGAGTGTATCGGCCGCTCTCCAGGAAATGCGTAAACGCCGCGCGGCGACCATCTCTGCGATCCGCAGCGAAGCAGTGACAGCCGCCAAACATGCGAGCATCGCGACCCGCCTCACGTGGATCGCCGCGATCCTGCTCGTGGGTGCGGGCTTTTTTGTCTTCCGGAACGAAATGGTCGAGCGACGCGGCGTCGAAGTCGCTCATCGCACGCACCAGCAGCAAGAGGAACAGCTGCGCGCCCTGTCACTCGTCGACGATCTGACAGGCCTCAACAACCGGCGCGGTTTTCTCGCGCTCGCCGAACAGCAGATCAAGTTCGCTCGGCGCAACAACCGCGAATTAGTGCTCCTGTTCGTCGACATGGACGACTTCAAACAGATCAACGACAAGCACGGTCATCAGGCGGGGGACATCGCGCTGCAGCGCGCCGCGCGCGTGCTTCGCGCAACGTTCCGCGACTCGGACATCATCGCGCGACTAGGCGGCGACGAATTCGTGGTGCTCGCCGCGGATACCGGGACCAGCGCCCAGATCGTGGAGCGATTGCGGCGTTCGCTTGTCGAACGGAATCAAAGCGAGGACTACCCGTATACGCTGTCCTTCAGCGTCGGAGCGGCGCGCTTCGATCCCGAGGATCCCCCGACCATTCAAGAACTGCTGCACACGGCAGATGAAATGTTGTACGAACAGAAGCGCTCGCGGCCGCGGTCGGCGGTCGTGGCAGACTGACCTGCGGGCGTATCGGCGTTAGGCGGGTCGCCGCAGTTTTGTGGCTGGAACCCCCACTGCCACCGGCGACGGAGACGCGCCATATTGGGCCCCAGCTTATGGCGGCCAAACGCAGGACCATCCTCGACGCCCGGTCGTTTGTCCGTACCTTGCGTCGTATGGCCGACCAGATCGTCGAGCTCTATGGTGCGGACGACCTGGTGCTCGTGGGCATTCAGCGCCGCGGCGTGCAACTCAGTAATCGCATTGCCACGCTGATCGACGAGCGAGAAGGGACCGAGCTTCCGCGCGGTGCCCTCGACATCACACTCTATCGCGACGACCTGCAAACGGTTGGTCCGCGCCCAGTCGTAGGCGCTACGCATCTGCCCTGGGCGCTGGACGGGAAATGCGTCGTGATCGTCGACGACGTGCTCTACACAGGGCGCACGGTTCGCGCGGCGCTCGACGAACTGGCCGATTTCGGCCGGCCGTCGCGCATTGCACTGGCTGTTCTGGTAGATCGCGGCGGCCGCGAGCTTCCAATTTGTCCCAACGTTATCGGCAAAGTCATCGAAGTCCCAGCCGGCGACCGCGTGGACGTTCTGGTTGAAGAACTCGACGGCGAGGACGCGGTAGTGATCGTGCCGCGGAGGGATGAAGAGTGAATCCCCGCGGAGCCGGGGCGGCTCGCTCCGCGACAGCCACCGACCCGGCGCCGCATGTCGTTCCTCTCGGTAAGGATCTCTTAGGGCTCGAAGACCTAACGGCAAACCAGATCCTCCTGGTTCTCGATACCGCCGAGCCGTTCAAGGAGATCAGCGAGCGTCAGATCAAGAAGGTCCCGACGCTGCGCGGCGCCACGATCGTCAACCTCTTCTTCGAGGCATCGACCCGCACGCGGATCTCCTTCGAGTTCGCCGAGAAGCGGCTCTCGGCCGATACGGTGAACGTGGCGTCGTCAGGCTCCAGCGTGCAGAAGGGCGAAACGCTCGTCGACACCGCGCGCAACCTCGAAGCGATGCGAATCGATATGGTCGTGATTCGGCACGGGGCGTCGGGTGCGGCACGCTTCCTGGCCGATCGCATCGATTCCAACGTCATCAACGCCGGCGACGGCACGCACGAGCATCCGACTCAAGGCCTGCTCGACCTGCTCACGATTCGCGACAAGCTGAAAACGCTGCAGGGTCGGCGAGTCTGTCTTTGCGGCGACGTGCTGCACTCGCGGGTTGCGCGTTCTAACATCTGGGGACTCAAGCGACTCGGCGCCGACGTGGCGGTCTGCGGTCCGCGCTCGCTGCTGCCTAACGCGATCGACGACTTCGGTGTGCGAGTCTTCCGGCGCATCGAAGAAGCGATCGAGTGGGCCGAGGTCCTCAACATCTTGCGACTTCAGCTCGAGCGCATGACGGCCGGCTATATCCCTTCGCTACGCGAATACAACCGCGTCTTCGGCGTCACGCGCGAAAAACTGGATCGCGCGCCGCGCGACATTCTCATCATGCACCCCGGACCAATGAATCGCGGTGTCGAGATCGACTCCGACGTCGCCGATGGTCCGCACAGCGTGATTCTGGATCAGGTGACGAACGGCGTCGCCATACGAATGGCGGTGCTCTACTTGCTCGCCGGCGGGAAACCTGAGTTGGCTGAAGCGGCGAAGGGTGAACGATGAGGAGGTCTGAGGTCAGAGGTCTGAGGTCTGAGCAACCCACACTTCTGCTTCGGGGTGGCCGTGTCCTCGATCCGTCGCAGGGGTTGGATGCCGTCGGCGACGTTCTAGTCGTGGATGGCAAGATCGAACACGCTGGGAAATCGTTAGGTGAAGTCCGGCGCGACGACGATCCGCAAGAGATCGACTGCACGGGGCAGGTGATCGCCCCCGGCTTCATCGACGTGCATTGCCACCTGCGCGAGCCGGGACGCGAGGACGTGGAAACGATTGCCACGGGTGCGCGCGCGGCGGCGGCTGGCGGCTTCACGGCGATCTGCGCGATGCCTAACACCGATCCGGTCACAGACAATCAGGCCGCGGTCGGCTTCATCGTGCGTCAGGCGATGCGTGCGCATTCGGCCCGCGTGTATCCGATCGGCGCGGTCTCTGTTGGCCAGAGAGGCGAGTCGCTGGCCGAATTCGGAGAGATGGTCGGTGCCGGCGCCGTCGCGTTCAGTGATGATGGTCGACCGGTCGTCAGCGCTCATCTCATGCGCACGGCGCTCGAGTATGCGCGTTCGTTCGAGGTCCCGATTGCGGACCACTGTGAGGAGCCGACGCTCGCGCTCGGCGGCGCGATGAACGAGGGGATCGTCTCCGCGCGCTTGGGCTTGAAAGGCGTGCCTAACGAAGCGGAAGAGATCATGGTGATCCGCGATATTCTACTGGCGCGGAGAACCGGCGGGCACGTGCACCTCTGTCACATGAGCACCAAAGGGTCGGTCGAGCTCATTCGCTGGGGGAAAGAGCGCGGGATCCGCGTCACGGCGGAGGTCTGCCCACACCACCTCACGCTCACCGAGGACTCGGTGGAGGGCTACAACACCAACGCCAAGATGAATCCGCCGCTGCGCACGGCCGCTGACGTGGCTGCACTGCGCGAGGCCGTGCGCGACGGCACCATCGACTTGGTGGCGACTGACCACGCCCCGCACCACTATGACGAGAAGGAGCGCGAGTTCGCCGACGCCCCGAACGGCATTGTCGGCCTCGAGACGGCGCTGGGCGTGATGCTCACGCAGGTCGTGCACACCGGAGCGCTTGATTTGACGACGCTGGTCGATCGAATGTCGGTCACGCCGGCTCGGGTTTTCAAGCTTCCAGGCGGGTCTCTCAAAGCCGGAAGTGTGGCCGACATCACCATTTTCGACCTCACCCGGTCCTGGGTTGTCGATCCCGTCAGCTTTCAGTCCAAAGGGCGTAATTCGCCCTACACAGGTCAGCAGCTGACAGGCCGCGCGACGTGTACCATCGTTAGCGGTCGGATCGTCCATAACCTGGACGTTCGGTAGCCGACCGGAATCGTTATGGCTGTGTCGCTCACAATCAGGCGACAAGTCGTCACGGTCTGTCGGCGACTGTACGACCACGGCCTCATCGCAGGTGCCGACGGTAACGTGTCGGTGCGCACGGAGCGGGGAGGACGGCCTGGCTTACTGATTACTCCCGCAGGTGTTAGCAAGGTCGATGTTGGCGTGGACGACTTGGTGGAAGTGAGTCTCGAGGGTTCGCATGTGCCGCGCTCGCGCGCATCTCATCCCTCGACCGAGATAGCGATGCATGTCCGTCTCTACCGCAGGCGAAGTGACGTAACCGCAGTCGTGCATGCACACCCACCTTATGCGACGGCGTTTGCGGCGGCGGGCGCAAGCCTCCCGGCTGACGTCTTGCCTGAGATGGTCTATCAACTTGGTAATATTGCGTACGTCCCTTTTGTTGTTCCCGGATCGGAAGCCGTCGCAGATGCGATGGAGCCATATATCAGCGAGCACGATGTGTTTCTGTTTGCCAATCATGGCGCCACGACAGTGGGCACGACGTTGAGCTCGGCGCACCAACGAATGGAGAGCCTCGAGCACGGGGCGCACATCGTCTGGCTCGCCCGATCGCTCGGCGGCGCGCGCGCGCTGCCGGCCAGCGCTGTTGCCGCCTTGCACGCGGCGCGTGCGGCAAACACTCAACGGACACCTAACGATTCTCGGAGTAGGTCATGACCGAGAGCGGCCACATGGACGCACTCACAGCGCTCCTCGAGGAGCGCAAGCAATACGAAACGTGGATCGCGCAGCTCGATGCGCGTCGCGGCAGCGCGCCGGGGCATGTGCTCGAGCGTGTGCGCGGCGATTACGCCGCGCGCCTCGGCCAGGTCACGGAGCAGCTCGTACAGCGAGCGCCGGAGTTGCGCAGCTCTGCGCACGAGCTTGCGGTGCGTTTGGCTGGCCTCGAGCGCGATGAAGGCGAGAAGCGCGACGAGCGCGCCGAGTTCGAGCTACGAGCCGCCGTCGGCGAATTCGCTCCGGAAGTGGCTCAGGCTTCGTTCGCGCGATGCGATGAAGCGATCTCGCGGCTGGCGTCCGAGCGACATGGAATCGAGGCTGAGCTCAACCGCATGCGCGGCGTTCTCAGCGCCATCGACGTTGCTGCGGCGGCGATTGGCGCTCCGACTTCGGCCAGCCCAGTAGCACCGGTGCCGGCGATCGAGCCTGTGCGGGAGCGGCGTCCGATGGACGAGCTGGCGTTCCTCAAGTCCGTCGTCCCGGATCCGCGCCTAACGCCGTCGCTGAGCCATCAGCCGGTGCCGCCGCCTCAGGCCGAGGAAGCCGCGCCTAACGAAGAGGAGCCAGCCGAGCCGCCTACTCCCGCCTTCACCGGACGCAGAGCTGCCCCGGCGGAGCAGAGAGGGGCGTCGAGCGTGGCCGCGCCGACGATGACGCCGTCGACAATTCCGTCGATCCTCAAGGACATGCCGACCGAACAGATCAAAACACTCCGTTGCCAGGAGTGCGGCACGATGAACTACCCGACGGACTGGTACTGCGAGCGCTGCGGCGGCGAGCTCGCCGCGATGTAAAGCTAGGCTTTTGC
>DASYRX010000268.1:0-8998 GCA_036003845.1 Gemmatimonadaceae bacterium | reverse complement strand
CCGCGATACACCGCGCGGCGATGCCGCCAGGACGGCGAGCAGAGCGAGGCGCAGTCGCTGCGCCGCCGCGCCTGTCACTGGTGCGCCGTCGCGGTCGAGACGGAGGGTGCCTAACGTTGTTAGGAAGAGCAACGCGCTAGGGGATAGGAGTATAGGAGGATAGGGGCTAGGGAGTTCTGTCGTCTATCCCCTATCCCCTATTCCCTATTCCCTATTTCCTATCCCCTCAAAAGTTTGATTCTGTATCCTGTACGCCCGCCAGTCTTTGTAGTCAAAATGCCACCACTCCGCATCGAAAACGCGGAAGCCTTCGCGCTCCATCGCCGCGCGCAGTAGCTCGCGCAGCGCGCGCTGCCGGGCGGTGCCGCCAGGGTACATCGGATACGAGCGGTCGGACATCTCGTCGTAGCCACCGGGCATGACGACCGCCTTTCCGGTCGCGAGATCGTACAACGTGAGATCGACGGCGCAGCCACGATTGTGTCGCGAGCCTTGCGAGGGATCGGCGACGAAGACCTTGCCGGATGCCGGCGTCGCGTCCCAGAAAATCTTCGTCACGTACCACGGGCGGTAGCCGTCGTGGATGAGCAGCCCGTAGCCCTTGGCGGCGAGCGCGCGATGCGCGCGCACGAGCGCTTCGGCGGCAGGACGCTGCAAGAACGCGCGTGCCTGACTGTACACGGGCGTGCTCAGGAAGTTGTCGCGGCCTGCGTAGCGGATGTCCAGCTTGATACTGGGATCGAGCCTGATGAGCTCGACCAGATCGCTCGGACGGAAGTCACCCGTTTCGTTAGGTGGCGACGCGGCGAGCGCTTCGCGGCGCAGCGTGGGAATCGGCTTGAGTGGCTTGATGCGAAAGACGCCGGCGCCGGCGGTCCCTTCCTCGCCCGGAATATTGCGCCGCGGGAACACGACGCTCGCCGCCGTCACTTTCGTCGCTCGGCCGCGCGCATCGCGCGCGAAGATCAGTTGTTCGCCGGTATAAAGACCACGATTCGGGAACGCAAATACGTTCGAGCGCAGCTCGCTGAGCGGATAGTCGAAGAACCACTCGATGAGGGCTCGCAGCCGCCCGCCCTGCTCATAGATGTATAGCGTGTTGTGGTCCCAGCCATACTCGCCGATGAGACCGCGAAAACGCTCGGGAGCCTCGTTAGGTATGACGCCGCCGGCGACGCGGCCAAACCGCGTCCCTTCGAACGCGAGCGTGTCACGGCTCACAACGACTCGCGCTCCGTAATCCAGTGCGTCGTCGACGATGAGCGTGTCGCCGCGCAGCCAGCGCAGACGCGACTGGCCCGCAGCCGCTTCGCTGTGGAGGTAGAGCGTGGAGTCGTAGCGCACGACGCGCAGCGCGCGGTCGCCGGCCGTGTACAGTCCTTCCGCGCGCTCGGCGAGCGCTCGCGGAATTGGATGTGTACGCTCCGTCGCGGAGAGCGCCGCGCCGCTGCGCTGCGCGCGTAGACCCTCGAGCGCAGCCATGGCGATTCGGCTGGCGACGACGTTGGCGCCGTCCTTGGCAGCGGCGACGATGACGCCGAGTTGGTCGTCGGGCATGACGGCCAGCTCGGTCGCGAAGCCGTAGATCGCGCCGCCGTGCCTAACTACGCGACGTCCCGAGTATTGGCCGACGGCGAAGCCGAGCCCGAAGCCGGAGGTTGCACCCGGCGCGTACTGCGGCGTCCACATCGTGTCCAGCGTCGCGCTCTTTACGAGCCGTTCGTCCCTCCGAAGCAGCGCGCGGATGAACTGTGTCATGTCGAGCACGGACGCGTACATGCTTCCTGCCGGCGCCATCCCGAGCTCGAACGTCGGCGCGTCGAACGTACGCCCGTGCAGCGTCCACATCTGTGCCTGACTGAGACGAGCTTTCACATCGGCCGTCGGCTCGAACGCGCTGCCGCGCATGTCGATCGGGTCCAGCACGGCGCGTTTGACGTAGCGAACGAATGGCGTGCCGCGCACGCGCTCGAGCACATAGCCGACGACCGCTATCCCTGCGTTGGAGTACTTCGCGGTCGACTCCGGCGGATAGACGAGTGCCGTGCGATTGAGACTGGCGACCGTCGAGCCTAACGAGGGATTCGAGGTATCGAAATAGTTGCCGACCGGTGGCTCACGCACCAGGCCCGCCCGATGCGACATGAGTTGCCGCAGCGTGATCGGCTTGCCGTACTGATTGCGCGGCTTGAAAGTCGTGATGTAGCGGCTGACATCGGCGTCGAGCGATAGGGCGCCGCGTTCGACGAGCTGCATCACCGCGAGATCCGTGAAAAGCTTGGAGACGGACCCGACTCGATACCCCGTCTCCGCTGTAGCTCGGATACCCTTTGCCGAATCCGCCCAGCCGAAGCCGCGCGCCCACACCACACGCTGGCTGTCGACCAGAGCGATCGACAGCGCTGGAATACCTTTGTCACGCATTTCGTGCGTGATCATGTCCTCGAGCAGATCGGCGACAAGCCTGTAGCGGCGATCGGGCTCGACGACGTCTTGCGACGCGACGGACTCCGCCGCGCACAGTGTGACGGCCGCGAGCGCGCAGAGCCTAACGCGCAGCATCTTCAACGTCGCGATGTTCGGCGTGTGCTAGCCGCCTCGTGTGATGCTCGGATTGTTCAGCCGCTCGATGTCGGGAAGCGGCAGGCACTTGTTCGTCCCGTACGTGCCGCCGCCGTTCGGGAATGCTGCCCCGGCTGCGGGCCGCAATTCCACGTTGAAGCGAATCGTGTCATACAGCCGATGCCCTTCCAGGAACAACTCCCTGCGCCGCTCTTCGATGACCTGCAGTTGAATCGCCGCGGCATCCGTGCTCTGAAACTGCGGGAGACTGTGCCGCGCTCGCAGCTGGTTGATGATGGTCACGGCCTCCTGTCCGCCTAACGCTTCGGCGCGGATGAGGAGCGCCTCACGCCATGTGGCGATGGGAATCGATGACGTGAGCGCCGTGTACTTCTGCTGCGTCCACAGACGCACGGCTGGGAGCGAGCCGCCGCGCCCGGCGTCAACCACTGGAACCCGTGGGTCGGCAACAGTGCCCACGCGTACGTTGCGGTACGTCGAATCGACCGTGACCGTGCCAGTCGTATTGTTGAAACGGAAGAGACGGTTTTCGGCGCGGTTATTCGCCGCGTTGTAGCGCGCGTTGAAGACGAAGTTGGCCGGCACAGCGCCCGCATCCGCGGCCGCCTCGGCGCGCTTCCCCATGTTGATGCGCGCGCGCGCGCGCCCAATGAGCGCCAGGTTCTTCAGCGAATCGTTCACGCCAGCCGTCCCGATTACCTGCGTGAAACGCTCCTCGGCCTTGGTGAAGATCTGCTGTGGCGTCAGCTCGGGACCGAGATCCACCGCTGCAGAGCAAAAGCCTTCGCCTAACAAGATGTACGAATAGCCCGCGTAGGCCGCGGTTCGGGCGATCAGTGCCTGACGATTAGGAACGTCCTGATCGGACCAGCCGCCGAGCAGCTTGAGAAGGTTGTCGGCGGAATAGCGCGCCGTCGCCACAGGCGTGTAGACGCCGCCGAAGCCGCCGCATCCGCCCGTCGCATACAGCGCAGTGGCGGGATTGCTCGTGCGGCGATCGATGTCCCAGATGGCGGCGTTAGCCTGCGCGTCCGCGAGCTCGTCGGCCACCGTGCCCATCGTGGCCACGTAGTTGGCCAACGCGCATTCGAAATCGGCAATCGACCCGGCCAGCAACACCGTCGCATTCGACGGCTGGATCAGCGTGGACTCGAGTATGCGACTAGGCGCTTCCGCTTCGAGGAGCGAATCGCAGCCCGATAGCACGCCGACGGGGAGCGCCGCAGCGACAGCGCAGCGCAACACCTTCAAGTGTTTCGATGTCATCGTTAGGTTCCTCGGCTAGAAGGTGAGGTTGAGCGACACGAGGAACTGTTGAAGCGGCGGCACCTGCGCTTGCTCCAGTCGCACGAATTGCTGCAGTGTGAAGAAATTCTCCGGATCCGTCCCACCGTAACGCGTCCAGGTCGCGAGATTGCGGCCGGAGATTGTGACTTGCGCGGCGCTGGCGCGCAGCTGGCGCGCCCAGTCGCCGGACAGCGTGTACCCTAACGAGAGCTCTCGTAGCTTGGCGTAACTCCCGGGCTGATAGATCCAGTGCCGGAGAATGTTGGCCGACTGAATCTGCGCGACAAATACCGGGTCGTACTTTTCCGGTTCGAGATTCGCAAGACAGATGTTGAAGACCTGGCAGCGCGCCCGATCGTTGTTGTTGAGGATCTTGTGACCACCCTTCCAGTCCACGAGACCGTACAGCCGCAGGCGGCGCCACAGCGTCGCGGTGGTGCTGAACGAGCCCTCGGTCGCTGGGTCTGCGCGGCCGATGAAAACGCGCGGCGCGATCGGCTGGCCGGCTGCGTTGAGGCACGGCGTCTGCCCACCCTGTCCGTCCGAACAGATCTGGTTGATCGCTCGCTTCGTGACGGGATCCAGCGTCGCCTTGATGACTTTATAGTCGAACCAGGCCATCACCGGCTGGCCGATCTGATTGCGATTGGCACCAATCTGAATGAATGGGAGGCCGCCCAGATCGGTCACTTCGTTGTCGTTATGCGAGATGTTGAACGTGAGGTCCAGATTGAAATTGTCTCGTTGCAGGATGTTCGCGCGGCTCGTGAGCTCCACGCCCTGACTCTTGATACCGCCGATGTTGACGAAACGCTGTCCCGGAAATCCGGACGACGGCGCGACATCCTGAAGCAGGATCGCATCCTTCGTGTTACGCCTATACAGTGTTAGTTCCGCGCCGAGGCGGTCGTTGAGGAACGCGCCATCGAAGCCGATTTCGGTCTCACTCCCGCGCTCGGCCTTCAGATCCGGGTTGCCTAACGCTTGTGGAGTCACCGCGGACGCGCCATCGCCCCCCGTTACCGCAGCGTACGTGCGCAGGGCGGAGTTCACTTCTGGTTGCTGTCCCGTCTGGCCGTACGCCACGCGTAACTTGAGCGCGTTGACCCAGCGCCAGCTCCACCAAGGCTCTTCATTGATGACCCAGGTCGCGGCCACCTTGGGATACGTGATCCAGGAGAAGTTCTCGCCGAATGCGCTGTTGTCATCCACGCGGACAGCGCCAGTCAGAAAGACGCGTTCGTTGAAGTTCAGCTGCTCCTGAGCGTAGAAGCCAAGCGTCGAATTCTCGAAGAAGTCCTCGCCACCAAAGGTTTGTGCGGCCGCGTCGACCAGCGTTAGGCCGGCGGCGGGAAACCCCTCACCGCGCGCGGCCAACGCGTACGTACTTCGCTTGAAATACTGCGCGCCGAACGAGGCCGTGGAGCTTATGCCGAAGACGCGCTGCCTCAGCGACGTGCTGTAGTCCACGCTCGTAACGCTCAGCTCGCGGCGCCGTGTCAGCTTGTTTCCGTTCTGATCCACCGGGCTCCCGAAAAACTGCCGGAAGAACGGCGCCATCCGCTGCGTCTGATTGACGTTGTCTTCGCCGGTCAGATCATTCCCCACGACGAGGCGCTGCGTCAGCCACTCGCCGAAGCGATGCGTCACCTGCAGGCTGCCGGTCGAGCGGTTAACGCGCTGGTACTGCTTGAACGCGCCCCAAAACGCCTCAGGTGGCGCGGAGAAATAGCCGCGGCGCAGCCGTTCGGCGTCCGTCAGTGGAAACTGTCCGAAGTAGGCGGAGAACCACATACCGCCGCCAGCCTCGAGCGGCACATTGATGTTCTGCTGATTGATACCTAACGTGGCGTTGACCTCGAGCGCGCGCGTTGGCGTGATGGAGACGTTGGCCAGCCCGTTCCAGCGCCAGAGGTGGTTGGTCGGCTCGATCCCTTTGTCATTGTCGTACGAGCCGCTGAGGTTGTAGCGCGTTTGGTCGTTGCCACCGTTGAGCCCCATGTTGTACGACTGCGAATATCCGGTGCGGAACAGCTCCTTTCCTGCCGCGCGGTCGAACGCGACTGGATTCCAAGCCTTGATCTGCTGCGTGGCGGGATCGCGACGATAGTTCGTCCCGATGCGCCGTTCGGCATCGTTGAACCAGTTCGTACCTTGACGAGTCGTTAGGGTGAGGACGGGCTTCCCGACCTTGCCGCGTTTCGTGATGATCTGGATCACGCCGTTGCTCGCTTCAGTTCCGTATAGCGTTGCAGCCGCTGGCCCCTTGATGATCTCCAGCGACTCGATCGTTTCGGGATCGATGTCGTTGAGGCGTGAAATCACACCCGAGCTGAAGAACTGCGAGCGCGGTCCGGTGGAGACGTCGTTCGCGACGCGTATGCCGTCGACGTAGATGAGCGGCTGATCGCTCAGGGACAACGAAGCGGAGCCGCGGATCCTGATCCTCGGTCCCGACCCAACAGCGCCGCTGCCCTGCGTGAGCACCACACCGGCCGCGCGCCCATTGATCAGGCTCGTGAGCTCCTGCACTGGCGCCAGCGATTGCACTTCGGCCGCCTCGATTTTGGCCACGGCGTTTCCGATGGCGCGCTTCTCCACAGGCGCGGCCGTGCCGGTTACGATCACTTGATTCAGGATCGCCGGGGCCTCCGTCAGCGCAATACGGACCTCTGGCCCGCTGACGCGAACCATCTGCGTCACCGGCTTATAGCCGATGCGCCGCAGCTGCAGAGTAACCTGGACTCCCGTTAGGCCTGTGAATCGAAAGCGCCCGCTGGCGTCGGTCACGGTCGACTGCGACGTGCCTTCCACGCCGACCTGGACCCCGTCGAGCCCGCGCAGCGAGCGAGCGTCGATAACGCTGCCTGTGACGACGCCGCCTTGCGCCTCGGCGCTGACTACGGCAAGGCTGAGAGCGAAGACGTGAAAGACCACCGCGCGCACAGCGGCGTGCGTCCGATCAGACCAAACAGTGCTGGACATGACACCCTCCGGACAATCACGTGGGCCGCCTCGAAGCGTCCGGCGGCAGGATGCGAATTTGTATACAGAATACAGGTCGTGCCAGCCCGTGCTCAATCAACGGGCCCTTAGTTTCGAGCGACGGCCGCGGCGATCGGCGCGACACGGCGTCGACGCCACACCAAATATGCCGGAGCTCCCAACGCCACGATGAGCAGCCCGAACGCCACGTCGCGCGGTCGCGTGAAAACAGTGTTGAGTACGATGACAGCAGCGGAGAGCGCGAAGACAATCGGCGTCCATGGATATCCCGGGACACGGAACGGACGCGGAGCATCGGGCCGCTTGCGCCGCAGCGCGATGACGGCCATCGCACCGACACCGTAGAACATCCAGCCGACGAAGACGACGTACGTCAACAACTGCTGAAACGTGCCCGTATAGGCGAGCACCATTGCCCACAGCGTGCTCACGACGATGGCGAATGCCGGCGTGCCGTAGCGCGGATGCACTTCGGCGAGCTTGCTGAAGAACAGTCCGTCGCGAGCCATTGTGTAGTACACGCGCGGCGCCGTGATCACGATCGACAACGCCGCGCTGAACATCGAGATCATGATAGCGCCCGCGACGAGACGTCCAGCTGCCGGCCCCACCACCGTCGTTACGGCTTCCGCGGCGACCCGCTCCGATGCGGCAACGCGGGCTCCGCCTAACGCCGCGACGTAGGCGATGTTGGCCAGCACGTAGAGCGCGATCAGAATGATCGTGCCGGTGAGCAGCGCGCGTGGAAAGGAGCGCTGCGGGTCCAGCGCTTCCCCGGCGGCGAACGTCGTGTACTGCCACCCTTCGTACGCCCAGAGCACCGCGATCATCGCGACGCCCGCACCCGCCATGAAAGACGTTGTCGCCACAGCCGGTGCGGCGTCAGCCGCAGCACCGCCGCGACCTAACGCGATCAACAGACCACTCATCACGATGATGGCTGTGACCTTTATTCCCGTCGCGATGTTTTGCAGGTTCGCGCTCTTGCGCGTGCCGAGCACGTTGATAACCCCCAGCACCGCGATCACGCCGACCGAGAAGAGTTTCTTGCCCTGCGGACCTAACGCGACGAACTCACCGAAGTAGTTTGCCGCGGCCGCGGCTAAAGTCGCTACGCTCCCGGTCGCAAGCACGAGCAGCAGCGTCCATCCATAGAGGAAGGCGGGGAACGGACCGAACGCGTCGCGCAAATACGAGTAGAGCCCGCCCGAGCCGCCGTCCATTGCACCAAGCTCGCCATACGTCAGAGCGCCAAGCAGCGAGAGCAACCCGCCAACGACCCAAATGGACAGAGCGAGAGTCATCGAGCCGCCGCTCGATCGCAGCACCACGGCCGGCACGATGAAGATGCCGGAGCCGATCACGAGGCCGATGGTGAGCAGTGTGAGATCGAGCGTGCCTAACGTGCGCCGCAAGCCATCAGTCATCTGGTATCCTGGGCCGGGAGAGACACTAGACAGAACCTTCGGCGTGACGATACGCCACGCACCACGAGCGCGCGAGACGCGTGTTTAGGCGTCGCCGGGAGGAAGCGTGAGCTTGGACAGATCGGCCGCCGTATCGACGTCTGGGGGCATGCCCGCATCCACCGCCACCAATCGCACTCTACTCGCATCACGCTCGATCAGCTCGCGCGCCCCGCGATCCCCTTCGATCGAGAGCAGCTCGCCAAAGACGGCACGATCAAACAGCACGGGATGACCCCGTTCACCGCGATACGTCGGCGCGACTATCCGTGCGTGCGTCGTGCGCCATTCGCGCACGATGGACTCTACCACGGCGCGGTCGATTGTTGGCTGGTCCGCCAGCGCGATCAGAACTGCTTGCGACGCGTGCTCGATGGCGCGGACGCCCACTCTGAGGCTGCTGCTCATACCCAAGGCCGGTTGCTCGTTCACGACCGTGCGCGCTCGACTGCCGGCCAGTGCCTGTTCATACGAACCGCCGGACGGCGGTATCACGACGATGACATCGACGACCTCGGGCAATGAGACGATGTCGACGACGTGCCTGACGAGCGCTTTACCATCATGCAGCGCGAGTGGTTTCTCGGAACCGAAACGGCGCGCGAGACCGGCCGCCAGCACGATCGCGCTGATCACGCGCCTAACGCTCGTCGTCC
>DASYRX010000267.1:0-4413 GCA_036003845.1 Gemmatimonadaceae bacterium | reverse complement strand
GGCGATGCTGTTCGCGTTCTTGCGAGTGCCACAGCAGTTCCAGCATCGCGTGCTCTTCTGGGGCATCCTGGGCGCGCTCGTTATGCGCGGCGTGATGATCGTCGCCGGCGCGTCGCTGGTCTCACGCTACCACTGGGTGCTCTACATCTTCGGCGCGTTTCTGCTATTCACAGCGATTCGACTGTTCATGGCGCGCGATACGAGCCAAGAAGGAGCGCCGCCTGAGCCAGCCATTTTGCGATTCATCCAGAGATGGATGCCGATAACTAGCGCGTACCACGGTTCGAAATTCATCGCGCGGATCGACGGAAAGTTATTCCTCACGCCGCTAGCAGTGGCGCTCGTTTTCATAGAGACGACGGACCTCGTCTTTGCGGTGGATTCGATCCCGGCCATCTTCGCGATCACGGCAGACCCGTTCATCATCTTTACGAGCAACGTCTTCGCGATTCTGGGACTGCGATCGCTCTACTTCGCGCTGGCGGGAGCGATCGAGAAGTTTCGCTATCTGCGCGCGTCGCTCGCCATCATTCTCGCGGTGGTAGGCGTGAAGATGCTCGCCGCCGACTTGTTGAAAGCGTGGATCGGGCCTGATGCCAACTTCTACCTACTGGGGCTGGTCGCCGCGATCCTGATCGGAGGGATCCTTGCTTCGTTAGGCAATCCGGCAGTGCCCTCTGAGGCAGCCCCGGCCGAAACGCCGTTAGGCAAAGACTGATTACTCGAATTCGCCGACGAACATGATCTCGGGTTCGAGGTTGTATCCGAGTTGCGTGGACACAGTCTCTTGCGCGTGACTGATTATCGCGCGGACATCCGCCGCGGTCGCGTGGCCGAGGTTGAGGATGATGTTCGCATGGATGTAGGAGATTTGCGCTCCCCCGATGCGAAAGCCTTTGAGGCCGCATTGGTCGATCAAGCGGCCGGCGCCTACCCCTTCGATCTTCTTGAAGATGGAACCGGCGCTGGGGTGGATCTCCAGCCAGGGGTGACGCGCTCCGCGCCAGCTCAGGTTCTCCTGCAAAACGCGATGCATGTCATTCGGATCCGCTGGCGTCAGACGCAGGGTCGCTGCCAGAGCGATGTCGCCGCTGTAGTGCAGGATGCTCGTGTCGTAGCCGAACTTCATGTAGTCGCGGTCGACGGTGTACCGCTCGTTATGCGCGCCGAGGAGCTCGACCGATTCAACGACCTCTTCCAGGAACATCGTGCGTTCGCGCGCCGGAGCTGGCGACAGAAAATGCAGGTTTTGCCAGAGCGCGCCGCCGAGTGTGCTGGGAATTCCAACGAAGTGTTCGAGGCCAGAGAGACGCTGCTCAATGGATGCGAGGATGAGGCTGTGTACGATCGCTCCGCTTTCGGCCCAAAGCTGTGTGCCGTCTTCGAAGCGCATGGCGCGCGCGAGGTTGCGCACGACGACACCGCGAAACCCCTTGTCTCCAACGAGGATGTTTGCTCCCGTTCCCAGCAGGAAGAACGGAACCCCTATACTGCGCGCGAGTACGACGGCGTTTGCGAGTTCCTCTGCGGTCGTCGCATCGTACAGCAGGTCGGCCGGTCCGCCAATTTTGAAAGTCGTGTACGGAGCGAGCGGCGCCTGCGCGTGCAGACGGCTCGCGTCCAAGAGTCCAGCGGCTCGCTGGACGTACTCGTTAAGCAGGTCACTCACGTGAGGCATCGTTGCTGAAAGAAATAGTGCATCGAATATGGGCGCCAGCGCGAGGCGCCGTGCTGGCGGCAGTACTCTCGATTGTCATCGTACAGCCAGCGCTCGCGCAGCGCTCGGAGCTGGAGAAGTTCATTCATCAAAAGGTTCTGTCGAACGGCCTCGAGGTGATCGTCGTCGAGAACCATGGCGTACCGCTAACGACGATCGAGTTCGACGTGAAGAACGGATCATTCACACAGCCCCCAGGATCGGAGGGGCTGGCGCACATGTATGAGCACATGTTCTTCCGCGCGAATGCTCAGCTGCCGCTGCCGGATCAGTTCATCGATCGCGCCTCGAGACTTGGAGCTGTCTTCAACGGCACGACTCAGGAAGAACGCGTCAACTATTACATGACGCTTCCGGCCGACTCGTTAGAGGGTGGGCTGCGCCTCATGGCTTCGGCGCTTCGAGAGCCGAAGTTCCTGCGCGAAGAACTCGAGCGTGAGCGCGAAGTGGTTCTGGGCGAATACGACCGACATCAATCAAATCCGTTCTTCGGTCTGCAAGAGGAACTCGGCAAGCGTTTGTATCCGGGTCAATGGAGTCGTAAGAACATCACGGGTGACCGAGCTGTCATTCAGAGCGTAACGCCGGATCGCATGCGCGAGATTCAGCGCGCGTACTATGTGCCTAACAACACGGCGCTCATAGTCACCGGCGATGTCACCGCGGCGCGTGTGTTCGAGTTAGCAACAGAAATCCTTGGAAACTGGCCGCGCGCGGCAGATCCGTTCGCAACCGCGCCAATTCCGGCGGTGCCTGCACTCACTCGGAGCGACGCAGTGATCATGGAGGAGCCAGTCAGCGCAATCACGGTGCTCGTGCAGTGGCAGGGTCCCAGCGTTCGGAAGGATCCCGCCGCGACATATGCGGCCGATGTATTCAGCGATGTGCTCAACGCGCCGACTTCAAAGCTGCAGCAGCGTCTCGTCGACACCGGGCTATGGCAGGGCGTCACCGTCAACTACTACACGCTGGATCAAGTCGGACCAATTACGATCTCCGGGCAGACGACGCCTAACCAGATGAAGGCAGCGATGGCGGCACTCGAGCGAGAGATCGGCCGCCTAGCTGAACCGGGTTACATCACGCAAGAAGAGCTGGATGCGACAAAGGCGGAACGATCGGTCAGTACAGCGTTCGGGCTGGACCGCGCATCCGACTTCGCCCACACCCTGGGTTTCTGGTGGAGCGTCGCGGGCCTCGAGTACTACATGGGGTATGTCGACAACATGGGGAAACAAACGCTGGACGATCTGCGCGGCTACGCGAGCAAATACATCGTGGGCAAGCCGCGCGTTGTCGGTGTTGTCATCGATCCAAACGCGCGACGTGCGACGGGCCTAACGATCGAGCAACTCTTACCACGAGTGGTCCAGTGATCGTGCAGCCACGTTTATTGACTGCGCTCATAGCGCTCGGCGTCACAGTGCCGCTCAGTGTGCCAACGAGTCACCGTGCCGACGATCCCATGACAGTCGCCTTCGACGTTTCTGGGGTTCGCGTCATTCAGCGGGTCGATACAACAAGCGAGATCGTCGTCGCAAATCTGTACTTGTTAGGTGGGACACGGCAGGTTAGTGCGCAAACCGCGGGGATCGAAACATTGCTCCTCGAAGCGACGGGCTGGGGAACGCGCACTTATCCGCGCGCAAAGTTACGTCGCCAGATGGCGCGACTGGGAACGTCAATCGCGATCGATGCGGAAGAAGACTGGACATCGATAGGTATACGCGCGACGCGCACGACCTTCGACTCCACGTGGTCTGTCCTCGCGAGTCGTGTGATGGAGCCAACGCTCGACAGCGCTGACGTGGAGCTCGTGCGTGCGCAACTTTTGTCCAGCGTCGCGCAACGTCGCGACGATCCCGATGCGCTGCTCGAATTCCTGGCGGATAGCTTCGCGTTTGCGGACCATCCGTACGCACAGTCCCCCGTGGGAACGGAGCTCTCGCTGAGTCGCATTAGCATCGCCGACCTGCGCCAATATCATCGCGAGCAGTTTGTGAAGTCGCGGATGCTGTTGGTAATCGTGGGGAATACAAGACGGCCGAGCATTGAGCGACTCGTCAGGCAGACGCTGGCCAGGCTGCCGGCAGGTGAGTATCGCTGGGCGCTGCCGGATACGTTGCCACGTCGACAATCTGCCGTACGTGTCGTCAATCGGGCGCTGCCGACCAACTACGTGCTGGGATACTATCGCGGCCCGCGCGCCGGAACGAAGGAGTATCGCGCGCTGCGAGTAGCATCGGCGGTGCTCACGGGACAGCTCTTCAGCGAAATCAGATCTCGGCGTAACCTAACGTACGCCGTCGATGCCCCCTTCCTCGAACGGGCAATGGGAGCGGGTGGTCTGTACGTGACGACTGTGAATCCCGAGCGGACGCTCGACCTGATGCGGCAAGAGCTGATGACGCTGCGCACGTCACGCGTCAGTAATGAAGGACTGGCGCGGTTGGTTCAGCAATTCATCACCGAGTACTTCCTGAACAACGAAACGGCTGCCGCGCAGGCCGATTTCCTAGCGCGCGCTGAGCTCAACGGCGGTGACTACCGCACGGCGCAGAGCTTCGCCGAGGATCTACGACGCCTAACGCCGGAGGATGTGCAGTCGGCCGCCGAACGGTACATGCGCGATATCAGGTTCGTGTACCTGGGTGATTCGTCCAAAGTGCCACGCAGGACGATGGAGCGCTTCTAGC
>DASYRX010000266.1:0-15989 GCA_036003845.1 Gemmatimonadaceae bacterium | reverse complement strand
CGGCGAGCGAAGTCATTCCCGCGGCATACGCCGCGCCGCGTAAGGCATCGAGCGGTTGGCGCTCGACGATCATCTGCCGCAAGCGATCGTTGAGCGTGAGCAGTTCGTAAATGCCCGTGCGACCAGAATACCCGGTATTCGCGCACCGGGCACAACCAGCAGCTCGGCGAAAGAGGCTTGGAGCAGCCAGCTGCGACTGCCGAGTGCTGAGGGCGGCAAGTTCTCCCGCGTTAGGTTGATATGGCTCAGCACATTCGTCGCACAGCTTGCGTACGAGACGTTGAGCGAGAATCGCTTGCACTGTGGCGCTCACGAGGTATGGCTCGACCCCCATGTCCACGAGCCGCGTCACGCCGCTCGGTGCGTCGTTCGTGTGCAGGGTAGTGAAGACGAGGTGTCCTGTGAGCGCCGCCTGTACCGCGATCGCTGCCGTCTCACCGTCGCGCGTCTCCCCTACCATGATAATGTCCGGGTCGTGCCGCAGGATCGAACGCAGCGCGCTCGCGAATGTGAGGCCGGCCTTTCTGTTCACTGGCATCTGCACGACGCCGTCGATCTGGTATTCGACAGGATCTTCGACTGTGACGAGCTTGACGCCGGGAGAATTGAGCCGTGCGATGGCGGAGTAGAGAGTCGTCGTCTTTCCTGAACCTGTGGGACCGGTGACAAGAACGAGACCGCTCGTCCGGCTGGTGATCGCCTCCCACGCCTTTCGAGTTTCCGCGCGCATGCCTAACTCGGCGAGGTCACGCGGGCGTCCGCCCTGATCCAGAAGCCGCACGACGATGCTCTCGCCATGCAGAGCGGGGAGTGTGGCGACGCGGAGGTCGATGTCGCGTTCGGCGAGCCTAACGCGAGCGCGCCCATCCTGCGGCAGGCGGCGTTCGGCGATGTTGAGCCCGGCCATGATCTTCACGCGACTGATTACGGCCGCCGCTTCAGCGCCGCCGATGAGCGAAACGTCATGCAGCACACCATCGAGGCGATAGCGCACGCGCACCCCCTCACGAGGCCCCGCGGACTCGAAATGCACATCACTCGCCGACGCACGCAACGCATCGAGCAGCAGCACGTTGACGAGTCGCACGACTGGCGCCTGGGACGCGAGCGTGCGCATGTCGTCGAGCGAAATCTCGTCCTGCGTGACTTGCGCCGTGCTCCCGTTCGATTCGCCGTTCTGTTCCGACCCGTTGTCACGCCGCGTCGCGAGAATGGCGGCGCGAATCTCCGCGGCGCTCGCTTCGACGATCCGGATAGGTTTGTCGAACAGCAGCTCCAGTTCATCCAACGTGCTTTGCGAAACGGCTTCGCCAGCAGCGACGAGCAGGGACCTGTCGTCGCTCACGCCTAACGGCAGCAGGCAGTGTTGATCCAAGTAACGCGGCGAGAGGCGCTGCGCCCACTCGCCGGCCGCTGCCTCGCGTAAGTCCTGGGCGAACCCCGGTTGCGTCACGGCTTCTTGCGAATCGAATCAGCCGCTGTGCCGATGCTGTCCATTCTGCTCCGCACGCGCTCGCGGATCGCGTCTGCTTCGGCGTCTGTGCGCACGATGTACGGCGTCACGAAGATCGCGAGCTCGGTGCGTGAGCGATTTCGGCTCGAGCGCTTGAATAGGAAACCGATGATCGGCAGATCCTTCAGGAAGGGGACGCCGCTGTCACGAACTTCGGTCGAGTTCCCGATCAAGCCGCCGATGACGACTGTCTGACCGTTACGAATGATTGCGCGCGTCGCGGCTTCGCGCGTAGAGATCACCGGCGCGTTGAGCGCCGCCTGAATGGTCTGCGTCGTTAGGGTGCTTACTTCCTGCAGGACTTCGACGCTGATGTAGTCCTCGGAATTGATCGTCGGAATGATGATCAAGTTTGTCCCGACGTCCTGATACTGAACTGTTCGATCGATGGCGACGTCGTTGCCGAGCCGCGTCGAGGCGACAAACGGCACTTTGCTGCCGACGAGGATCCTCGCCTCGCGGTTGTTGACGGCGAGCACCTGCGGCGTGGAAAGCACCTTCACGTCGGAGCGCGAGGCCAGCATGCGCAGCAATGCGCGCACGTCCACGCGTTCGAGTGACACGACCTTGACCACGAAATCGCCTAGCCCGCCGGTGCTGTCGGCCGCATTCGGATTGCCGAGGCTCGCGGTTGTGCTGCCGCCCTTCGTGATCCAATCGATCCCAAAGTCCTCGCCGCGGCCTAACGTGACTTCAGCGACGGCGACTTCGAGCAGCACCTGCGGTGGTCGTGTGTCGAGCGCCTCGATCGTCTCGCGCAATAATGGGAAGTTCGGCGGTGCCGTGCGAATGATCAGTGAGTTTGTCGGGACGCTCGGTACGATTGTCGTACGGCCGACGAGAGCGCCGGCGGATTGAGCGGCGCCGGCCGTCGTGTCGCGAGGCGTCTGCTGCACCACTTGTGGCGGGAGATACAGTTGCGTCACCGGCACCTGACGCGACTGGAACGCTTCCATCTCGCGCAAACGGAACTGGCCAAGCGTCGATGTAAGCGATCGATCGGACAGCGAGCCGGTGCGACTCGGGCTGACTGCGATTCCGAAAAGCTGTCCCAACGAGGATGCCATTTCGTCGGCATCGGCGAAGCGCAGCGGCACTACGTAGGTCGCCAAGCCGGACTCGCCCTGGGGACGCTCGTCGAGCCGCTTGAGCAGCTCGAGGTACTTCGCCACGTTGGTGCCGCGATCGATGATGAGCACAGCGTTGTTCCGAGGGACAACTTCAATGCGCGCTCCCTTCGTAGCAACACGCCTGAGAGCATCCGCTGCTTCCTCAGCACGCATGGCCGTGAGCGGGACCAGCTGGCTAATGAGGCCTAACGGCGGCGGTGACGCGATTGTAAATCCGACGCCAACCTCTCCAGGCGGCGGAGCCTTATCCGCGGGGACGATCTGCACGACCGTACCGCGCTGAATCATCACGAGCCCATTGCCGTCGAGCAGCGACTCGAGCACGGCTATCAGCTCTTCGCGCCCAATCGCGCCGGCGCTGGAGAACGACGCGCGCTTGTCGGTGGGGACGTCTGTCACGACGACACTCAGCCCGATGCCGGCCGCAATGCTTCGCAAAACGTCTGCGAGCGGCGCGTTGACGAAATCCATCCGCGACTGACGCAGTTGCGGATCCTGCGCGTGGGACAACCGTGCGACGAGCAGCACAGCGAGCGCCACGGCGCGTGCAGCGATCAGAGGGCGACGCCGATTCACGGACGGGCCTCGTTAGGTTTGAGTTGAAGTACGATACGTCCGTTCGGACCGTCCAGTGTCACACGGCCGGCTTCGATCCGTCGCACGCGATATGTTCCGACGCGCTCGCCGACGCTATAGAACTTGGGCAGTGAATCGACAGCGGGTGCCACGAGCAGCGCCCGCGCACCTAACGCGTCGATCACGGTGCCCATCAAGGTCGGCGAGTCCGCGGAAAGCGCGGGATCGAAGGCAATCCCCGGATCACTGCCGGCCGCGTCGGGTGCGGCGCTGGCGTCGGTCGCCGGGGCGTAGCGTCGCCCGGGCGCTCGGCGCGACGCAGCAAATACGTTGTTGGCGACGATCTGTTTGCCCTCGCCTGCGCTCGGCTGCGGTGCGGCAATCATCATTGTGTCGCTCGCTACCTGGCCTTCCGGCAGGGACGACATGAGCCCTGGCCGCCAGAGCAGAGCGAGGACCGCGACGCCAAGCGTGCCGATCGAGGTCAGGCGGAGCGCGCGGATAAGCTGTTCGCTACGCGCCGCTATCATGGTTGTACGAAGGGAGCGCGCAGCGACACGGCTATGGAGAGCAAGTCGCCCCGCGCCGGGTTTGGCTGCACGTCCATCTCGTGCACCTCGGCGTACGTGGTACCGCGCAACAGGCGTTCGAGGAACTCTGCGAGACCAACGACGTCTCCTACAGCGGAGAGACGCGCACCGACCTTTGCGCCGTCGGCTTGTGCGTCGGCCGTTGCGGCCGCGACGTCGACCTGCTGGACTTGCAGCTGACTCGTTTCCGCGATTTCGAGGACGACGCGCTGCAGTTCGGCGGAAGCGAGGCTGGGCGATTCACCAACGATCAGGCGGCGGGGCGCGGCGTCCAGCGCGCGCTCGCGCTCCTCTGCGCTTCGCGTTAGGCGTGCTTCGTTGCGCACAAGCCATGTGAGCCGAGCGAGTTGCTCGCGCTTGGCCGCCACCCGTTCTTCGCGCGCGGTCCAGCGCCGAGCATACGGGAGCACGCCATACGCCGTCACGAGCGCTCCCACGCTCACGACCGCCGCTATGAGCAGCGTGCGACGCTCGCGCGGCTCAATCTGTCGGCCGAACACGGAACGCCACGGAAAAGGATTCGAACTGTTGCGCGTTTTCACTGAAACGCGTGGACGGCGACGTTAGGCGAACGTCGACGAAACGGCGATCACGTTCCAGGGCCGGCACGATTGCCGCGGCCTGACCGCCGCGGGCACGTCCGCTGGCCTGCCATTCGTCTCCAGTCATGCGCAGGCGTGTCACGACGATGTCGCGCGGCAGGAGCTCGCTGATCGCTGCGAGCGCCTGCATTGCGTCCAACGTGCTCACAGGAGCGCGCAGCAGCTGTGCTTCACGCTCGAGCCCCGCGAGACGTCGACGCAACGCGAGTCCAGGCTGCGCATCATGCTCGGCAGCCGCGATCGCACGATCGAGGCGCGTCTCATACGATGAGCGTGCGAAGTCGAGCGCCGTAAGCGCCGCAATTATCGCCACAACGCACGCCAAAGCGGCTGTGTATACCGCGCGCATGCGTCGAGCGCGCAGGCCGCGCTGCGTTTGGGCGGTCGTCAGCGACTCCCAGTCTTCCGCGACGCCTGACGACGCAGCGCCCCCCGCTGCGCGCCATTCGCCGGCAAGCGCGCCGTAAGAGGGCAGCGCGTGCACGTGACCGGCATGGCCGCGTCGTGCGACTCGCGCGTGTGTCAGGCGGCCGGCGGCGATGACGGCCGTGGCGACGCTCTCGCCAGAGTTGGACACTTCGTACGCGCCGTCCGGCAGCGACGTGGCAGCAACAGCCAGTGGGGACGGCAACATCGCGGTCACGGGGCCTAACGCGGAGAATGCGCGCGTCCACAGCTCGAGACGCGACGCATCGATGGCGAACGCGAGACGCGATTCTCCGTGCCACGCGACAGCAAGCGGCGTCTCGGCCTGCTCGGCGAAGTAGCGAGCCGGCTGCAACGCAATCGCGCGCCATTGTTCAGATGCCGCGACGTCAGGCAGCTGCAGTTCTTTGACGCGAAGCAGCGTCGGCGCAATCACGAGCCGCACGGATGCCGCGCCGGTTCCGAACCGTGCGCGGAGCAACTCGACAGCGTCGCTCGGTGCCGCAGGATTCCATGGCACTTCGAGCGTCTCGAGCGCGCCGCGCCAGCCGCGCCTAACGGCGCGGACCTGCGACGGTGTCAGCTCGAGACCTAGGTGAGCCATCAGCGTGTCTGTTCGCGCCAGCGCACGAGCGCCAGGTCATTGCCCTGCACGGCATAGATAGCCTGAATCTCGTGCGTTAGGGAAGAACCGTCCAACCAACCGCGACTAACGAGCAGCAGCCGGCTCGGCACGTCGGCAAGCGCACCGCGCGCCGCGCGCAACACGGGTGCTGGCGCCGTAGCGCGATTCGTCGTCCCATCCCCGTCCACCGTGAGATAGGTCGCCGAACGTTCTATGAGCTGTTGATCAACGTCTGGAATCGACATGAGCTCGTCGAGGCTCGTGAGGTATCGTGCGCCGCCACCGCCGCCCCAGGCGTGCTGCGGAACGAAGCCGGGAGGGCTGCGCTGCTCAATAGGGAACGACTCGTCAGGTGAATTGGGGGTCACGCCTGTGCCGATGTGCGCGCGAATGGCTCTGGCTGACCGATAGGCAGCGGCTGCCTCACCGAACTCGGCGAGCAGCTGTGCCACGGCGTCGGCGTCGGCGTTGTTGAGGTCGAGTTTTGCGTTGACGTCTTCGAGCGCCACTTGGACGCGGGCGTCGCCGAGCGATTGGACGCCGAGCGGGAAGGGCGGCCGAGTCAAAGCGTTGAGCAGATCGGCGCGGCTCGAGGAATCGCCGACAGCCGACAGGGAATCTTCGATCGTCGCGACAGCGAGCGCGATGCCGCTTTCGGCTGCATAACGAGCAACGACGTGCGCGCGCGCATTCGAGGCGACGGCAATCGCCGCGCGTGTCCGTCGCGTCACACCGAGCGAGATGCCGCCGACGATGACGAGGGTCCAGAGAACGAGCGCCAACGTGCTCCCGCGTCGCGGACTCACGGCTGGTCCTCCAAGCGAGTCGCGACGACGAGCGGTGCGAGCGTGGCATCTGGAGACGGCGCGGCGAAATCCACAATCACGGCGACAGGTACCTGTAGCGTCTGTGGCCAGACCTCGAGCCACTGACCCGCTGGCGTCTTTGTGCGCACGCGCATCGCCGCCAGGCTCGGAGCCACTCCACGCATGACGACGACGCCATCGGCTCGCAGCGCCGTAATCGTTAGGCCGCTGCTGGACGGCGACACGATGACGCGAAGAATCGCGCCGGTCCCAGCGGGGAAGCCGAGTCCGCGAGAGTAAAACTCGGCAATCTGACTTACACGCCCGTCGACGACGCTGTCGCGCAGCGCGAATGGTGCGAGGCCCGGCGCCGGGGAGTCCGCCATGTGCCGCAGCGCTTCGGTGAGCAGCGACCGAAAGCGCGCGTCACCTTCGCTGGTCGTGGTGTGCAGCTGCAGTCGCTCTTCGGTGTCGATGCCGGCCACGAGTGCCGCACGTGCGGCGAGCGCAATGATCCCGGCGATCGTGAGCGCGACGATCACTTCGATGAGAGTGAACGCGCGTCTCATTGCCTGACGACTCGATGCACGACGAGACGCTGACCATCCGGAAGCTGCACGGCGACTTCCACGTCAACCAAACCCCGCGTGAGCACCTGCTCCGCGATGGTGGTCACGAAGCCTTGCTCGTTAGGTGGCTGTGGCGCTCCCGACTTGCGCGCTTCCACAGCGGCTTCGGCTACTTGGCTCGCTCGCAGCCAGCGTTCTGCATCGTGCACGGCACGCGATGCCTGCTGAAAGGTCCCCAGAAAGCTTACGGCCGCGATCGCGAGGATCACGAGCGAAACGAGCGACTCGAGGAGCGACATGGGCGAGACCGGTCAGGAGGGGAGGGCCTGAGCCTAGTACCGTTGCAACTTGATCAACCTGTCAGTGATGGACATCCACATCGTGCAGACGGGTGTAGGCAGGGTAACTGCAACAAGGTGGAACGGCACTAGCGCTGTTTGCTGCAAGACACCGCGTCCACAGTCGCGCCCTCAATGGCGGTCGCGCCTTCGACCGGGAGGCAGGCGCCCAGCTCAGTCACGCGTAGAACCAAGGCCTGCGGGGGTGCTTCCGAGAGAGAACCAGACGCCAGAGGTGTGGATCCCGGAACGACATCCGATACGATCTGCCATGTGCCGTCGCGTTCGATGCGCACTCTCACCCGCTCGGTACGTGCGATTGCCAGGGCCTTGGCCTGCTCGATAACCGTCATCTCGGTCGCGGCCGGCGTCGGCTTTGGCCGAAAGACATTGGGGTACACGATGGCCGCCATGATCGCGAGAATCGCGATCACGATCATGACTTCGATAAGCGTTAGGCCATTTCGCAAGGCGCGCATCGGCTTGGATTCAGTCGCGTCTATCAAGGACGATGTGCGCGCAGGCCCCGCCACGCTATCCGTGCGCCTCGAGCCAGTCCACCATGGCGCGTCCAAAGGCGGGTAAGTCCTTGGGCACGCGCGAGCTGACGATGTTGCCATCGATCACGACTTCGGCGTCTTCCCAGCAGCCGCCGGCGTTCGTGACGTCGTCGCGGATTCCAACCGTGCTCGTCAGGCGCTTGCCTCGTACGATGCCGGCTGAAATGAGGATCCACGGGCCGTGGCAGATCGTGGCGACGAGTTTTCCGGCGCCATGCACATCGCGAACAAGCTGCAGGAGCTGCTGATCGCGACGGAGTTTGTCCGGCGCCCAACCGCCGGGCGCCAGAATTCCCTTGAGCTGGTCGGCTTTGTAGTCGCGCACGTGGCCATCCATCGTTGCCGGGTAGCCGTGCTTCCCGCGGTAGGTCGACTCGCCGATGCCAGCCATTGGAGCGCGGTAGCCGGCTTCCTCGAGACGAAGCTTCGGATACCAGACCTCGAGATCTTCGTACTCGGGGCCAACCAGAATCAGAACTGTGCCCTTGTCCATGCCGCGTTAGGGTGCGAAGCGCGCACCGGCGTAGAGGGTCCATCGATGCCGCCGCGGGTCGTCGATCGAGTAGGCGGCGCCGTATTGCAGCGAGACGTTCGGCAAGCTGGCGAAGCCGATCGACGCGAAGCCCTGTTCGCCTTCAGCGCCAATGAGCCGCTTCCAGTCGCCGTTAGGATCGTACACCCGAAACCAGGCTGCGTACAGCGAGGCCGGCAACCCAGGGGCACTGAGCGTTGTGCGATACGACACGAACGCTCGTCCGGCGCTGCTCCCTGCGGGAAGCGCGGGCAGCGAGATACGCTGCGGCAGGACTCGCGAATCGAAGAGCGGTGGCGCGAGGCCGCCGATCGCGAATGTCTCGAAGCCTCCGGCCGGTCCGGTTGCGCTGGAATCGGGATCGAGCGAGACGCGGCCGGCGCTCGCGGCGAGGCGAAGTCGAAGGTTGGCGAGTGCGGTTGTCGCGCCTAACGTGGCCATCCCGCGCCGCACGTCGGAAGTTCCAGTCTCGCCGGCCGAGCCATGCAGCCGGAGGCTCAGCGTTCGCCACAGTCCGTAGCTACGTCGTCGCGCAAGCCCAAGCTCGGCGTATGCCTGCGCGCGATGAAACGCGCTGCTATCTGAAAGCTCAACATGCCCAGCGGTCGCGCCGATTTGCCAGGTCCAGGAAGTGGCGCCGTAGTCGAACGCGCGACCGATGGCGAGAGCACCGCCGTCGAAGCGTGGGTTGCTGGATCCCTTTGGCGCGCCGAGCTGCGTCGTGAATCCCGTCGCGACGAGATCGAACGCCGGCCAGCCGCGCCAGGCGGCACCTAACGAGGCGCCGCGCCAAACGCGTCGCTGGCCGTAGGCGCCTTGCGCGAGCACGCCGAGCTTTCCGGCCGGGTCGTAGTTGGTGATCGCGAGCAGGCCAAAGGCGCCGTCGGCGCCAGCGGCGAATCCCGGGAAGTAGCGCCAGTTGCGCGGCCCAAGACCGTAGTTGCGCGCCGAGACGCTGCTCGAGTCGAAAGAGCGCGCGGTCCCCGTGATCACGGGGGCGACCGGCGCGAGGTCGCTGGTTAGGGTGAGTGTGTCAGGCGTCGGCATTACAACGGCAGCATACCTGCGCACGTCCCAGCCTTTGGGGTGAAGCTCGAGGTACCAAGTGGCTCCCTGTGCAACATCAGGAGCCGCCGCGGCGCCTAACGTGCGCGTCATTACGTGCACGTTGCCGGTGGAGTCCAAGCGCTCCAGATGCGGAATGCCGCCGAGCTCACTCACGACGATTAGTGAGTAGCCGGACCAGACCGGCGAGTAGCGCGGTACGCCATCGTTAGGTGAAATGTAGCGGACCCGTTCCGCTGCGGTGTCCATCACGGCGATCTGCCAGCGGCCATCGCGGTGAACGCTTGCGGCGATCGTCGGCTCGTAGTGCGACCAGCGCGCCCGCTGCCACGTGACGCTGTGGCTGCCGGTTACGAACGGCTGCCACGCGCCGGTGCGCAAGTCGACCATGACGAGGCTGCATACTCCGGCCTCGCAACGCGATGCCACCGCTCGCCGTCCGTCCGGAGAAGGGTCCGCAAAGCGGATCCCGGCCCCGCGCGTGACACGGCGCACTCGGCCCGTCTTCCAACTCCAGAGAAACAAGTCCGGCCGCGAGTAACCATTGCCTAACGGCACCTCACGGCTCACGAGTATCTCATTGCCGCCGCGAAGCCAGCGCGGATTGTTGTAGCCGGCGCCGGCGACCGCCCGCAACGTTGCCATGACTCGTCGCGGCAATGGAAACGAGTCGAACGGCGCAACATCCAACGGATCGCGCGCCAGCACTCGAGCACGCCGACGGATGATCGCGCTGTCCACGCCAGCCGAGTCCGCGCGCCAAACAACGAGTCGCGACGGCTGACCGATCCGTCGCAGCGGGACTGCGAGATATCTCTCATCGGGAGAGATGGCCGGCTCGCCGGTGTTTCCTTCTATGTGCTGAAAAAGCTCGCCCTCACTCGGCGCTAGAGAGCGGCCAGCAGCGCGCGCCCGCAGCGCTCGATCGGTCACATCGACGACGAACTGGCCGTACAGTTCGTCGGGTGCCGCGCCGTACACTCCTGCGAACGCCTGCGCGAACGAACGCGGCTCGCGAGCGCTGAGCCGTCGCCAAACTCGCTCCAGGCTCGCGTCGCCTTTGCGCTCGACCAGCCACTCCAAATACGCGGACCCGACGAGGTAACGCATCGCGCCGCCCATGAACGTGCTGGCGTTGTCGAGCCCAGAGTAGGGCGGCAGCTTGCCAGCGAGGGCCCATTGTCGCAGCACCGCGGCGCGCCCCGCCGAATGCGGCCGCCCGTCACCCGTTAGGCGTCCCTCGACGAGCGTGGCGAAACCTTCGAACACCCACGCCGGAGTGCGCCGCGCGACGGGTCCGATGCGCGCCGGCAGGAACGACCACCAAAAGCGCTCGCGCGGATTGCGCGTCGGATATGTGAGGTGCGCGATATGCGCGAACTCGTGCAGCGCGAGAATCTCACCCCATTCGCGGAATTCACCGAAGCCCAGCGACGGAGATGGAGGCGTCGGCCACATCATGATGACTGGCTCGCCTAACAGTGGAACCGCGAACCCGTTGGCGTCCCCAGTCGGATCGTCCACCAGCACCGTCACTCGCCCCTTCGGCGCGTTGCCCACGAATGAGGTGACCGCTGCGGCGTAGCTCTCCATGCGCGACGCGACGTGCCGCGTCCACGCCTCGAGCTTGGCAGGTGTGTGGAAGACGAAGTGCTCGGTAGTCAGTGTGCGCCACGGCTGCGCGGGCTGTGTGATGCTCTGCGCGCTGCCGGTCCGCGGCCTGCCTAACGCCAGTGCGCATCCGGCGAGCCAGAGCGCTCGCCGCCAGCGCCCGCACCCCATGTCAGCCCGTCGCCTTGAGCGAGCGATAGCCCATCGCCTTGAGCCGCGCCACGCGCATCGCCATCGGCGGATGGGTGCCAAAACGCTGCGCGAACCAACCCTCACTCATGTTCGCGCGACGCCCTAACGGGTCGGCGATGCACAGGTGCGCAGTCCCACGTTTGATCTGCTTCGTCGGCTCAGCGGCGTGCTCGATTTTCTCCAGTGCGCTGGCGAGTGCGAGCGGATTGCGCGTGAACTGTGCGCTCATCGCGTCAGCCAAATACTCGCGCTGCCGGCTGACTGACAGCGCCAGGAACCGCACGATGATCGGCGCCAGGATCCAACTCACAATCCACACGACGAGCAGAACAAGCGCGACTGGGTTGCCCCCTTTCTTGCTGGTGCGCCGTCCGCCTCCGCCGACGCCAGAGCGAAAAAGCACCCGCCACAGACCATCCGACACGAGCACGATCGTTCCAACGAGTGCGGCGAGGAGCGTCATCAGTCGCACGTCGAGGTTCTTGACGTGACCCAGCTCGTGCGCGACGACCGCTTGTAGCTCCGAGCGATCTACGGTGAGAAGCAATCCCTCGGTTACGGCGATGTGAGCGTTGCCCTCGTCGCGACCCGTCGCGAACGCGTTAGGGTCGGGATCGTCGACAATCCAGATGCGCGGATTGGGAAGCCCGCTCGCAATGGCCATCTCCTGCACGACGTTCACGTACTGCTGCTCCACATCATTCTGTGGATCGATAATCTCGCGCGCACCGGTCGATTTGAGGACGTCGTTCGGCCCCGAGCGCCAGGCGTGCATCGCGATGCCCGCGCCGATCAGAGTAAGGACTACGCCCAACCACGGAATGACATGGTGATACCGCTCAGGCTCTCCGCCCTTCGTGTACAGATAGGCGATATAATCGCCGCCGAATCCCAACCAGGCGAAGAAGAGCACGAAACCGACAACGAGCCAGGCAGATCGCCGCCGGTTTCGTGTCTGCTGCGAAAAAAGATCGACGGGCTCGGAGTAATCGACGTTAGGTTGCAACGGGATCAGACTCCATTGTTCCGGAGATCTCTTATGCCGAGCAGTCGCAATGACGGAGTCTGACCCCGTCGCAACTAACTCAGCTCCACCTTCGGAACAGCGCGCTCGGCCTCGTCCGTGATTTCCCACAACTCCACGGGACTGGCACCGGCAAAGCCCGCGACGAACACCGTGGGAATCTGACGCTGCTTCGTGTTGTACTGCGTAGCGACGTCGTTATAGAGCTGCCGCGCGAACGCGATCTTATTTTCAGTCGTCGTCAGTTCTTCCTGAAGCTGACCGACGTTCTCGGTTGCTTTGAGCTGGGGATACGCTTCGACGACCGCGAGCAACCGATGCAGCGCTCCGGTCAGCTGTGATTCCGCCTGAGCAGTCGCTGCAACGCCGGCGTTGGACGCACCGACTGAGATCGCCTTGTTCCTCGCTTCGATAACGGCTTCGAGCGTTTGCCGCTCGAAATTCATCGCGCCTTTCACAGTGTTCACGAGGTTTGGGATCAGATCATGACGCCGTTTGAGCTGCACGTCGATCTGCTTCCACGCGTTCTCAACCTGATTCTTGAGCGCGATTAGCCCATTGTACGACGCGACTCCCCAAAAGACGAAGATCGCGAGTACGACCAGCAAGACGATGATACCCATGACCGTTAGGCTCCGACAAAGTGAGGGAGGGCCGAAACGACGAAGGGACGGAGTCCCCGCTCCGTCCCACAGGCATGACTACGGGCGCCGAAGCGCCGTTGTGTCACTTCGCCTTACGCTTCCGCTGCTGCAGAGCTTCCTGAAGCCAAGTAATCGGAATGAGGAAGAGCGGCGTCAGCATGTGGCCGAGCAGAAGGTTCATCCACGTCAGCGCCAGGAAGTACGCGCCAAGCCCGAGACCAACCCACAACGTGCCGAGCGGACCATGCGTCTCCACGTCCAGTTCCTCTTTGAGGTCGAAATCTGCAGAGAAGCTAGCGCCGTTCCAACGCGTTGCAAACTGGAGTATCTCGACGGCGCTAGGAAGCGCTAAGTCCTCGGGCCAGCCCGCGACGATTACATTGCGACGCATGCCGACGACGCAGTCGCCGCAGCTCCTGACCCAGAGTGTCGGCCGCAATCTCTCGCGCGTCCGCGGCCCGATCCTGCTGGCTGTCTCGGGTGGTGTCGACTCAATGGCGTTGCTGCACCTCGCGGCGCGTTCACGCAGTGTGAGGCGGCGCTGCGTAGTTGCGACCTTCGACCACGGCACCGGTCCGCACGCGACGCGCGCAGCGCGACTCGTTAGGGCGACGGCTCGCGCTCGTGGCATCGACGTCGTCTCGGGTCGTGCGCGCACCGTTGGCAGCAGCGAAGCCGAATGGCGTGAGATGCGCTGGAGTTTCCTGCGATCAGTCGCAGCGCGTCGCGGCGCGACGATCGTGACGGCGCATTCGCGCGACGATCAGATCGAAACCGTCGTTATGCGTTTGCTGCGCGGCGCGAGCGCGCGTGGCCTGGCCGGGCTTTACGCCGCGAGCGCGATCGTGCGGCCCCTGTTGGGCGTGACGCGCGTCGCCATCGAGCGTTACGCCCGAGCACACGCGATCGAGTTCGTAGACGATCCAACCAACTCATCGCGCGACTTTCTGCGAAACCGTGTGCGGCTCGACATGCTTCCCGCGATCCGCGCCGTGAGGCCGAGCTTCGAGCGAGAGATTGTCACGCTGTCGAAGCGCGCTGCGCGTGTGCGCCGTGAGACCGAGCGCCTCGCTCGACGTTTTCTTGTCGCCAGCGGGCCTGATCAGGTGGAGGTATCCGTTCCTGCGCTCGGTGGCTTGGTGCCGGAGTCACTCGCTCTGCTCTGGCCAGCTTTCGTGGCCCATCTGGGGGTTCCGCTCGATCGACGCGGCGTGATTCGAGCGCGCGAGTTTTCGGAGCGGTCGCATCCGGGTCAGCGGGCTCAGTGCGGTGGTGGGATCACCTTGGAACGCACCGCCGAGACAATCCTCGTAAAGCGCGGCGAACGTCCGACGCCGGCAACCGTGGAGCTTGGCTCAACGGTCGAATTCGGTGTGTGGCGCATTCGTCGTGTCTCTGCGCGCGCCTTCAGGACGCACGTGGCTCGTAGCGGCAGTAGCTGGGCCGCTGCGGTGGAACGCCCTGGCTACCTGCGTGTGCGCACATGGATGCCGGGCGACCGAGTTCAGGCGAGCGGCCAATCCGCGCCAAGGCGCGTGAAGCGCTACTTCAGTGAGCTTGCAATCCCCCTGAGCGAACGGAAGAGCTGGCCAGTGGTCGTCGGGGAGTACGGAGTGGTTTGGGTCCCGGGCATTTGTCTCCCGCCGGCACCGAGCGAACATCTTGGCCGCCAACTGACGTATATGATCTGTGAACGACGCGCCGGCTGATCCCAGACTCGATGGTCGCGCCGTCAGGCGGATCGTCTACACCGAGACGGTGATAGCAGAGCGTGTGCGTGAACTCGGCGATCAGATTACGTCTTCGTATCCGGACGGAGAGCTTCTCGTCCTTGGCTTATTGAAGGGCAGCTTCATCTTTTTGAGTGATTTGGTACGTAGTATCAAGCGACCCCTGCACGTGGATTTTCTGGTGGCAGCGAGCTATGGGGACGCGGTGGTTTCATCCGGAAACGTGCGTCTGGTGTATGATCCGGAGACGGTCTTGCAGGGGAAGCACATCCTTTTAGTAGAGGACGTTGTCGATTCGGGTAGAACGCTCAATCATTTGATGCAGTTGTTGTCCGCTCGAAGCCCACGCTCGCTGGAGATTTGCGCTTTTCTTCACAAGCACATTGCTGAGCACCTCTCGCATCCGACGAAGTTCGTAGGATTCGATGCACCGAACGAATTCCTTGTAGGTTACGGGCTCGACCACGCAGAGAATTTCCGACACCTACCGTACATTGCCAGCTTGAAGTCATAGCGATTCTACATGGCACCCACGCCTCCCAAACGGTCGTTCAACTGGAGCCGCTTCTCCAAGACGCTGTCGTTTTGGATTCTGGTGATCCTCATTCCCGTCGCGGTCATCCAGTTCTCCAACGCGCGCGGAGACGCTTCGGCGTCCATCAATTACACGCAGTACCTGCGCGAGCTCGAGCGCGGCAACGTGATCAAGGCGACCGTGCAGAACGGTCGCGCTGTTGCTGGAGAGTTTCGCGACAAGATCATGGTCGGCACGCGCGAGGTGAAGCGATTCAGCGTTAGGCTGCCCGTGGCCGACAATCCGAAGGACGTCGATAAGTTGATCGAGAAGGGCGTCGTGATCGACGCGCAGGAACCGCGCATTTCGATCGGTGCGGCGATCTTCCAGTTCTTGCCGTACTTCCTGCTGATCGCCTTCTGGATCTTCCTCTTCAGGCAAATGCAGGCTGGCGGAGCGAAAGCGTTCTCCTTCGGCAAGAGCAAGGCGAAGCTGCTCACTGGAGACACGCCAAAGATCACGTTCGCAGACGTCGCCGGTTGCGACGAGGCGAAGGTGGAGCTTCAGGAGATCATCGAATTCCTGAAGGACCCGCAGAAGTTCACCAAGTTAGGCGGACGACTTCCCAAGGGCGCTCTGCTCGTCGGCCCGCCGGGCACTGGTAAGACGCTGCTCGCAAAGGCAGTCGCCGGTGAAGCTGGACGTCCATTCTTCTCGATGTCGGGTTCCGATTTCGTGGAGATGTTCGTCGGCGTCGGTGCCTCACGAGTGCGCGACCTGTTCGAGCAAGGCAAAGCGCACGCGCCGTGCATCATCTTCATCGATGAAATCGACGCCGTGGGCCGTCACCGCGGTGCCGGCTTAGGCGGCGGTCACGATGAGCGTGAGCAGACGCTCAACCAGCTGCTCGTCGAGATGGACGGCTTCGAGTCGAACGACGGC
>DASYRX010000265.1:0-2693 GCA_036003845.1 Gemmatimonadaceae bacterium | reverse complement strand
CTCGGGCTCAACGCGCGGGAAGTCTCGCTCATCGCGCAGGCGGTGCCGAAGCGGCACTACTACTTCAAGTCACCCCGCGGGAGTCGCCTGTTCGAGCTCGGTCTCGGCCCGGCGGCCCTGGCTTTTCTGGCCGGTCTCCCGGGCGCGACCATCGACGAAACCCGTCGCGCCGTCGAAGCCCTCGCCAAGACGCATGAGTCTGCGTGGCCCATCGCGTGGCTCGATTCGCTGGGGCACGCCCGTTGGGCGGAACATCTCCGCGCGCTCATCGCCGCACGTGCTGCATCGACGGACGCACCCGCGCCAAATCCTGCCCTCGCGTCACACTTCCTCACGCCGCCTGGAGGCTCCTATGATGAAGGCACCCCATAGACTCGTCCGTGCCGCGTTCCTCATGGCCGTGGCCCTGCTCGCGCCAGCCACGGTGCACGCGCAGTTCGGATTCGGCGGCATCGTGCTGGACCCGTCGAACTTGGCTCGGAACGTTCTCCACTACGCGCGGCGTCTCGAGCAGATCGCAATGCAGAAGCAGCAGCTCCAGCAGCAGCTCAATTCAATGCGGAAGCTGCCGAATCCTCCGTGGCGAGACATCCGGCAGACCGTCGCGCGGCTCGACGGGCTCATGGCTGACGGCCGCGCACTCTCCTATCGCCTGGAGAACCTGGACCAACAGTTCCAGGCCACGTTCCCGGTCGGTCGCACGTTCCGGGACTGGCCGACCGAGCGTCGCGCGCAAGCTGAGCGGACCGTCGCCACGATGGGCGCCGTCCTCGCCGCAGCGCGCGCGCAAGCTCAGGTCTTCAACGACGGCCTCGACCGGATCACGCAGATGAAGGGCCGCGTCGCGACGGTGCAGGGTCACGAAGCGGCCCTTGAGCTCCAAAGCACTGCGAGCGTGTTCACCGCGGAGGAGCTGATGCTGCTGCGCCAGGCGCTGATGGCGCAGGCCTCGATGCAAGCCGTCTACTACGCCAATCGCGTGAACACCGAGGCACAGCAGGCGGCGACGATCGAAGATCGCCTCGCGGCGCTTAGTACTCCTGCTCGCCGGAGTCAGCCGATCTCACTTCGGGTGACCCCGTGACCAATGCGGGAGCGGACAGCATGGCGAGGCGCTGGTGCGGCATCGCGCTCCTTGCATCTCTGGTGACGCTGGTGCTCTGCACTGTACCTCTCCTGGCGCAGAGCCCGACCCAGGACGCGCCCGTGCTCGATGCTCTTCGGGATAGCTACCGGAACGCGGCGCGCGGCTGGCTGGCGCGACTCGTGCCGATCGCACAGCGCCTCTTCGTGTTGCTCGCCGGCATCGAGTTCGCGGTTTCGGGCGCCGTATGGGCGTTGCGGCGTGAGAGCCTCGACGACATGGCCGCCAAGTTCCTGCTCAAGTTCACGCTTGTCGCGTTCCTGCTCGCGCTCATCACCAGCTTCCAGTACTGGATTCCGCCGATCGTGAACGGCTTCGCGGCCGCCGGCGAGCGGGCCATCGGCCAGTCGGCCACCGTGAGCCCGTCTGACATCATCGACATCGGACGCGAGAACGCGATGACCGTCCTCCGTACGCTGCGCTTCGGCGTGATCCTGCAAGACCCCGCCATGGCCATCTTCGCCGCGCTGAGCGCCTTTCTGCTCGCGCTGTGTTTCATGGTGGTGGCGGCACAGCTCACCCTCGTGATTATCGAGAGCTACGTCGTGCTCGGCGGCGGGGTGCTGTTCCTCGGCTTCGCCGCCTTCCGTGGCACGGCGTCCTTTGCCGAGAACCTGATCGCGTACGCCTTCCACCTCGGCATCAAGATCTTCTTCCTGTATCTCGTGGTCGGCATCGGGACCGAGATCGCCCGCAGCTGGCCCGAGCTGATCCGGAGCAGTGAGCTGTTCGGGTCCGCCAGCCCGTTTTTCCAGGTCGTAGGCGGCGCGCTGATCTTCGCGATCCTGACAATCTCCGTGCCGAACATCGTTGCGGCGCGCCTCGCGGGACGGCCGAGCGTCGGCATCACGCATGCGCTTCGGGCGCTCAGTTGAACGGACACTGAAGGAGAGGCCGCATGGACCGACCGCTCGTACCCCCCACCCGGGAAGCCGTCGCTCCTGACTCCCGTCGCGGTAACGACATCGTTGAGAACGCGCGCCGCGAGTTCGCGAGCGCCTTTGGCGACCTGGCGCGTGGCAAGCGCAACTGGCAGCTCGCTGCGTTCGTGCTCGCCGGGGCGGTGGCGCTCGAGGCTGTGGCCATCATTGGGCTTGCCAGAGCAGCGCGGGTCGTGCCCTACGTGGTGCGCGTCGATCAGCTTGGCCGCGTCGACGCGGTCGGGCCGGCCAGCCCCATGCGCGATCCGGACGCGACGCTCGTTGCGTCGCAACTCGCGGATTTCATCCGGTCCGTACGAACCGTCCTGCCCCCGGCGGCGGTCAGCGCGCAAGCAGCGCTCCTGCGTCATGGCTACGCCTTCGCAACACCCGAGGCAGCTGGATTCCTGAATGCCTACCTCAGCGATCCGACCCACGACCCCCGCGTGCTCGGGATGCGCCTCACGCGCGAAGTCGAGGTGACGAGCGCCCTCAAAGTGCCCGACGCGAGCGCCGGCCGGAAACAGATTGCGGACGGCGGGGCCGCTCAGACATGGCGGCTGCAATGGACGGAAACGGATCGCCCGACTCAGCTCGGCGACTCAACGGCAACGACTGCCTGGGAGGGG
>DASYRX010000264.1:0-8035 GCA_036003845.1 Gemmatimonadaceae bacterium | reverse complement strand
GCTCGTGGAGACGCTGAGCGGATTCTTGCCGTTCGTTTCGCGCAGCGCGGGGAGTGCGGGCGGGATCACGGTTTTCGGCCTCAATCAGCTGCTATTTGGAGTATTGATCATCGTCTTTCTCGTCTTCGAGCCCCGCGGGCTGGCCGAGATATGGCGGAGGACGAAATTGTACTTTACGATGTGGCCGTTCTCGTATTGATCGGGCCATAAGAAAGCATGGTCGCACAATTAACGCGGACCAGCGTCGACGGCGGCACCGGTTAAGAAGCAGAAGCGTTAAACGGTGCGCTGATCGCGGGCGTTAAGGTCGTCAACTGCGAGAAACTGTTTAACGGCGTTGACGAGATTCACGCCCGCGCGCTACGGACTGTTTAGCGATGTTATCGCTTTACTCGTGCCGCAGTCGACGCAGTTGCCGTTGGCTTCGAAGCGTCTGAGACCGCGACCGTTGATAAACAGATTCACCGAAGCCATATCCTAAGCGTTCATACCTCACCTGGATAACCGGATTGTCGCCATGATTCGTAGTCGGGCCTTGGCGCTAGGCGCCTCTCTTCTCGCAATGGCATGCAGTGGTGCCGATTCCAAGGGCGGCGGTGGCCTCTCGGCTGCAGCCGGCTTCGACGGCGACACGATCAGCGTCGGTGTGCTCACGCCGATGAGCGATGCCGTTGCCGTCATCGGTATTCCGCTCACGTCAGGCAACGAAGCGTACTTCGCATCGTTGAACGACCGTGGTGGCGTCGCCGGCAAGTATCCCGTCAAGGTCATTCAAGAAGACATCACGTACGCGAATCCGTCATCGTCGGTACAGAAGTACAACAAGATCAAGGATCAAGTCGTCCTCTTCGTGCAGTTGCTCGGCACCGATCACGTGCACGGATTGCTGCCGCTGCTTAACGAGGACTCGATCGTTGCCAGTCCTGCGACGTTGGATGCCGAGTGGATCGCGCAGCCGAACCTCGTTCCGATCGGCGCGCCGTATCAGGTTCTCGCGATCAACGCACTCGACTACTACATCAACGAGGCGGGCGGTCGCGGCAAGACGATCTGCTCGATGGCTCTCGCGACAGGCTACGGCGAAGCAGGTCTCGAAGGACTCGCTGCCGCTTCTGCGGCACTCGGCTTCCCGGTCGCCTCGCAGGCGCGCTTCAAGCAAGGCGATCAGGAGTTCGTCGCACAGGTGACGCAGCTCAAGAACGCGCATTGCGATGCAGTACTGCTCGTCTCCCTGCCTAGCGAGACCGGCAAGATCATGGGCGCGGCATCGCAGCTCGATTTCAAGCCGCGCTGGATAATGCTCTCTCCGGGTTGGCTTGGCGCGCTCGCCAATTCACCCGCGGCTCCATACATGGAGCAGCACCTCTGGATCGCGATGGATGGGCCGCAGTGGGGTGACACAACGGTCGCCGGGATGGTGACCATGGTCGCCGACATGGCCAAATACAAGCCGCAGCAAAAACCCGATTTCTTTTTCGAGTTCGGGTATTTGCAGGGCCGAGCGATCCACGCTGTTCTCGAAAAAGCGGTCGCGTTAGGCGATCTGAGCCGCGCTGGCGTCCTACGCGCGATGGCAGAAGTCGGAACCGTCAGCAATGACGGACTAGCGGACGACTACGGCTACGGCCCGCCGGCGAGCAGGCAGCCGGCGCGCTCGAGCGGCGTCTTCAAGGTGAACCCGCGTCTGCCGTACGGCGTGGAGCTGGTCAAGGGGAAGATCAGGTCGGCGACGGCGGCGAGCTTTGACTTCAAGTAGGCGCTCGTTCCTTACGGGCGCGGCAGCGGCGGCCGCGTCGTTCGCGTTAGGCGCCCGCCCTGTCAAATCACACGGACGGCGGGCGGCGCACGATCTGGTCATTCGAGGCGGAACCGTCTTTGACGGCACTGGAGCACCTGGACGCGAGGCCGACGTAGCGATTAGCGGCACCCGCATCGCACAGATCGCAGCAAAGATCGCCGAGCGCGGCACGGAAGAGATCGACGCCCGAGGTTCAGCTGTCGCTCCGGGTTTCATCGACATCCATTCGCACGGCGACAGCTCGCTCTCGGCGGATCCTCGTCTCGAGTCGCTCGTCAGGCAAGGCATCACAACCATCGTTGTCGGCCAGGACGGTTCGTCGCAAGCGACGGGCGCATCGCGCGGCCCAAGTGACGAAGATCGAGGCTACGACTCCTTCACCGCGCTCTTCAAGTCAATCGACAGCGCGCAGCCGTCCGTGAACATCGCGTCGATGATAGGTCTGGGCTCCGTCCGAGGTACTATTGTCGGCGCGAACAATCGGCCGGCAACGGCGTCCGAGCTGCAGCGCATGACGGCCCTCGTCGAGCGCGCGCTCGCCGAAGGCGCGTGCGGAGCATCGTCAGGGTTGGAGTACACGCCGGGCGCATTCGCGTCGCAGGCCGAGTTGATCGCGCTGTGCAAACCATTGGCTGCGCGCGGGCTGCCTTACGCGACGCACATGCGCAACGAGGACGATCGCCTCCTGGACTCGATCGATGAGTCGATCGCCGTGGCTCGCGGCGCGCGCTGTCCGCTCCAGATTTCGCATCTCAAGACGCAGGGTCCGCGCAACTGGAGCAAGCTCGACACCGTGTTCCAGCGCATCGACGCGGCCCGCAAAGAAGGTCTCGACGTGGCGTTCGACCGCTATCCGTACATCGCCTATCAGACGGGCCTAACGAACCTCTTCCCCGTTTGGAGTCGCGACGGCGGAACAGCGGCGTTCCTGGCGCGGCTCGATAGCGGCTCAGTCGCCCCACGCATCAAGGCCGAAACGCTCGCGAAGGTCGAGCTCATTGGGGGCTGGGACAACGTTCAGGTGTCCGGGGTGGGATCGGACGAAGATCGTGCGGCGGAGGGAGAACGCCTTGGCAGATACGCGCAGTCGTTAGGCAAGGATCCGTATGACGTCGCCGTCGCACTGCTGCAGCGCAATCGTGGGAGCGTCAACATGGTCGGCTTTGCCATGAGCGAGGAGAACTTGGAGCGCATCCTCGCGCATCCGCTAGGGATGGTGTGCTCGGATGGCGGCGCCTTTGCCATAGAAGGCCCAGCTCGTCGCGGATTCCCACACCCACGCGGACTCGGCACCTTTCCGCGCGTGCTCGGCAAGTATGTGCGCGAGCGCAAGGCGCTGACACTGCCGCAGGCGATCAGCAAGATGTCTGCCTTTCCAGCCTCGCGCGTTCAGCTGCGCGATCGCGGGCGCCTAACGCGGGGTCTCGCGGCTGATGTCGTTGTCTTCGATCCGGCGCGCATTATCGATCGCGCGACCTTCGATCAGCCGTTTCAATACCCCGATGGTATCGCGTGCGTCGTGCTCAACGGTGCGATCCAGTTGCGCGACGGCCAGCGCATGGACAAACGCGCCGGTCGTGCTCTGCGCCCCATGACCTAAATACGTTGCGCGATAGCTGCACCGTTTCAGAGCGTCGACCGCGGCACGAGTTAAGAAGCAGAAACGTTAAACAGTGCCTTATGCGCTGGCGTTAAGGTCGTCAACCGCGTGAAACTGTTTGACGGCGTTGACGACCTTTACGCTCACGCGTTAGGCCCTGTTTAACGATGTCATCGCTTAACTTGTGCCGCGGTCGACGCCGTTATGGGACTAGCCGCGAAACATAACTTTGGATGATTATCGAGGGACGCACGATAGACAGTCTACACAAACCCCGATGATGGCTACGCTACGGCGCGCCATGCGCCTTCCGCACGCGACCGCATTGGTCGTCGGTACGATCATCGGTGCATCGATATTCGTGCAGCCGTCGGAAGTCACGACGCAGGTTCACTCCGTGCAGGCCGTTCTGCTCGTCTGGCTTTTCGCCGGAGCCCTCACGCTCATCGGATCGCTCGTCTGCGCCGAGCTGGCGTCTACGTTCACCCGAACCGGCGGCGTGTACGTGTATCTCAGCGAAGCACTTCATCCGGCGCTCGGCTTCCTCTGGGGCTGGGCGATGCTGCTCACGATGCACTCGGGGATTATCGCCGCAATCGCGACAGTCTTCGCGCGTTATGTGGGCTTCTTCGTCCCGCTAGGCACTGCGGGCGGCAGAATTGTGGCGATTGGCGTGATTCTCGTTCTCTCAGTTGTGAACTACATCGGCGTTCAGCATGGAGCGCGACTGCAAACGTTGTTCACCGCAGGAAAGGTTCTCGCGGTTCTGCTAATCGTGTTCATTGGATTCCTGCTGGGCGGCAGAGTCGAGCAGCACTTCGTTGGCTCCGCGACAACACAGGGCGAAACGTTAGGTGGATTTCTTCGCGCTATGGTCGCGGGACTCTTTACCTACGGCGGCTGGCATATGGTCACATACAGCTCCGAGGAGACTGTCGACCCGGCCAGGACAATTCCGCGTGCGCTCATCATCGGCACGCTCGCAGTGACGGCTGCCTACATGGCGATGAACGCGGTGTATCTCTACGTCCTCCCGCTGGACAAGGTCGCCAGCTCCACGCGCGTTGCAGCCGATCTCGCCGATGTGCTACTCGGCTCGGGCGGAGCCGGCGTTATGTCGGCGATCGTGATCTTCTCCACGTTCGGCGGCCTAACGGGCATCATTCTGACCGGCCCGCGCGTTTACTACGCGATGGCTCAGGACAAACTCCTCTTCAGCTGGCTTGGCGAGCTGCATCCGCGGTATGGAACGCCGCATCGCGCGATCATTCTTCAGGCAATCTGGTCGTCGATCCTCGTGGCGACTGGTACGTTTCGCGCGCTCTTTACCAGGGTCGTCTACACCGAATGGCTCTTCTTCGGTTTGCTTGCAATTGGAATGATCCTGCTCCGTCGGCGCTCTGACCTAACGCGACAATACTCCATGCGCGGAGCTCCGCTCCTACCCATCATCTTTGCGATTTCGTCCTTCGCAATCGTCATCAACACCGTGCGCTCCCAGCCGAAGGACGCAATGATCGGGCTTGCGCTCGTCGCAGTCGGGTGGCCGATCTATATCTTGTGGACGCGACGCAGCGGCCGATTGCTCGGACCTCGGACCTCAGACCTCTGACCTAAGATCTCGTGATAATCGACGTCCACAATCATTACTATCCCCCTGCTTTCATCGATGCGCTGCGGAAGGGTCCCAGCGTCATAACGGTCGAGGAGGACGGGGAAGGGAATCCGGTTCTTGTTTCTCCTGGAGACAAGAACTTCGCGGTCCGCGGTCATCGCGACATCGCCTATCGCGAGCGTGCGATTGCCGCGGCGGGGGTGGACATGCAGGTCATCACGCTCACCGCGCCAGGCACGACGATGGAGGCGCCCGAGCGCTCGGCACACCACGCGAGCCTCGTCAATGACGCACTCGCGCAGATCAAATCGGAGCGCCCGAACCATTTCACCGCTCTCGCCACGCTGCCATTGAACAATCCAAAGGCATCGCTCGAGGAATGCGATCGAGCCATGTCGTTAGGCTTCAAGGGCGTCATGGTGTACGGCAACGTGAGTGGTGTGGCACTGCACGATGAACGCTACTGGCCGCTCTGGGAACGCGCGAACGATGCCGGGGCGATCGTTCACATTCATCCCAATTACCCCGCCGGCGTCGAGGCAATGCAGGAGTATTGGCTCATGCCGCTCGTCGGCTTCATGTTCGACACCACGCTTGCGGCAGCGGGATTGGTCTTTAGCGGCGTCGTGGAGCGCAATCCGCGCATCCGTTGGATCCTGGGCCACTTAGGCGGTGCGATTCCGTATCTCGCCGAGCGGCTCGATCGCGGATTCGAAGCATATCCGGAAAACCGCGTGCACATCGACCGCCTGCCTAGCGAGTACCTCAAGAAGTTCTTCTATGATACGGTCAACTTCGATCCCAAAGCCCTTCGGCTCGCGGTAGACTTCGCCGGAGCGAGCCAGCTGCTCGCCGGCAGTGACTATCCGCATCTCATCAGCAGCATGTCCAAAATGCGGGAGAGCATTGCGGCGATTGGACTCAACCCCGCCGACACGGCGCGTGTCCTGGGCGGCAACGCTCAACAGCTTTACGGAATCGGGACGGCATAGCCTCGAGCGCAAGTCGTTCGTACGTTATCGACACCCGTAACCGGCGGTCCTATGTCACGCCTCGCGCTCCGTGCCTCGTGTCTGGCAGTCACTCTTTTCGCAACAGGCCTTCGGTCACAAGAGCCGGCCCCGCATAACGACGCAATCACGGCGGCCAAACTCCGCGCCGATCTCATGTTCCTTGGCGGCGACAGCTTCCGCGGCCGCCTTACCAACACGCCGGAAAACAATCTGGCGCTCGAGTGGGTAGCCTCCCGCTTCGAGGCCTTCGGGCTCAAAGGCGCCGGCGCCGGCGGCTCGTACTACCAGCCGTACAACCTCGTCACGGCCACGTTAGGAGACGGCAACGAGCTCGCCATCGCAACCGACGGGGCGCTCACTCGCTACAGCGTCGGCAGTGACTTCTACCCGCATCGCCACAGCGTCTCCGGCCGAGTCTCGGCGCCGGTCGTCTTCGCCGGCTACGGCATCAGTGCACCCACGTTAGGCTACGACGATCTCGCCGGGGACGTGAAAGGGAAGATCCTGCTCGTGCTGGATCACGAGCCGGGCGAGAACGATTCCACGAGTCGTTTCGACGGTCTCGTCACTTCGGAGTACGCTAACCAGCTCAAGAAAACGCTGGCCGCGCAAGAGAAAGGAGCTGCCGGCGTGCTCTTCGTTTCCGATGTGCACGCGCATCCCGGCCCTGAGAACTTCGATGGCGCCGCGCGCTTCTACTGGCCGGCGCAACCGCCGCGCATCGAACGCTACTTGTTAGGTGCTTGGGCCGATCGCGTGCGCATTCCCAGCGGTCAGGTGTCCGTCGCGCTGGCCGAGGCTCTCGTCCGTGGTTCAGGGAAATCCCTCAGCGAGCTGTCCCGAGCTGCCGACAACCGCCGTGGCAATGCGGCTATCCCTCTCACCGGGATCACCGCGACGCTCAGCACGAACGTGAAGCGCAGTGTGGTTCGCGATCGCAACGTCGTCGCGATGCTCGAAGGGAGCGACCCAACGCTCAAGAACCAATGGATCATCATCAGCGGCCATCCTGACCACGACGGTGCGCTCGGCGATCAGATCTGGAACGGAGCGGATGACAACGGCTCGGGTACTGTTGGTCTGGTCGCGATCGCCGAGGCGTACGCGATGGGCGCCAAGGAAGGACGCCGTCCCAAGCGCTCGATACTGTTCGCAGCCTTCAACTCGGAAGAGCGCGGCTTGTTAGGCGCCTGGGCATTCACAGAGGCGCCGCTCTTCCCGCTGCCGCAGATCGTCGCGGTGCTGAACATGGACATGATCGGCCGCAACGAAGAAGTGCCGGATGGAGGAGGAGCGCGCTTCCGGGGCCTGCCGCCGCAAACCGCGGAGTCCAACAACAATTCGGTGACGTTGTTAGGCTGGACCCGTAGTCCGACGCTCACGAGCGCTGTTGAAAAAGCAAACGGCGCGTACGGCCTCATGCTCAAGAAGAACTACGACAACAACCTTTCCAACCTCATTCGCCGTAGCGATCACTGGCCGTTCATTCAGCGCGGCGTGCCGGGGATCTGGTTCCACACCGGGCTACATCCCGATTATCACACGATCTACGACGACCCCGAGAAGATCAATTATCCGAAGATGGAGAAGATCACTCGGCTCGTGCACCAGGTGAGCTGGGACTTGGCCCAGGGCGGGGACCGGCCGCGCTTGGCTACTGACGGACGGTAGAGCCCCGCAGCACTCCCGAGCGTCGACTGCGGCACGAGTTAAGCGATAACATCGTTAAACAGCGCCTAACGCGCGAGCGTCAAGCTCGTCAACGCCGTTAAACAGTTTCACGCGGTTGACGACCTTTACGCACGCGCATAGGGCTCTGTTTAACGCTTCTGCTTCTTAACTGGTGCCGCTATCGACGCAGTTGCTTTCGCCGATTGCCTAACGCGATCCGCTTCCGGATGCGCGCTCTAGACTGGTCCGCAGCTCGAACAATCCGATCGTGAACGGATCGAGCCCCTTCGCCTGCGCCTGCAGTAACAGTCCCGCGTAAGGCACTCGGCCCGCCGGCA
>DASYRX010000263.1:0-8526 GCA_036003845.1 Gemmatimonadaceae bacterium | reverse complement strand
GAGCAAGTCGTCGCGACGGGTGCGGCGGCACGTTCGCAGCAAGACAGGCGTGACGCGCAGGGACTGCGGCGTGAGGCTGAGCGATCGAGCGTCGTCGCGGGTCAGGAAGGAGCGCGACTCAGCGCGGCGAGATCGCCCGCGGAAAGCGTCAGCGGTTGTTACACGGTGCGCGCGATCGCTCGGGACAAAGCGCGCGACGAGGATCGAGCGCTCGTCGCGTCCCTGCCGACGCGCGTGCAACTCGAGAGCGAGCTTGTGGATCGCTCACGCGCGAACGAGTTGTCAGCGAGCCGCGCGCGCACGATCGCTGGAAGCGTGCGGGCAGAATCGTGGCGCATCGTCGGCGATTCGCTCGAGGTCATGTTTGTCGATGGCGACCGTCGAACGGCGCTGCGATTCGCAAGAAGCAACACTCGTTGGGTGTCGACCGCAGCGATCATGGAGCCCTGCGCCGCGCCCTAATCTTTTTTTTGGTTCATCCGGGAATTTCGGGATTTGATGACAGAGGAGTGTTCAAAGGGTTCCTCGTCTTTTGGGGAAGACCTCTGTTCAAAACGTGAACGTCAAAACCTGTTCGGATCGAGCAGACATGGCGGATGGGACCGGATTCGGTTCGTCGCTGCCAAAGCACTTCACAGGGTGCGGCCCACGACTTCCGACGCGCTTTTGTTCTTTTACATAAACAACGCGTACTTGGCCCAACGCATGTGAAGAGCTCTGCTGTGTTTCTGGCTCTCGCTCCGTTCGATCCGCTCGATTCGCGTTATCCGAACAGCGGTTGCTCTTTCAAAACGTCGCAGTAGCACGAGACGGCCAAGCCCACTGTCATCCCAAATCCCGAAATTCTGAGTAGAGCCCTTTTTTTAAGCGGACACGACAACACGAGCGGCGTGATCATTGCGTTCTCACATCGCGAAAGACTCGAGACGAGGTGTGAGACATGGCACAAGTCACAGATGTGGTCTGCGGAATGATTGTGGACTCCGAAACGGCCCCTGCACGCTCGGTGTTTGAAGGCACGACGTACTACTTCTGCACGCCGGAGTGTCGCGATCAGTTCGAGTCGAATCCGGCGCGCTACGCGTCGCACGGGAAGCTCGCGGACGCGCGGCCTGCCGACGACGACGTTGAGCTCGAGAAACACGAGCCTCCGTTTACGAAGTCGGGCGGGATCGTCGCGCCGAAGTTTGGGGCTGCGGGAAGTGGCGGACTGGAATACGAGCGCATACCGGAACAGCACAAAGAGAAATAAGCCGCCGCTAAGCAGACGGTTCGCGTTCCGCACGGCGCATCGCGCGCAGGACGAGGTGCCCTGCCGCGAGTGCGCCTAACGGCAAGTAGATGTAGAACGTGTAGAAGCGCCACCAGATGAGCGCCGCGCCGAAGATCGCGGATGGGATCGTATCGCCGAGCACCGCCTTGAAGGCCACTTCCATCACCCCGCCTCCGGCCGGCGCGGGCACGGCGGCGCCGCCATAAATGAGCGCCAGAGGCCAAAACACGAGCGGCGCGGCATCCACAGTCGGATGATAGAGCAGCACGATTGCCGGGAGGATCGTTAGGCGCGCCGCGATGTGTCCCAGCGAAGCCAGCAGCGCGAGGAGTAGCCAGCCGACGTGCGCCGAGCGGACGCTGTCGACGCTCACGCGCGTATGTCGCAACGCGCGCTGTACCCAGCGCCAGGCAAACGCGTTCACCCTGAGCGAGCGCACCCAGTCCGGCGGTGGTCCACCAGTGCGGCCGCGTGAGAGCAGGTAGGCGACAGCGCCAAGTCCCAAGACGAACGTTGCGTAACCGCCCAGCATCGCGCTCACGGCACGCACCATGCCTCCCTCGCCGCGGAACGTGATCACGGCGACGATCGCGATGATCACCAGCGAAAGCAGCTCCAGCGCCAGCTCGAGAAAGAGAATCACGAGAGCCGGCGAGGCGTTGAGACCGGCCTCCGTCAGTATTACGAATCGGGCCGGCTCGGCGCCGCTGCGCGCCGGAGTGATCGCGGCCGCGAAGTCGCCGCCTAACGAAGTGCGCAGCGCAGCGCCGAACGCGAGGCGCTCACCAATGGCCCGCGCGCTCAAGGAGAGTTTGGCGGAGCGGCAGAGGGTTTCCAATGCCACCGCAGCGATCGCGAGGAAGTGCGCCGGGAGTGGGAGTCCGAGCGCTGTGCCTTCTGCGGAAACTTCCGAGCTGATGACCCAGAGCGAGACGCCGAAGGCCGCGATGAAGGACAGCGCGGTGAGGAACCAGCGTAGCCGGGTCACCTAACCGTTTGTCGGCGCGAGTTCTTCGGGTTCCGCACCGCGACAACGATACGGGGCTAACCCCTAACCCCCAACCCCTAACCCCTCGTTCTTAGCGGCCGATTTTCAGTCCGATAGTTGTTGAGCGCCCAGGCATGATCTGCAGGTTATCGCGCTCGTTCAGCTGCTTGTTGAGCAAGTTGTCGACGCGGAGGAACAGCGCGGCGTCACGCGCCACGCGACCTTCTAGCATCGCGAAGGGCTTGATGAGCGCTGGATATCGTACCCAGTAGTTACGGAACGCCGCGCGCAAGGGCGAAACTCCCGCCGCGGAGCTGTAATATTCCAGCCAATCGTAGCCTGTCCACGATCCGATGAACGTCGCGCCACTTGTTAGGCGCACCGCGTTGATGTCATAAGAAAGCCAGCCCTGTCCTGAGGAGCTCGGGACTTCCGGGACCTGGTCGCCGACACGAAGGTCGCCTGTGTACGTCCGGGACAGCTGCCGGACCTTGCTGTCGGTCCACGCCATCGTTGCCGACGCGCGCAGGAAACCGAAGCGACCAGTCCCCTCCAGCTCGAGTCCTGTGTTTGCGATGCGTCCCACGTTTTGAAACTGCAGGGCCTTCAATTCGAGGCGTGGCGGCGAGAGCACTTCTTGAATCAGCTGGTCCGCGTTTTGTCGATACGCGGTAACCGACAGCGAGAGCCTGTCGCCCATGTACCACTCAGCGCCGTACTCGATGCCGCTCTGCTCTTCGGGGCGCAGCTCATTGTTCTCGATCTGCCGGAAGTTCACAGTCGTTATGCGACGCCGCGCACTGGGCGGCGGCGGGCGAATCCCCTTGCCGTACGCGGCGCGGAACTTGAGCGCGCTCGCTCCGGCGATCTCCCGCGTGTGCGCAACCCCAAGCATCGGCGACCACGCGGTGCCGACTTTGGGTCCGAAGGACGAGTTGCGCTCCCCGCGCAATCCGGCGGTGAGGTGCCAGGCAGGCGCGGGGACGAACTTGACCTGTCCGAACGCACCGTGGTTGTGCACGTGATCGAAGTACAGCGCCGTTTGACCACTGCCGATGCCGGAGACCGTCTGCGTGAAACCAAAGCGCTCGCGCTCCAGCGCATTGCGCTCGAAGCCAAACGTGAACGTGGCGTTCGAGAGATCAGTGCCGGCCCGAACGGACGTGCTGTAGCGCAGCGACGTGCGGCTCACACGCTCCTGCGTGGCGCCTAACAAGGCATCCGCGACGTTCGCGCGTTCGCGCTGCGCGGGGATGGCGCCGGCATTGCGATCGATCCCGACGACGAGCGAATGGCGCCAGCGCTCGTGAATCTGATGGTCCAAGGTCGCGCCGTAGGTTTCGTGCTCGATTCGCTGATCGGTGAGGAGCGGTCGCACCGCAGCGTTGAGCGAGTTCGGCCGCAGCAGCGGATTGCTCGCCGCTGTGAAGCGAACGTCAGCATAGCGACCGAATCCGTCGAAGCGCAGCGGCCCAAAGAAGCGACGCCCTCCGGCGAAGCCGCTGCGATACGCCGACGATCCATCGGGGATGACGCCGTCAGCCTGATGCAGCGAGCCGCCCAAGCCTAACGAGGCGAGCGGCTGGCCCAGACTCAGCCGTCCGGAGTGCTTCTGCGACATGCTGGAGCCGTCGAGAAAGCGGCTCTCCTGAATCCCTCCAGAGAGCGAACCCTCGAATTGTGGCGTCCCGCCGCCCGTGCGTCCCTTGCGAGTAACGACCTGCACGACACCGCTGATCGCATCGGAGCCGTAAAGCGCGGAGCCTTGCGGACCGCGGATCACTTCGATGCGTTCGACGCTCGCGGGGTCGATCGCGAAAAGCAGGTACGGGCTCGCCAGCTCCACGCCATCGATGTACGTCTTGAGCGACGTCGACGTGAACGAGCTGGAGCCGCGCACGGAGCCCAACTGCGCCAGCGGCCCGGAGACGCCGAGGTTCCACGCGACGACACCAGGGATCGAGGTGCGGAAGAGATCCTGCATCGACGTGGGTCCCAGGCGCTCGATGTCTTCCGAGGAGAGCACGGTGACGGCATGAGCGAGTCCGCGCCCCGACGCCCCGGCGACCGGTGTTCCCGTCACCAGAACGCGGTCCATGAGCTGCGGCTTTATCCCTTCGCGGGCGGGAAGCGCCGTAATCGAGTCGTTAGGCGACGACAGCGAGTCGGGGGAACGGCTGACATCGGCCAGGTCCACGCCCGGCAGGCGTACGAGGACGACATACCCGCTTGGCGTCGTGACGGGCTCGAAGGGCGTGCCGCGCAGGACTTCACGCAGCACGTCGCCGACGCTCGCGCGCGAACGATCTACAGTGACGCGGCGCCCCGGCGGAAGCAGGTCGCCGGAATACGAGAGCCTAACGCGGCCGGCGTTGGCGATGGCGCGCAACGCTGCCTCCAGTGGCACGTCGCTGAGACGCACGTCGATCAGCCGAGCGAGCACGTCGTCGGAGCGCGGTTCGGCTGCGACCCGCGCGACGTCGTCCCGCGGCGGACGGCCCTGTGCCCGGGCGTCAACCGCAGCGAGGGTGAGGAAGCCTAACGAAACGAGCCAGCGCCTCACGGTGCCCGGCGCCGGCGGGCGCCAAAGGCGCATCGTCACCCGGCAACCTCGCGGCTTGTACCGGTGCGAACGGGTAGCTCGCCCGTGTAGCCTGGGCCAGTGAATCGAACGACTCGGCCGCGGCGCTCCACCTTCACGTCGGTGGAAGATCCTATGATCTGCAGGATCTCTTCGATTGGCGTTGTCGTGAGGAGCGTGACATTCAACGTGCGGTTCGCGATCGTCGAGTCGGCGACTTCGACGTCCAGATCGAACCAGCGCGACAGCTCCGCGGCGACATCGCTCAGCGGCGCATCATCGAAGACCAGCTGACCGCGCGTCCAGGCGAAGTACGAGTCGAGGTCTTGGTCGCGCCTAACGAGGATGCCGCTGTCGGACGTAATTGCTACGTCGCGGGCGCGTAGCGTATCGCGCGCGCTCGCGACGTCGCCGGAACGGACGGCGACAATTCCCTCGCGCACAGCGATGCGGACGGGCCCGCGATCTGTCGTCAGCAAGTGCCGCACAACGAACTCCGTACCAAGGTCTTCTGCGACGACGCTACCAGCTCGGACGCGGAACGGCCGCGCCGCGTCATGCCGCACACGGAAGAGCGCTTCACCCTCGAGGTCCACGGTACGCGAGTTGGAGCCATAGCCGGCCGCGACGACGAGACGTGATGCGCTCGCGAGAATAACCTCGGTGCTATCACTCAATGTCACGGCGCGCTGTGGTCCGCCGCGCGGAACGACGTATTCGGTTGCCGTCGCTAGCGTTGCGTTCGAGCCCGCGTCGCGAGTAATGCCCCAGTACGCCACGCCAATCGCTAGCAACAGAGCAGCGGCGATCGGTAACGCGAAGCGACGCACCGTGAATGGGCGCACCGCGCTGTTTTCGTCTCCCAAGACGACGTCTTCGGAGATCGTGGGCGAGCGATCATTTAGCCGAGATGAAACGCGAGCCCACGCGCTGTCGACATCGACAGGCGCTGGATTCGCGGCAACAGACCAGCGCAGCTCGAGCTCGCGAAGCAATGCCTTACGAGTCGGGTCCTCGGCGAGCCAACGCTCGACCTCGACCCGCTCCGCGGCGGAGCTTTCGCGCGCTACGTAGCGTGCAAGCCGATCCCAATCAATGATTTGTGACATTGTTCAGGGGCGGTATGCCCTCCCTCCACATGCCTATAAACACTCCCATGAGTGCCGCGCCCTTACACTGGGAAGTCCACTGATATTAACCTCCGCCGCCCAGAGGCGGCCGGGCCACGGGGGCCCACGGGGGCCACGAGCGAGCCGAATGCACATAACGCCAACCGACCCCGCCGCCGAGCGCCCTCTCAATGACGCCGAGCTGGCTCGCCGGATGCGACTCGGGGACGAGCGCGCGTTGGAGACAATCTTCCGCGCGCACTACCCTGGGCTCGTCGGCTTCGTTCGCCGCTATGTGAAGACGACCGAGATCGCGGAGGAGCTGGTCCAGGATCTCTTTCTCAAGCTGTGGTCGCGCCGCGGCTCGCTAGGCGAGATCGATTCCGTGAAGACGTACCTCTTTCGCGCGGCGCGGAATACGGCGCTCAATCATCTGAGGCGTCGCAAGCTGGAGCATGAGTGGTTGGAGAAAGAAGGCACGACGATCACCGAGGAGCAGACGCAGGAAGGTGACGAAACGGTCACTGAGAGTGAGCTTGCGTCGGCCGTGCGAGCAGCGGTCGATCGGCTGCCGCCGCGGTGCCGCGAAGTGTTCATGCTGAGTCGGGATGGCGGGCTGACGTACGGCGAGATCGCGAAGTCGCTGGGGATTTCGATCAAGACCGTGGAGACTCAGATGGGACGGGCGCTCAAGGCGTTGCGCGAGCACCTCAAGGTCTATCGTCCGTGACCATGCCCCGCGTGCCTAACGAGGAATCCGTGGCTCGCAACGATTTGACGTACGCTATTCGATCGGCAGCCGTTTGGCGCGGCGTGCACAGATGCATCCCTAACGAGTGACCGTGACCTGAGAGCCCGCGACGAAGTTCTTGTCGTTGAGCCAGCGAACGATGACAGTAGTCTGGCCGGCCGCTTTGGCTATTGCCCGCCCCGAATCCGGATGCACACTGGCGATTGCGGGATCGCCTGCCGACCACTGGAACGGTCCGTCGACTTCAATTGCTGTGCACGGACGACCTCCATAGGTGAGCACTTTCGCGATGAAACGCGCGGTGTCCCCGACGGATAGCGTGACAGCGCCCGGCGTGCTCGTGATGCCAAGGACAGCCGGGCAAACCGGTGGTGCCGCTGCTTCTGGGCCTTCTCCGGCACAAGAACCGGCCCCAGCCAACGCGGATAGCAACAGACAGAAGCGGCGCAGTTTGCTCACCAGGGTGCCCTCAGGATTGGACCCCGTCCGACAAGCAATCCGTCACCTGAGCGACTGCACGACAGGTGACACGCACGGTCAAACTCTTACGACCCCTCGCTCGAAGGCTCCAGAGCGCAATCGGTTCAAAGCCTTAGAGTTACCGGAGCGTCAGGGTACCCTACGGCGCCCGTGTCGAAGATACGGAGACAATGCAGATGCACTCGCCTCGCCTGAGCCTGACAGTTCGCTTTCTAGCGGTCGCGCTTGCGGCGCTTTTCGCCGCCGCGTGCGTCGATGCGCCGCAGGAGCCGACGGCCGCGTCGGATTCGCCGCTGGCGAGCACCTTCGACGGGTTGGGGAAGGAGTCGACGGCAAACGGCGACAACGCGCGCGGCAACGAGTTCGAATGGGCGGCCGTCGCAATCGCGGCTGGCATGACGCCGACGCAGCTCGTCGTCGCCAACAATGGCCGGCGCGAGACGTACGACGCGTTCGTGCACGCCACGACGATCAGTGTCGCCAACGTCACGGACGGCCTAACGACGCGCACGCTGATCGCCTGGCGCAAGGTCACGAACGTCCTGCAGGTGATCATGATCAGCGCGCCGGACAACATCAGCAACGTGCTGCATCCGGCGAGCATGGGTCCGATCAGCGTCAGCACCGCGCCCTTCCGCGGCGCTCATGCGGCGTATTACGAGCGCGCCGAGCGCGGGCCAACCGCCACGTGGATCGGCACGGCTGGGACCGTAAAGCTCAGCGACATCAACCTCGGTGCCGCGCAGCCATGTGAAGTTGCGCTTCCGGTCACGTCCGGCGTCGGTTGCGTGCGCGGGCGCTTCGGTGTGTCGTTCGACGTAAAGCTGGCGCTGCTGCCGGCAGGATCGAGAGTGCCTAACGCGACGGCCGATCGCACGTTGCGTGCGACTGAAACGGCCGTCAACGGACTCAAGCTGACCGTGCGCTGCATCGCGCCGTCGCTGGACATCAAAGGCTGTCCGACGACTAGCACGAAGTCACGTTAGGTCATACACCCGGGCGGACCCGACCAAGAGGGGACCTGCGCGCGAGCGCTGCTTGGTCAGGCGCCCGGGTTATCGCTCCGCCTCACTGCGCGAAGCTTGGAGTTTGCAGTTTTGGGTAGTCCGTTTTCAGGATAGAATGATCTTGAAGTCCTGATAACCGATTACTCATCACCGGAGACTCCAGACTTTGGTGCTTGCCTGTAGCTGACTTCGTCACTCAGGCACATGTTGGCGCCATGGCAATTCAATACGTCGACCCCGCGCTCCCGCGCCGCATCTTCGGCTGGCGATCGCCACGCCTAGGCCTGGAGATGCCGATAGTGACCTACGGCCACGCCGGCACGCCGCTTCTCCTTTT
>DASYRX010000262.1:0-6425 GCA_036003845.1 Gemmatimonadaceae bacterium | reverse complement strand
GTCAACTGGCCCCAGATCTTCAGCACGACGACCTCGCGCTGTTCATCCGGCAACGTTCGCAATGCTGACTGCAGCGCCATCGCCGTCTCCGTCGAGCCGTCCGGACTTTCCAGCCACACGCCGCCGTCCCCGAGTTCCACTTCCCTGGACTGCCTGCGGATGTGATTGAGCGCCGAGTTACGCACGGCGCGGAACAGATACGCCGCCGGATTCCCCGAGACCGTGGAACGACCGCGGAGCACGTTCAGAAACACCTGCTGCAGGACATCCTCCGCCGCGGACGGATCCCGCAGCAGCGCACAGGCGTACGCCAGTAGGGCGCGGCCGTGCTCGTCGTACCACTGAAGCGCGTCGCCGTGATCCACTCCGCTGACTCTTGCCTATAAGACACGCCAACGGCTCACATTTGTCTATCCTGCGCTTCTGAGGCTGGAAAGCCCTATCGGATTACTCCCCGAAGTCGCCAAGTGTTCAGCGAACGTGTTGACCGCATATCTCGTGTTGAACACGTCCTACGAAGTTTCTAAACTGCGCCGCACGAGGTGTTTGATGGCCGACGCGCTGTGGCAGGACATGCGATATGCATGGCGATCGATTCGTCGATCCCCCGGGTTTGCGGCCGTCGTTGTCACGACGCTGGCGCTCGCGATTGGCGCCAATACCGCGTTGTTCAGTGTTTTCAACGGTCTGGTGCTCAAAACGCTGCCGGTTCGTGACGCGCAGCGCCTCGTCGTCCTCACACCGACAAGCCAGCGTGTCACCGGCACACAAATGATCTACAAGGTGACTCTTGACGCGCTGCGTGACAGCCAGCGTGTGTTCAGCCAGATTGCGCTGTATTCCGGCGGAGGCGCGCTGCGCGTCGAGGCGAACGGAATCGAAATCGACGGTGGCATCGAAGGCGTCGATCCCGCGTATTTCGACATGTTGGGCGCGCGGCCACAGCTCGGACGCCTGCTTCTGCGCGAAGATGCTGTCGAGCCGAGCGGCGCGCCGGCCATCGTCATCAGCGACCGGCTGTGGCAGCGCCTCTTCGCTCGCGATCCACACGCCGTCGGTCAGCAGATCCGCGTAGACGCCACCCCACTCACCATCGTCGGCATCACCGAGCCTTCGTTTCGCGGTCTTCAGAGCGATGTCGGCGCCGATCTGTTCATGACGATGGCAACGCTTCGACCGATCGCTGGCGATGTCACGCGGCCGCTGCGCGCTCGCAATGTCATCGCGCAGCTGCGTCCCGGCGTGACGCTCGAGGACGCGCGCGCGGCCGTGCAAGCGGTGTGGCCGTCGATCCGTGTAGCCGAGATCCCAGGCCTACCGCCAGCGGAGCGAGACACGATCGCGTCGCAACAGGTCACGGTCCAATCGATCGCCACTGGGTTCTCACCGTTGCGCGACCAATATGGCGATGCGTTAATCATCTTGATCGCGCTCACAGCGCTGTTGCTGGCGATCGGCTGCGCGAACCTCGGTGGATTGCTGCTGTCACGCGCGGTCGCGAGAGATCAGCAAACGGCTGTTCGTCTCGCGCTCGGCGCCAGTTGCTCACGTCTCGTCCAGCAACTGGTTGTCGAAACGGTATTGCTCGCCGCGGTCGGGACGATCGTCGCCGCGCCGCTCACATGGTGGACGAGCCGAGCCCTTGAGCATGCACTGACGGTCGGTTCGTTTCTGCCACCGGTGCTGTCGATGACGCCGGACGTCCGGGTGTTTGCAGTGTCCGCATCGATCGCGCTGATCACGGGCGTGCTCGTCGCATGGCTTCCGGCATGGCATTCCGTGCGCACATATGCAGCGCTTGCCCAAGGTGCGCGAACGACCGCCGCGACACCGCGAGTGAGTCGTCTGCTCCTGGTCGGCCAGATTGCGCTGTCGCTCGTGTTATTGGTCGCCGCGTCGCTGTTCGCGCGGTCAATGAATCACCTGCGTCATGGGGAATCCCGATACGAGGCCGACCAGATCGTGTGGGCGCGGTTGTGGGCCAAGACATCGGAACGTCGGAGTTCGGCCCCGCAGTCACCAGCGTATTGGACCGATCTCGTGCAACGATTCGCGTCCCTGCCGGGCGTCACTTCGGTCGCCTACGCGAACACCTTTCCGGTCTTCTTTCGAGTGGGGTTCGGCGTCGAGCGGTTCGAGCTCGCGGACGCGAGTCCCGGCGGCACGACCGAGGCGCTCTTCGACGCCATCTCGCCAGGCTTCTTTCGCACGCTTGGGATTCCGCTGCTGCGTGGTCGCGATATCGCGTGGACCGATACGGGGGACTCGACACCGATCGCCGTCGTCTCCGAAGCGTTTGCGCGCGCGTTGGTTCCGAACGGCGACGCGATCGGCCATCGTATCCGCGTCGTGAGCCGACAGACGCCTCAAACGTTCGAGATTGTCGGCGTGGCGGCCGATGCGCCGTACAGACGGCTGGACGAGCCGCATCAGCCCGCGCTGTTTCGCGCATTCGCTCAGGATACGATAGCGATTCAACAGCCAATCATGCTGGTACGCGTCGGTCGGGATGTCGCCCCGGTTGTCGACGCGTTCTGGAACACCGTTCCGACATCGAGCCGTCATTTCGTGCGGAATGTCGTCAGACTCAATGAGTACGTCGACGAGGTGCTCCTCCGCGAGCGTTTAATCACCTGGCTATCGTCGTTTTTCGCCGGAGTGGCGGTCTTGCTGTCGTGCATGGGGATTTACGCGTTGCTCGCGTTCTCGGTTGCGCGACGGACGCGCGAGATTGGGATCCGCATCGCGCTGGGCGCGACGCCGCATGCGGTGCTGAGCGCGATTGCACGTGAAGGGTTCTGGCTCGGGAGTGTAGGTGTCGCGATTGGCGTTCCGTGCGCGCTCGCCAGCGGCCGGTTCGTGCGGTCGATGTTGCACGGCCTCGCCGCGAACGATCCACTGACGATCACAACTGCGTCTGTCGCATTCCTGGCAGCGGCAGTTGTTGCGGGGGTCTTTCCGGCATATCGCGCGTCCACTATCGATCCCATGGCCGCGTTGCGACAGGAATGACCGTAAACACTACGGCGTAAACTCACGAGCGATCGGTTGCGACCCCGATCATCACTCAGCCACGCCATTCCTGTCTCAGTGCCATTGCCGGATCGACGCGTGCAGCGCGCCACGCTGGCAAAATGAGCGCGGTAGCGCTGATGACAATGAAGAGCATCGCCATCGTGGCCAGCGTGAGCGGGTCAATCGGACGTACCTCGTATAAGAGACCGGTCAGGATGCGTCCAACGGCCACTGCTATTGCCAATCCTATAATCACGCCGGCAATCGTCAGACCCAGACCTTCACGGAGAATGAGGCCCACAACCTCGTGCGGGAGCGCACCGACAGCGACGCGGACACCAATCTCGCGCGTCCGCTCGACCACCGACTGACTGACGGCGACATAGACCCCGAAAGAAGCCAGGGCGAGCGCGAGGAAACCCAACAGGCTCAATGTCCACGCACTGAACCGCCACGGCGCCATTGCCGTCTGTACCAAGTCCTCCATCGTCGCGGCCTTCTCGACGAGCGTCGAGGGATCTAGACGCCGCGCTTCGGCGCGAATCGGCGGCACCAGGGAGAGCGGATCGCCGGAGGTCCGCACCATCAGATGCTTCACGAGCATCCCTGGGATCTGCAAATGGGGCAGATACAGATCGAAGCGGAGGTCGGCAAGGCCGCGGTATCGCGCATCGCGCACCACGCCCACGATGTTCGCCCATCGGGGCTTTCCCAGCTCGTCAGGCGCTATTCCTGGCGGAAGGAGGCGTTTGCCAATTGGGTTTTGACCTGGCCATAACTGTCGCGCGAGCCTTTCGCTCACGATCGCCACTAGCTGCGCTTGCTGAGTATCGGCGTTCGTAAACGTGCGCCCTTGGACGATCGCCAAGCCGATGGCTCGAAAGTAGTCAGGAGTGACCGATTCGAGATTCACCCTCGGATTTTGGTCCCAGTCCCTGAAACGCAACTCGGTTCGCTGTCCCTCCAGGAGAATGGTGGCGTCCATGCCAATGCCCGAGTACTCCAGTGGCCGCTGGTACACGGCTCCCACTCCCTCGACACCCGGCATCGCACGAACGCGGTCCATTAGCGCCGTGTAGAACGCGTTATGGCGATCGGCTGCCGCGCCGGGCAGGGTGATGTCCAGCGTCAGAAGACGGCTCGGCCTGAATCCGATATCTATCCGAACGAGGTTACGAAAGCTGCGCCCGACCAGACCGGCGCATACCAGCAGCACGATCGCGAGCGCGACTTGCCCAACGATTAACGCCCTCCGCAGACGGCGGCGCGGTCGCACGAGGCGCGAACCGCCGCTATTGAGCACGTCCCCAAGGTTCCACCGAGACGCCTGCAGTCCGGGCACGAGCCCCACGACCATCGCTGTCGCCAGGCATACGGCGCAAGTAAAAGCAAGGGTCCGACCTTCGAAGCGCACCGCCTCCAGACGTGGTATGTCGGAAGGCGCGAGCGCCACCAGAACCCCGACGATCCAATATGCGAGAACGACGCCGACAACGCCACCGAACGTCGTCAGCACCAGCGCATCGGTCAAAGATTGGCGAACGATGCACCACCGTGTGGCTCCGAGCGCCAAGCGAGTCGCTATCTCTTGCGCTCTTGTCGTCGCACGCACCAACAACAGCACCGCGACGTTTGCGCAGCCAATGATCAAAACGAACGCAACGCAAACAACGAGCGCGATGAGAGCTTGCCGTGTGTTGCCGAATATATGCTCGTCGAGCGGCGTCAACACGGCTTCCATGCCAGGGCGAAACGCCCCGCCCGCGTCGCGCGCAATCAACGCCGACACGTTGGCTCGTGTCGCGTCGAGCCCGATGCGGGGATCGAGCCGACCCAGGACGAACAACACACCGAATCCAGGCTCAGCAAGGACATCGATATTCCACTGCTTAGAGGCATCCATCAACTGTGGCACCAGCGGAACCCAGAGTTCGGCGCCACGCGGGTACGCGAATCCCTCCTGCAGTACGCCGACGATCGTATAAACCGCGTCGTGGAATCGAAGGGCTCGTCCGACGATGCCGGCTTCAGCGCCAAAGCGGCGTACCCAGAAGCCGTGACTCATGACAGCGACCCGGCTGCTTCCCCGCTCGTCATCCTCAGGGAGCAGTGTCCGACCCAACGACGCCGAAGTGCCCAGCAGCGAGAAGAACGACCCCGAGACGGCAGCAACGGGAATCGTCGCCGGTTCACCCTCGCGCAGAATCAGGCTCCAGTTGGTCGACCCGATCGCCGCCAGGTTCTCGAGCCCTGGTACTCCTTCTCGCCACGTTCGGAATGTGGCGTACGAGATTTCGCCGATGGTCGTCGGGTTCGCCCGCTCGCGTGGCCAGATCACGACGACGCGTTCCGCGCGCTCGATAGGCAGCGAATGAAGGAGGACCTTGTCGACGACGGTGAAGACTGCGGCATTGGCACCGATCGCGAGCGCCAGCGTGCACACAGCAGCCACCGTCGACGCCGGTTCTCGACGCAGGACTCGGACGCGGTGTCGGAAGTCGTGCAGCACCTGGTAGGGAATCCTGACTTGACTCTACACTAGCCCTCCCGGTTCCAGCGAGTCAGCGCGTTGCGGGCCGTTTGAAGCGTATAGGTCGATTCTGATTGGTCCCGCGCAGTCGCCCCGTGGCGACGAATCAACGTCAGCCGGGCGGGCGCGAGATTGTCGTCACCCGAGCGATTCCCTTCAGGTGATCAGCTGAATACAGGTCCGGTCTCGCTTCACCGTTCACCGGCGTGTGCGCACCCTGGGAGTCGGGCGGGTTCTGATGTCGCGGCGTGGCCATACAGATCAAGTCCTGCCGTCTTTCTGTAGGCAGACCAGGCCTTCTCAAGCGCCCGTGCCGGTTCTCTCGCGGCCACGCGGAAGCGAGCCAGCGCCAATATCGTGGCACGAACACTGACGTGGGGATCGGCGCCACGCCCTATGTGCCCGCACACGGGACACTTGAAGACCGGGTTGGAGATGTGCCGCGTCGAGCGAATGCGTCCGAGCATGTCGTCGAGCTCGTCGCGTAGCCCCAGCAGGGCGTCGATGGACAGGTCGTCGCGCCACCGCAGGCGCAGGTGCTCCACCATTTCCGGGAACCAGACGCGATGCGCGTCGCCCGCGGCCACGGCTCATCATCTTAGACTGGTCCCCTTCCGTCGGGTTGGCGTCCGTCGCCAGCTCGCCGTCGGGACCTTCTGACCCGGGACGGTCTGTTTTGGATCGGGGATATCCGGGTAGTGCCGAGCCCACTACAATCGGTGGTGCACTTCGTCTACATCGTCCGTTGCGCGGACGGCACGCTGTACACCGGCTATTCGCGAGACCCGCGTGCGCGCGAACAGGCGCACAACAGTGGCCATGGCGCGAAGTACACCGCGGGCCGGCGTCCTGTGCGGCTGGTGTATCAGGAAGCGTTCCG
>DASYRX010000261.1:0-15064 GCA_036003845.1 Gemmatimonadaceae bacterium | reverse complement strand
ACGGCCGTTCTTTCGCTCGACGATCGCGTTAGGCTGAACACCGGCTTGCTGCTCGCTGTCCAGGCTGACCCGACATCGAAGAACGGGGCCAATTCGAGGGGTGGCAGCGCGCCGGTTTGCATGAGACCGTGCCCGTGTTGACCCACCAAGGGAATGCGCAGCTCCAGATTCGCGACCGCGATGCGGCTTCCGACCAGACGCTCGAACTCGGGGCAATTGCTGCCCGCGAGCGAACCGCTCGTCGTCGCCGCACTGCACTCGCTCGCGTTGAAGCTTTGATACGAATAACCCCGAACCAGTGATCCGTCTCCAACAAACAGAGAGCCGAGCCGGTCGCTGTCCGCGTCACGTCCGTAACGCCCGTAGTGCACGCCGCGGAACGCCAGCGTGAGCGGCCGGATGAAGAAGTAGCGTCTGAAATCGGCCAGCAGCGTTTGATACCCGAGGGAACCAATCGTAGGAGTGATCTCGAAGCGGTAGCGCGTCCCCGAGATCGGTGACGTGAAGCCTAACGCGGCGTCGTCACCCACAAGTGCGGCGCTTGCATTGACCATGCCGAGCGACGAAGGTGCCGGAAGTTCCGTCCGCTGGTTCGCGATCCGTGAGTTGCCAACGTAAACGTCACGTGAGACCTCGAGCCCGTAGTCATACCGCGAATAGCCGGCCTGCAATTCGACGCGCTGCGTCGTCGAGCGCGCAAACTGCGTGAGGAGGCTTCCGCCGCTCACGGCGATGTGCGCCAGCACGTAGTCCACCGCCGTGCCGCGCGTCGCACCACCATTGCGCAGTGATATTGTCGTATCTGAGATCGCTGTGTAACCCAGCACGTATGGGATCCGCTCGACCGCCGCTCCCCACGTCCAGCGGCGCGACGCGTCGATGTACAGCAACTGCCCGCCGATATCGCGCATCGTCCCGGACGCTTGCAGCGCTACACCTAGCGAATGGTCGCCGAGCACATCGGTGAAGAACGCGGACGCGCCGCCGACGACCTGAGTGCCAAACGCGCCGCCGACACCGACGCCAAGCATCGGTTGACCAATCGCCGCGAGCTGGAAACCGGCACGGTACGGGCGTTCCGTGACGCTCGAATCCGCGGGAAGCCCGCTGTCAGCATCGTGCAGATAACCCGCGACGACGCTCGTTCCCGAAACGGAGTCTCGCGGCATGCGTCCCGCTTCGGGCGACGACGCATCGGAGCCTAACGGGTCGCCGCGCGTCTCCTCGGCGCTGAGCGAAGCGAGCTGGGTTCCGCCGCGCTCGAAGACCGAGAAAACCGCCCGACCATTTCGCGAAACCGACATCGCCGGCGATGTAGCAGCGATACCACTCACGCCGGTCGCTGCAAGTGTAATCTGGAACAGACGACCGCTCTCCAGTTCAACACGATACACGTCGCTGTAGCCACGCGGGTCCGCAACGAACAGCAGCGAGCGTCCATCGGACGAGAACTGTGGGCTCAGATGCTTGGCGTCCGCGAACGTAGAGACCACGCGCACGCGGGCCGTCGCCACTTCGATGAGCGCCAGTCGCAGCGGTGCGTAGCGCAGCCTCTGGAAGTCGCTCCCTTCGGCAGCAGGCGACTCGTCATCGGCTATGGCTCTGTCGGACACGAAGGCCAACGACGACCCATCCGGAGACCAGGTCGGCTGCAGGTCGGCGTACTTATCGTTCGTTAGGCGGCGCACGTCGCCGGACGCGAGATCGATCACGAAGAGATCGCTCATGCCTCCGTCGGAACCTGAGAGTGCGATGCGCCCTCCCTCCGGCGACCATGCCACGCTCGAAATCGCCCCGATTCCACGCGGGCGAATGCGGCGCTCTATACGTCGCGATGCCACGTCGACGATGATGATCTCATTGTCACCATCCGCATACGTCACGAACGCGAAGCGCGCACCGTCGGGTGACCAACTCCCCGCGCTGTAGATGAAGCTCAGTGCGTCGAAGCGCGTGCGCAGTCCGGGCGTCGCCAGCGATGCAGTCACCTCGCCCGTCGTCGCATCGGCGAGCAACAACTCGACGCCGAGCAGTCCGCGTGTCGAGAAGTAGGCGACCTGACGCCCGTCCGGACTCAGTGATGGCGAGACGTTATGCTCCCCGCTCCGGGCAGCCACCCCGATGCGATGGCCAGTCTCAGCGGGCCGCGTGCGACCCGCGAGCAACGGACGATAGGTCCGCTCGATCGATTCGTGCCAGCGCTTCGACAGCGCATCGACATTCATGCCAAGCTCACGCCTAACACCTTCGTCGAAGCCGCGCTGGAGCGATGCTCGAAATAGCTTCGCGACCATCGCGTCGCCCCACGTGCCACCGATGTACGCCCAGAGCGCCTCACCGTAGCGATACGGGAAGTAGCGCGCGCTATTCGTCAGCGCCCGGATGCTCGGCAGGTCGTTGCGCTGCAGGGCGTCGCGCAGCCACATCGCCGTGTGTCTGTCGTTAGGTCCAACCGACAGATACTCGGCCATCCCCTCGACTATCCAGAGCGGCAGTTGTTCGAAACGGCCACCGCCATGCTGCTTCGAGGCGATGTCATACTGGAAGACGTGTACAGCCTCGTGGCCGAGCACGTGGTCACTCTCGGCGTACGATCCCGTTAGGGGGAGCACCATGCGGTCGAGAAATGATTCAGTTACACCGCCCGTCCCTTCATCCAGCTGATCCGAGATGACGTTTGTCTGCTGAAAATCGGGCTGATCAGCATAGAGCACGACTGGCTTGCGCGCGCTCAGCTGGTGCTGGAGCAGCGACGAGAAGCGCGAGTTCCAGCGCTCGAGCATGCGAGCGGCGTCGCGCGCGGCCACTTTCTCGGCGTCGTAGAAGTGTACATCGAAGTGCGCCGTGCGCAGGACGTCGAAGTCGAAGCGCTCGTAAGGCACCTTGTTGCGGCCAAAATACTGCGCTTCGAGAGGAGCCGTGGCGCCGGCCAAAAGGCCGAGCGCCACGGTGACGGCGCCTAACGTGCGAGCGAACGGAGTGAAACCCGCCGGCAGACGCCCACTGAGCGATGACATTTGTCCTTCCTCCCAAATCACGATGAGACGCTTATTGCGAGCAGGTCAAGCGGCCATGTGGCAGCGGGAGTGTGCAATTCTGCGTGACGCCGTCCTTCGTGATGACAACCTTGGCCGTGGCCGTGCCGTCGTAGGTGATGACTTCGCGGCGCGAAGATGTCGCAGCGGCGGACCCTGCGAAGGTGATCGTCGCCTGCATAACGCGGATCACCGTGCCCGCCGTTGGGAATGTCTTGCCGGTGTCGGAAACAGGGATGACGAGACCGCGTGTCGTGTCAGCCGACGTGCGCGCCGCGCTGAAGTTGCCGCGACTCGACGTTCCTGTCGTGTTCTCCTTACCTAACGAGGCGCCGTTGACTGTGCGCTGGGTGCTGCCTTGCGCGAGTCCGCTCACAGTGCGGTCGCTGCTGTGATTCACTGTCGTCGCCGCCGTGAGAATCGTCGTCGTGTCGCCGGCGATGCGCCCCTGATGGAAGCCGGGACCGTGGCCACGCCCGCCCCTGCCATCTCGACCGCGCGTCGTGTCGCGTTCGAAGGTCGCCGTGCCCGTCACTGTCGTCTGCACGTTCACCGTATTCGTTGTGAGCGTGTCGAACGCCTGCTGCACCGCGCCTGACGCCGTCGTGTAGCGGATCGAGACCTTCGTCGTTATGCCGTTGCGCACGACTGAGTCGCAAACGACACGGCCGGAAGCTGCCGAGAACGTTCCATTGCACGAGAAGCCGCCGAAGGGCCCGCGATGCCCACCATGTCCGCGTCCTCCAAAGCCGATGCTGCCGACAAACGCCTCACCAAGTCCGCCGCCCATCAGAACACCACCACCGAGTCCGATGCCGCGCGGCCCAGGAAGCCACATGGTAGAGCCAGCGTCGGAGCTGGCAGCAAAGCTGCTCGTAACATTCTCGAAGCCAACCGGCACCGCAGTGAACGCGGCCGCCAGTGAGCTATTGACTTCGCTCGAGGGTGTGTTGAGCTCGGCGCACGCGGCACTCGTTAGGACTACGGCCGCGGCAATCACTTTTTGGTATGTGCGTGTCATCGCACGGTTCTCCTGTAGTGGCCGGCACACGTCGTCCCAACGCGAGACGATGCTGTGCCTTTTTCGCAGGAGTAACACGCCACGTCGACGCAACCCTATGTCGCGCCGCGCGGAGACCGGGGAGACCGGGGTCAGACTCCATCGTGCAGCTTCACGACATCACTGACCCGGCAACTGCAGTAGGATGTCGCACTCTTGCTAAATGGAGTCTGACCCCGGGGTGGAGTCTGACCCCAGTGCGTTCTATAGAGTGGTCCCTTTGGGTAGCCACGGCGCCAAGCGCTCACGTAGAAGCTTGAGCGCCTTTCCGATTTGCGCTTCGACGGCTTTCACCGACACGCCGAGCGTTTGCGCGATCTCGCTGTACTTGAGGCCTTGAATGCGGCTCAACTCGAACACCTCGCGGCAACGTGGAGGGAGCTCGGTGATAGCTCCTCGGATCGCGGCCTCGATCTCCGATTCGACTGCAGCCGAATCCGCGCGGTCGGGAGCAGCTTCGTCAGGCAAAAGAAAGGGCTCGCCCTTCGCGCGCACTCTCAAGTGGCGCAAATAGTTGAGCACGCGATTACGCGTCGCCGTGAAGAGATATGCCTGAGCCGAGCCTTCTGTCGAAAGGCGATCGCGCCGGCGCCAGAGCTCCAGCATCACTTCTTGCACGATTTCTTCGGCCGCAGCTCGATCTCGCAGCATGCGATCGCCGAGTGCGACTAACTGTTCGTACCAGGTACGGAAGATCGTGTCGAACGCCGCCTCGTCTCCTTCGCGCAGTCGGGCGAGGAGAGCGACGTCCGTCGCCGGATCCGAGCGGTTCGGCTGATCGTTGTCTGACACCGAGTTAGGTTACCGATCGAGTAAGGTCGCGGGATAGGGTACGCCCGCAGCTAGGTGTTGAGAGGAGTATGACCGACCAAGGGTCGCCGTCGAGCGCTGCGGCTGGTTCGCCAACCCCTCCGGATTGGGACGCTATCGGCCGCTACCTGGCGGGTGAGAGCTCCGCGGCGGAATCGGAGGCAGTTCGCGCTTGGCTTGCCACTCGGCCAGCGGACGCCGACCTCCTCTCGCAACTCGACAACGCCATTGCGAGTGTCGCGACACGTCCGCCGGCGCGTGTCGACGTAGAAGCGGCGTTGGTTCGCGTGAACGCACGTCGCAACGACACGCTTGTCGTTTCACGCACCCGACCGGGAGAGGCAAAAGTTTCACAGCGGACGATTCGCTGGCGTGTGTTAGGCATTCCTGCGCTCGCCGCGGCGGCGGCGATCACTCTCGCGGTCATGACGCTGTGGCGGTTGCGTGCCTCGGGCGACGAAGCAGTCCCTGTGTTCGCCGCTCGCACGATCGAAACGACAATCGGTCAGCGCGACTCGCTTCGGCTACCTGATGGTAGCGTGATTCACGTCGGTCCGAGGTCGCGCCTAACGGTCGGCGCTTTCACGAGCGACAAGCGCGAAATCACGCTCGAGGGCGAGGCGTTCTTCGATGTGAGGCACGACTCGGCGCGACCGTTCGTCGTGCGTGCCGGTCCCGCGATCGTGCAGGACGTCGGGACCGCGTTTCTCGTCGATCAAATCGACACAGCCAGTGTACGGGTTGTCGTGACGAACGGCATCGTGACTTTGCGCGGCGTTACGGACCCGCCGGATAGCGCCGCGGAATTGCGTGAGGGCGACATCGGCGAGCTGCAGCCACCTCCGCGACGGCGTGTAGAGGTGCAACGCCGTGCGGCCACTCCTGACGACGTCGCCTGGACGCGCGGCCGGCTCGTCTTCCGCGAGGCCACGCTCGATCGAGTGCGCGCGGAACTGCGCCGCTGGTACGGAGTGGATCTGCAAGTCACGGATCCCTCGCTTGCCGGACGGCACATCAACGCTGAGTTTGCCGGCGAGCCGATCGATCAGGTGCTGCGCACAATCGCGCTCTCGTTAGGTGCCGAGGTGGAGCGTCAGGGTGATACGGCCATCCTGCGCGCCACACGACGTGGTGCTCGGCCGCGATGACGCTCAGCCTGGGAGCGCGGCGCGCGCTGGCGCTTCTAGTGGTTCTGGCCATAGCGCCCACAAGCGCGCGAGCCATACAGGCCACATGCAGGTCCGTTCGCGACATTGCGCATACAAACTCGACGTCAACTGCATTCTCGCCTCCGCTTGATAGAGCCGTCTCGCTACAGGCGCGAGACTTATCCTTGCGCGATGCGTTGGACCGGCTGGCGGCCGCGGCACGCATTCGGCTCTCATATGCCAGCGAGTTACTGCCGCTGGATCGTCGCGTTTGCCTTTTCTATCGCGGTGTAGCGATCGGCGAAGCGCTCAATGATTTGCTGAACGGGACCGCCGTCGAACCGGTGGCCACTGGCGGCGAGCTCGTTGTGCTGGCACCCGCACGCGGCGGCGTGACGCCGATGCAGCGCGTGTCGACCGTTAGGCGGACGACGAGCATCCTCGATCGTATCGTCGTCACCGGGAGCGCGGCCGGAGCAGCCGAGCGCTCGCAAACCGTCGCGCTCGATGTCCTGCACGGAGATGAGCTCACTCGCCGCGGCGCGACAACGCTCGCGGCCGCATTGAGCGGTACTGTGCCCGGCATTTGGATGTGGGCGCAGCCGCCGTCGAGGTTGAGCGCGCGTTACGGAAGCATTCGTGGCGCGAGCTCGTTCGGCGTGAGTTACCCGAAGATCTATATAGATGGGGTTGAGGTCGCCAATCCGCTCATCCTCACCGACATCGATCCTGAAGTTGTCGAGCGCGTCGAAGTGATCCGTGGTCCGCAGGGCGCGGCGCTCTACGGCTCCGATGCCATCAGCGGCGTGATCAACATTCTGCTGCGTCACGATGGCATCGGCCCATCCGGCGATCGCCTGCAGCTGCGCACGAGCGCCGGCGTCTCGGGAAGCGATTTCGCGTCGCACGATGTGCTCGCCCAGGAGCATACACTGCTGTTCCGCACAGGAACGAGCACGCGGTCGGCGGGCCTCGGCATGCGTGTGAGAACTCTCGGTGAGTTCGTGCCCGGTGCATATAGTCGGCGCGGTAGCGCGAACGGCGACATGCGCATGATTGGCGCGCACAGCAGCCTAACGATGAGCGGACGCCTCTCCAGTGAGAGGGTCGGGGCGCCGCATGGCCTTTCGCTCACGCCGGCGTCGCAGCCGCAGCTGGCGGAGAGCCCGTTGCCCCACATGTACTGGCGCGGCCGCTTCGATAGTCACTCAGCGCCCGACTCGGGACAGCCACCGCCTCCCTCGGCCTTCGACTCCACCGCTCCCCAGACGGTCCGTCACTACACGATCGGCACCACGGCGGCGATCATGCCTGACGCGCGCGGGACGCACACCGCCGTGATCGGGTTGGATGGATATCGTCTGGCAAACGTCGCCGTCGACGGCGGGCCGATTCCGACGCCGGCTGACTCCGCCCTCCTCGCTGCGCGCGGGAGCGCCGATCGCGCCAGCGTTAGGCTGAGTAGCGTTGCGCGCTTTGGCACTGACGATCGCCGTTCGGGTTCACTGACGTTCGCGCTGGACCACTCGCGTCTTCACGAGACGACAGCGGCAGGCGAGATGCATTTCGTGCAGAGCGGTGGGGGCGGCCCCGGTGGAGGCGGGCCCGGTCCCGGACCAGGTCCAGAAGTGGAGGAGCTGCGCAGCTCAGCGAACCGTACGACGACCGGAGCGACGAGTCAGGTCGATCTCTCGTTCCGGAACAGACTTTTTGTGACCGGCGGGCTGCGGCTCGAGCGCACCAGCGGATTCACGGAGAGGAGTCAGGTCTCCACGCTTCCCTTGTTAGGCGCCGCGTTCGTCATCGATAACGGCCGCACAACGCTCAAGCTCCGTTCGGCCTATGGGAAAGGAATTCGGCCCGCGCGGACCACCGTTCGCGCGACGGGATGGACGCTCTGGCAGCCTGGATCCACTGCCCAAGATCTCGCGCCCGAAGAGCAGGTCGGCGTCGAGGTTGGCGCGGATCTGCTGCTCCATCGCATCGGCACGCTGCGCGTGACGCGGTTCGATCAACAGGCTTCCGGGCTCATCCAGCCGGTCGTCGTATCGGGCGATACGCGGTTCGACGGGTCATCACACTACCGGCGCGTCGGGTATCAGTTGCAAAACGTCGGTGAGATCGGGAACAGTGGCTGGGAGATGGAAGGCTCGCTGGTGCTCGGCCGGCTCGCGTTAGGTAGTGCGCTCGCGTTCGTTGACAGCCGAGTGGAGCGGACGGCGAGCGGTTACACAGGTGACCTCCGCGTCGGCGATCGTGTACTCGAGGTGCCCAAACGCACGACGAGTCTCAACGCAACCTGGTTAGGCGGCGCCTGGTCGACCGGTTTGACGCTGGCGCGCGCGTCGAATTGGATCAACTACGACCGGGAGGCGCTGAACCAGGCCGTGCTCTCGCCGGATCGGTCGATTCACGATTTCGTCGGCGCGACGCTGCGTTCGTTCTGGCATGAGTACAACGGCGTGACGCGCCTCAACGCGACGTTCTCTCGCGACTTTTCGCGCGGCGTCTCTTTCCTGCTGTCTGGAGACAATCTGCTCGGCTACCAGGAAGGCGAACCTGACAACGTCACTGTTCTTCCCGGACGCACAGTCATCGCTGGGCTGCGCTTGAGGTTCTAGCCGTCAGCTGACGGCTGACAGCAGCTTGGGAAATGAGGCCCTGTGCCTAACTGGCGCGGGCGGTTTACGTTTGCGTTGGCTGGCCTTCCTCTTGCAAAGGTCCGTGGGCCCGGCACGATGCCCTCAACTCTCAGCGCCCGAGCGACTTACGCATAGTTCAGCAGCGCTTTCCCCCAGCGTTGCGAATGCAGCCGCTACGCCCGATGCTGCCGACGCTCGCCCTGCTGCGGACGCCGCCGTCGGGCCGCTCTGGCTCGTCGCCGGCGTTGCGGCTGCGTTGTTATTCGCACGCCTGTTGAGCGCGAGCTACGGTGCGTTCTATGAAGGCGACGAGATATCGATCGCCTCGGGAATCGCCGGTATTGCGCGCGACAACGCGGCATTCCTGTACCGCTACGGTCCGCAGGTCGGCTACTACCGGCTGGTCGAGTGGCTGACGGCGTTGTTTGGCGGCGCCGTTCTCACGATCCCCCTCGTGATGACGACTCTCTCGGTGCTCGCGGGAACGTTCATCCCGATCGCTGGTCTTTACGCATTCCGCGGTGACCTAACGAAGGTCGAGCGCTGGCTGCTCGCGGGAACGCTGGCGGCAAGTCCGATCCTCTGGACCAGCAGCCGCTATGGGAATACCGCCATGCCGGCGGCGGCTCTCGTTGTCACAGCCGCGTTGCTGCTTTCCAACCGGCCTCAGCGTCGCGGCGAGATTGCCGCGCTGGCGCTGTTTGGATTGGCGATCCTCGTTAGGGCCGATTCCGTGCTCGCAACGGGGGCAGTCGGCGTGCTCCTCTGGCGCAATCATGATTCGTTCCGCGCTGCCTTCATGCGTGTTGCGCTGCTCGGGGCGATTCTCGCTGCGATCTATGGCGCACTCTTCGCCTTGGATCCGTACATGATCCAGATCTTTGGAGACGTGCGGGCCCACCTAACGACGCCGGACCGGACGCGCTTCTTCGAGCTTCTGATCTGGGCGGTGTCGCCCTTCCCGCTCGCGTACGCGATCCTCGGCCTCCGGGACCTGGAACCGGAGCGTCGCTGGCTTCTGGCCATCGTAGCCGCCTGGTGTGTGCCGACCATGGGCTTCTACTTCGCGGCTACAACGACTCCGCGCTATTTCATTCTTCCGGCGTTCGCGATCGCCATCGCATCAGCCGTCGGGATGTACAACGTCGCGCGGATCGCGCCGCGCTGGCCGCGTCTCGCCTGGGCAGCGGTGCTGCTCAGCGCGTCGTTACACATGTTCGTGGGCCTCAGCAACTTCTACCCTAACGTGAAGCGCGGCTGGCTGACGGACGCCCGTGTCGGCTCGCACGACGGCGACGTGCTCGCCGGCGCGTTCCTCTACAATTCGTACGTGCAGCATCATCCCGCTCTTTCGCACCCACGCGTCGGTCAACTAGCCCCGGTGGACCAATCGTATGTTTCCGCGTTCGACGCGCTCGCACGCGGCGGTCATCGTGGCGAAAACATCGTGCTCATTTATTCCGGTGGCGAAGGTCATGTCGTGCATTTTTTCGCGCAGAATGCCGCCGCCACGGTGACGGACAAAGGCCGCACGTATCAATCGGATGACGCCGTGAGCTACGACATCGGCGGGGCGCGCCTAACGGCGTTGGGCTTGTACAAATTCGACTCCGATACTGCGCCGCGCGTTCCCGTGAAAGCGGGTGACGTGGTCTGGCTGCTCAACAGAGCACCCGGGAAGGGTCCTGACACCGAATCGCGAATCGCCGCTTACATGCCGGCTGGACTCACGCTTGGCACACCCGCTCGGCTGCACGGCACGCCGTTGCTCTGGTCCTTTCGAGTGGAGCAGTCAGCGCCATGACGCCACGAACGCAGGTGAGCGTCGTCATGCCCGCCTACAACGAGGAGGGCGGGATCGCCGAGGCCGTGCGCGCGGTGCAGGAGCACGTGTTTACGGTGGTGCCTAACGCGGAGCTCGTGGCTGTCAACGACGGGTCCCGCGACCAGACTGGCGCCATTCTCGACGACCTCGCCGCGAAGGACTCGCGTGTTCGTCCCGTGCACAAGCAGAACGGCGGCCACGGTCCCGCGCTAATCACAGGCCTCGCCGCTGCTCAGGGCGAGTACATCTTCCTCATCGACAGCGACAATCAGATCCCGCTCGAATCGTTCGCCGACCTCTGGCGCCAAGTGCAGAACGGCTATGACGCCGCTTTTGGCGTGCGCAAAGTGCGTAACGACGCACGCCTTCGGCGCGTCCTCACGAGAGTGATTCGCGCCTCGCTTACTTTGCTTTTCGGCGTCCGCCTGCGTGACGCCAACATTCCGTTCAAGCTCTTCCGCCGCGAGTTGTGGAGCGACGCGGAGCGGTTGATTCCGTCCGACACTCTCGCGCCTTCGATTTTCTTCGCCATACATGCGCGGCGCCGCGGCGCCAAGATCGCGTTCGTCGACGTGGAGCATCGTGACCGCACGACGGGTGAAGTGTCGATCAAGCGCTGGAAGCTCATCAAGTTTTGCGCACGCGCCCTACGACAATTGCTGGCCTTTCGCAGCACACTCAACACTGCATGAAGTCTGAACCGCGGATTCTGATCATCGGCGCCGGTCCAACCGGCGTGAGCGCCGCGTGGCGTCTCACCGAGCACGGTCATCGCAATTGGCGCCTCGTCGAAGCGACGAGCGAAGCCGGTGGTCTCGCGTCGTCTGTCGTGGACGACGCCGGATTCACTTGGGACCTGGGCGGGCACGTCCTCTTCTCGCACTGGAAATATTTCGACAAGCTCATGCGCGAGGCGTTAGGTGACGCCTGGGTGGAGCACGAGCGCGAAGCCTGGGTCTGGATGCGCAGTCGCTGGATTCCGTACCCGTTCCAGAACAACATCTGGCGGCTTCCACCTAACGACTTGGTCACCTGTCTCGACGGACTCGTCGAGATTCAGAAGAACGGGGCGCACGCGTCTCGTCCCGCGAACTTCGCCGAATGGCTGCAGCGCTCCTTCGGCCGCGGACTGTGCGATGTGTTCATGCATCCATACAACATCAAGGTTTGGGCCTACCCGCCCGATCGTCTCGGCGTCGGCTGGATGGGTGAGCGTGTCGCCACCGTCGACCTCGCACGCGTGCTGCGCAACCTCGTCTATCAAAAGGACGAAGTCAGCTGGGGGCCTAACGCCACCTTCCGCTTCCCATCGCGCGGTGGAACCGGCGCGATCTGGCGCTCGCTCGCCGCCAAGCTCCCGGCGGACCGCCTAACGTTTGACACGAAAGTCATGGCGGTCGACACGAGCGCCAAGCGCGTCGACTTCGCCGACGGCAGCAGCGAATCGTACGACTATCTCATTTCCAGCATGGCGCTGGATCAGCTGCTCTGCGTTCTCACGGACGCCCCCGAGCTGACGGAGCTGGCCGATCGCTTCGTCTTCTCGGCGAGTCATATCATCGGCGTCGGTTTCGAAGGCCAAACGCCCAGCGACTTGCGAACGAAGTGCTGGATGTACTTCCCCGAGCCTGACGTTCCCTTCTATCGCGCCACGGTTTTCAGCAACTACTCCCCGAACAACGTGGCTCGACCGGGGGAGCAGTGGTCGCTCATGGCCGAGGTCAGCGAATCGCTGGGCAAGCCAGTCGACGCGGCTCGCGTCGTCGACGAGGTGGTCCAGGGCTTCAAGCGCTCGGGCTTCATCGACGATCGCACCGTAATCGCAACGCGGTGGCATCGCCGTCTGCCGCGCGGCTATCCCACACCCTGGCTTGAACGCGATGACGTGCTCGGCGCTGTCGTCCCGAAGCTCGAGGAGCGTGGGATACTCAGTCGCGGACGCTTCGGCGCCTGGCGCTACGAGGTTTCGAACCAGGACCACTCCTCGCTCCAGGGCGTCGAAGCCGTCGATCGGATTCTGTTAGGCACGCGAGAAACGACGGTGACCGGCAGGATGGATGTGGAACCGCCTACCCTGGAGCCCGCCGCCCCCTGAACAAACCAAAGCTCTCAGACGCCAGCTAAAAGTCTGAAGCTGACAGAAAGAGCGTTGTTCGGCGACGACGCCGTCACTGACGGCTTCTGACCGTCATCTGGTAGCTGACAGCTTTCGTTAGATCAGCCAGATTAGCCAGCGGATCGCCACGGTTGAGCGTAGACCGTTGGCTGTCCGCATATTCGTTCCCAGAGGCCTCAATGACCGTCCTCCGTCCCCGCACTGCGCGCGCCGCTTTGTGCGCGCTCACCGCGATCGTTCTCGTCGCGCTCCCAGTCTTCGCTCAAAACACCGCCGGTGGGCGGATGAGCAACGACGAGGTCATCAAGAGCGAGCTGTTCGTTCGGCCGCCTGATCCCGTCAGCTCCGCCGTCCTCGCGCCGCGCCATCTCAACGTGTCGGTCAACAACCTTTCTGTCGACCGCATGTGGTTCATCAACGAGATCGGCGACGGTCCTGTGACGATGGATGTCTTTTCGAAGCCGTTCCATGAACTGGGCGGACTGTTCATCGACTTCCGCGCGAATCGCAATCGCACCCTAACGATTCGCAATAACGTCTCGTTGCAGCTAGTCTCTGCAACGAACGGAAACAAAGTGACCGTGCAGGTTCCGGCCGGCGCGCGCATCTCCAACGCGACGTGGAGCCCGGACGGCAAGGCAGTCGCGTATTTCGTGCACACGCCGGACGCGACGCACATCTATGTGTCGGATCTCGCGGGCAAGTCCATGCAGATCACGAAGACGCCGGTGCTCGCGACGCTGGTCACCAGTTTCGACTGGACGGCGAATGGCGGCCAGATCGCGACGGTGCTCATTCCGGCCAACCGCGCCGCGATGCCGACGCCCCCAGTCGTGCCGCAGGGACCGCGCGTCAAGCTCGCCGAGGAGAGCGATAAGAATCGGCTGCGAACGTATCAGAGCCTGATGGCCACGCCGTACGACCAGGCGCTGCTCGAATGGGATGTCACCGGGCAGGTCGCACTCATCGACGTGAAGACGAAGGCCGTGAAGACCCTCGGCCAGCCGACAATGGTACGCGAGATCGATCCGTCGCCTAACGGCAAGTATCTGCGCATCACGCGCATGGTGAAGCCGTTCTCGTATGTCGTGCCGGTCAGCAACTTCGGCTCGATCCAAGAAGTGTGGGACACGGACGGCAAAGTGCTCGGCAAGCTGCAGGAGGATCCGCTCAACCTTGGCGTCGATACGGCGCGCGCCGTGACCGCGCCTGGCGCCGAGCAAGCGAACCAGGTTGGTAAGCGTGAGATCACATGGCGCCCGGATGGTCAGGGGCTGACATATCTGGAGCAGGACCCGCCGCCGCGTCGCGACAGCACGCGCGTCGTTGACGACACCACAACGGGTCAGCCGCGTCGACGCGATCGCGTTATGCAGTGGTCAGCGCCGTTCGGTAGCGGCGATGTAAAGCCGCTCTACGAGAGCAATACGCGCATAACGACGCACCGCTACTCTCAGGACCTCAAGACGCTGTTCCTGTCCGAGCGTGTCGGACAACTCACGCACGAATACGCGGTGATCCTGAGCGAGCCGACCAAGCGCTATACGCTCGCGCGCTACCGCGTGGATGACGTGTATGCGAATCCGGGCACGCTGGTGATGGCGCGTGGCACGTTAGGCGGCGGTGGCGGATTCGGCGGTGGCTTCGGTGGGTTCGCTGCGGGCAACCTTGCGAATCGTGAAGTCCAGCTGTCGCCGGACGGCGAGAGTGTGTACCTCTACGGCACGAAGTACGACAAGAATCCCCTCGAAGTCGGCCCGAAGTCGTTCATCGACAAGGTGAACATCAAGACGGGCGCGAAGACTCGCGTCTTCGAAAGCGAGAACAACAACGTCTACGAACGCGTCGTCGCCTTCCATGACATCGAAGCCAAGCGTCTGATTGTATCGCGCGAGTCCGAGCGCGAAGTGCCGCAGGCGTTTTTCCGCAACGGCGAGCAGCTCATCCAGATCACGCAGAACACCGATTACACGCCGGACCTCACGAAAGCGCCGAAGGAAAGCTTCATCGTCGAACGGCCGGACGGATTCAAGTTCAAGGTCAATGTCTCGCTCCCGCCGGACTATCAAAAGGGAACGAAGCTGCCGGCGATGTTCTGGTTCTATCCGAGAGAATTCGCTGGGCAGGAGGAATACGATCGCGGCGCGCGGACCTACAATAAGAATCAATTCCCGAACTTCAACACGCGCTCGATGCAGTTTCTCGTGCGGTTAGGCTACGCAGTGGTTGAGCCTGACGCGCCGATCGTCGGCACGGCCGGTCAGTGGAACAACAATTACGAGAACGATCTGCGCAACAATCTGTCGGCGGTGATCGACGAGGTGGATCGCCGTGGGCTTGTCGATCGCACGCGCATCGCGATCGGCGGGCACAGTTACGGCGCGTTCTCCACGGTAAACGCGATGGTGCACACGCCGTTCTTCAAGGC
>DASYRX010000260.1:0-4388 GCA_036003845.1 Gemmatimonadaceae bacterium | reverse complement strand
ATCCGTCCATCTGGTTGATGCGGCGGAGGATCTCCTAAGTCTTGGCCCCCACACCTGACGGATGTCGTGCGTGCGGCAGCGTCGGATCAGTAGCGCTGGTATCCCCGAGCCTGGCTGAAGGCCAAAGCCTAACAAACTCCGAACATTTCCGAACACTTTGTGACTCCCGGGTCGTGCGCGGTTGAAACGAAACACCCAGTTTCTGCGGTCCTAGTTGCGCTTTCCGTCCTGAGGTCCAATGCGTGCACGGCTTAAACTCGACCGACTGAAACAACTACTCGGGGCCAGTCAGCTTAGCCAAAACCACTGGGCGCTAAAGATTGGCCTATCCCGCGGCCACTGGTCGGATATCGTCAACGGTCGTCATCCATATCCCAGTACCAAGACACGTCAGCGCATGCTCGAAGAGCTGGGCGTGCCGCTGGAGGACCTGTTCGACATCGAGTCGGGCTCCGCGAGCACGACCGACGTCGACTTTCGGCGCGCGATCGCCGATCGCTACATCATTGACGCAGAGCTCGGTCAGGGTGGGATGGGCGCGGTATATCTGGCCCGCGACGTTAGGCATGGCCGAGTGGTCGCCGTCAAAGTCATCTCGCCGGAAGCCGTCAGCGGCATCGGGCTCAATCAGTTCCATCGCGAAATTTCGACAATCGCGCAGCTGCATCACCCGAACATCCTCTCGCTGTTTGACTCAGGGGAGGCTGCGGGCCACCCATTCTACGTGATGCCTTGGGTGCGCGGCGGTTCGCTGCGCACGAGGCTGCAACGCGATGTTCGTCTCGACCTCACTACAGTTTTGCGACTGACCCGCGGCATGGCGGAGGCGCTGCAGCACGCGCATAACGAGCGCATCCTGCATTGCGATGTCAAACCGGAGAACGTGCTGCTGCACAATGATCATGCCTGGGTCATGGATTTCGGCATCGCGCGTAAGCTTCACAGCGAAATGGGGGAGTGGCCGCTGCGCAAGGAGCTGGACATCTCCGCGGGCACCCCGGCGTACGTAAGCCCCGAGCAGGCATCAGGCGACTCGAGCCTGGACGCGCGCTCCGACGTGTACAGCCTTGGCTGCATGGTCTACGAGATGATTGCGGGACGCACGCCATTCGGTGGAACGAGCACGCAGGAAATCGTTGCCACGCGTTTCATCGTTCCGCCGCCTCCTGTGCGCGACTACGCCCCCGAGGTTCCGATCGATGTGGCGTCTGTGCTCGAGCGCGCGATGGCGCTGCCACGCGATCACCGCCCAGAGAGCGCCGCGGCGTTCGCCGCCGAGTTGGAGCATGCCGCCGCGAATGTACCACGTGTGCTTGCGGGCGCGAGCCTAACGACATCTCGCGCGATCAGCCGCGCCCGGCGGCGCTTCAATCGAGCGCCGGCACATTCATTAGGAGGCATAGTGCGAGGCATCTGGCAGGATTTCCGTTTCGCAGCCCGCTCGCTGTCGAAGCGCCCCGCATTCGCCGCCGCCGCCATCCTAACGCTGGCGCTCGGCATTGGTGCGAGCACGGCCATCTTCGGTGTCGTCTACGGCGTACTCCTCAAGCCCCTTCCATTCAGCGAGCCCGAGCGCCTAGTAAGTCTCATGCACACGATCCCCGGCGGCAGCCGCAATCACGGTCCTGCCACGTATTTCACTTATCGTAATAACCAACGGGTCTTCGAGGATGTCGGCGTCTGGGAGGGGATCGAGGCGACGATCACCGGCGGAGGCGAGCCTGAACGGGTCGAAGTGCTCTCCGTGAGCGACGCCACCTTGCCGCTCCTCAGAGTCCAACCACTTCGCGGCCGTCTCTTCACAAAGGAGGACGACTCACCTGGTCGTCCACTCCGTACGATCCTGGCATACGGTTTTTGGCAGCGCCGATTCGGTGGCGTCGACGGCATTATCGGTCAGCCGATCACGATCGACGGCACGCCGGCCGAGATCATTGGCGTGCTCCCAGCGTCGTTCAGGTTCCTGCGCTCCAACGCATCCATACTGCTGCCGCAGCAACTCGATCCAGCGACCGCCAGCAACATGGAGTTCGACTTTCAGGTTCTCGGCCGCTTGAAGGCCGGGGTCACTCTATCTCAGGCCAACGCCGACATGGCGCGCATGATCGCGCTGCTCCCGCCGCCGCACGAGGTCTTGCAAATGCAGCCTAACGTGCGCCCGCTGGCCGCAGACGTGATCGGCGACATCGGTAATATCCTCTGGATCCTCTTCGCCGCCGTAGGCGTGGTCTTGCTCATAGCCTGCGGGAACGTGGCGAACCTCTTCCTCATCCGCGCCGAGGGACGCCAGCAGGAGTTCGCCATGCGCTCCGCGTTAGGTGCGAGTCAGCGACGCATCGGTTGGGTATTGCTCGCGGAAAGCGTTCTGCTGGCGCTCGTCGCTGGCGCGTTAGGTATCGTACTCACTCAAGGAACGATCGCGCTCTTGCGCCGGATGGCGACCGCCGAGCTTCCGCGCGTCGACGAGATCGCCATCGACCCAACGGTGCTGTTCTTTGCGCTGGCCATCTCGCTTGTAAGCGCCGCCCTGTTCGGCCTGATCGCGGTCTTCAGATTCGCGAAGCCGAGCGTCATGGCGCTCAAGGAAGGTGGGCGCGCCAGTGATGCCCCGGGACGGCACCGCACGCGCAACGCGCTCGTCGTGGCGCAGGTCGCGCTCGCCTTGCTGCTGACGATCGTCTCCGGGCTCATGATCCGCACTTCCATGGAGATGCGCCGGATGGACCCCGGCTTCACGCGGCCGGATGAAGTCCTCACGTTCCGCATCGCCATTCCGCCCGGGCTCATCAGCGATGCCCTGCAGGTCGCGCGCACACATCAGCTGATCGCCGAGCGCCTAACGCGAGTGCCAGGCGTCACTTCTGCTGGAATATCGTCCTCGATCACGATGGACGGAGAAGACAACGGCAATCCGCTCGAGCCAGAGGGAGTCTCTATCCCTCGAGGCAGACTGACACAACTCTATCGCTACAAGAGCGTCGCTCCTGGATACTTCGAGACGATGGGGAACCGCATCGTGGCCGGACGCTCCATCACATGGAACGAAATCTTCGAGTTGCGTCGCGTGCTGCTCATTTCGGAGTCGCTCGCGCGCGAGTTCTGGAAAGATCCGGCAAACGCAATCGGCAAGCGTGCCCGTCCCACTGATGGGTACGCGTGGCGAGAGATTGTCGGCGTCGTCGGCGATGAACGCGACGACGGTTTGAATCACCCGCCGACCAAGATTGTGTACTGGCCCATGCTGAACGGCGTGTACGACAGGCAATCTTTCGCTTATGCCGTCCGGTCTGAACGCGCAGGGACAGCCGCATTTCAGCGTGAGCTGAAGGACGCGGTGTGGTCGGTCAACCCGAATCTCCCACTCTCCGACGTGCAGACGCTCAATGAAATCGAGGCGCGTTCCATGGCGCAGACGTCGTTCACCATGGTTATGCTGGGCATCGCCGCGAGCGTTGCGCTGCTGATCGGCGTCGTGGGGATCTACGGGGTCATCGCGTACGTCGCCGCGCAACGCACGCGTGAGATCGGCATCCGCATCGCGCTGGGTGCACAGATCGGTGAGGTGCGCAGGATGTTTCTGCGTCGCGGGCTCTGGCTCACCGCTGCCGGTATCGCGTTAGGCATCGGCGCGGCGCTCGCGGTCACTCGTGTCCTGTCAGCTCTGTTGTTCGGAGTCGGCGCGACGGATCCGCTGACTTATGCAGCTGTATCAGGCGTACTTGCTGTCGTAGCGCTCGGGGCGATGTATCTCCCTGCGCGCCGAGCTTCACGCGTCGATCCGATCATCGCACTACGAGCCGACGTCTAGCGCGCGTTAGGCTCCGCCTACGGAACGCTCTCTGGCCCTCAGCTTGTGGACCCGGAGGACTGTTCCGGGTGAGCACGAACGCCATCCGCGGCCCAAAGCCATCGCGCTTCATCGCGTCGGCGAAGGATCCCACCCTCCAGTCGACGTCACTCTTTGTCAGTTCAGCCTTTGACTCGCGTGCGTCGAAGACGACGGGCGTACCGCGAGACGAACCTTTTGTCTTCGCGCATTTCAGCAAAGGCGTTGGCCATCTCCTCGTTGGAGTACGCACCGACTGTGGTGATCAACAAGACAGAGTCTCGCCACTCCCAGAGGATAGGCATGCTTGTGATGCTAGGCGAATCCGGAATCAACAACCAGGTGGTTACCTGTAGGGCGACCTGGTGGCATGCTTCCTTAGCCCCCGCGCGGCGAGAGCCTCGTCGTGCGTCGGCCTAACGCTACCACGGCGTCTATGTGTGGCTTAACGCCTGCCATGTTATGGGGCGCTCAGCGCGGGGTGATAATCATGAACAAACCATCCGTGAATCTCGTGACCTCTCGCATGCTCGCGCTCATGTTCCTGGCCGTCGTGCATGCG
>DASYRX010000259.1:0-3190 GCA_036003845.1 Gemmatimonadaceae bacterium | reverse complement strand
CGCGGCGACAATCGCTATGATTGCAATCAGCACGAGCGCGGCCCCGGCGCCAAACAGCAATCTCCAAGCTGGCGGCTCGCGCCGATGTACAGCCGCGACCGACGAGAAATCGCGCGGAGCAGTTTCCGCCTCACTCAGTCGCTGTAATTGCGCCGCCGCTAAGGTAGCAGGGTCGTTAGGTGAGGGCGGAGGCGTCAGGCCAGCGACGGACGAGAAATCGCGCGGAGCGGTTTCTGCTTCGCTCATCCGCTGTAACTGTGCAGCAACCAATGCGGCCGAGTCGTTCGGTGCACCCACAACGGTGACGGGTGGTGCCGCTTTGGTCGCAGCGCCGCGTACGACAATCGGCGACGGCATGGCGCGCAGCTCGGCCTCCAGGCGGCGGATCTCCGGATCCGCATCGGCTTCCAGCTCACGGCGCACGATGCTTTCATGCGCGCGGGCGAAGGCGAGTGCGCCTGCCCGATCGCCGCGCGCGGCGAGAGCCTTGAGGTAGCCTAACGCGTAACGACCACTGAGCGGATCGAGCACGCTCAGCCGTCGCCACCATTCGGCGCTGGCGTCGTGGTCATGCGCAGCCTCGGCCTCCTTGGTCAGCGCGAGTAACACGCGCGATGTCTCGGCGGAGAGCGCGGCGCGTTCCTCTTCCACCCAGCGCTCGAATTCCGGACTCCCCGTGAGGTAAAACCCGTGCAGGAAAGGTCCGGCTGCGAGCAAGGCGGCACGGGCACGGTCACCGGCGGCGAGCGCCGTCCGGAAATCCGAGATATCGGAGCCTAACGCGGAGCGGTCGAGCGAGAGGATCGCGTCGGACTGCACCACCTCGGCGCCGATCTCCTGACGCAGCGAGTACAGCGCCTGACGCAGAGAGTGGCGCGCGCGCTCTTCGTCAGCGTCAGGCCAAAATAGCCCTGACATCCGTTCACGCGAGACACCACGATCGCCAGCGCCGGCGAGCACGGAGAGAACGGCCAGGCGCTGTGGTCGGAGCCGGGGGGGAGGCGACCCGTCGGGCCGCTCGAGGGCGAGGCCCCCGAAGGTCACGAGCCTCAGCATGCGGACCCACATCATGCCGGTGTGGCGACGGGCTGTCAAACGTCGAATTGACCGAAGATCTCGTTTCCTAAGCACTTTGACGCCGCGATGACGCGCCCGCGGCAAACGGCTGACGACGGCGAAATACCTCTTCCCCTGCCTGACGAGGCTTAAACCTGCCGGCCATGGCGGTCGGCTCAACAGAGGAGGATTTGATGGCGAGGATCTCAACGCACGGCTTATTGCTGCTCGCGGCGTTGGCGCTCGATGCATGCAGTGATGAACCCACGACGCCGAATGCGTCCGCGCCACCGCCGAGCGAGCCCAATCACATGATTGTCACCGGGCCGAATGTATTCACGCAGCTTGGTGGAGCTGAAAATCATCATTGCGCCTTGCGCGCGGATGGAGTTGCGGAGTGCTGGGGGTACAACCTGTCCGACCAAGCTCCGCCCACGAGGAGCGCATCCGTCGGCACATTCACCCAAGTCGTTGGGTCATGGAACGACAGCTGCGGACTGCGCAACGATGGCGTTGTTGAATGCTGGGGCGGAGTCGGAACGATCAACCCACCTCCAGCGAACAAGTCGGCGGCTACCGGCTCCTTCACGCAGATCAGTGGAGGCGGATACGGGACGTGTGCGCTTCGCACAGACGGCGTGGTGGAATGCTGGGGACCAGCCGGCTCTTACCTCGACTACGGACAATACCCAGCAACAAAGGCAGCAGCTGTCGGAACGTTTACGCAGGTAGACGCCGGAAAATATGGCTCTTGCGCGGTTCGCAGCGACGGCGTCGTGGAGTGCTGGGGTTCTGGCAGCGGCGGCAACGCACCCCCAACGAAGAGCGCGGCGAGCGGGGTGTTCGTTGAAGTCAGCATCGCGCAGGATCACGCCTGTGCGCTGCGTGATGATGGCGTGGTCGAATGTTGGGGCTACAGCGCATTTGGTCAGGCACCGGCCACCAAGGCGGCGCTCACCGGTGTCTTCACACAGGTAAGCGCTGGAGCAGGTCACACGTGCGGGCTGCGAAACGATGGTGTCGTCGAGTGCTGGGGTTACAACGCTAACGGGGAAGCACTAGCAACTCGCGCGGCGGCGACCGGCACATTCACGTACGTTGAAGCCAGCAACGTGCACACGTGCGCACTTCGAAACGACGGCGTCGTCGAGTGCTGGGGCTACAACGGACAAGGCCAAGCTCCCGCTACCCAGTCGGCGACCGGTCCTGCCACGGTGCACTTGCTCCCGACCGCGACGTTCAGCGCGCCCGCATCAGTCACCGTCGGGCAGAACTTCACACTGGCGCTCAATGGCGCGCAGGTGCCGGGCTACTCCGGCTCGGTGACGTTCAGCTACGCCTTCGACTGCGGCGACGGCAACGGTTATGGCGCCTTTGGTCTCAGCAATACCGCGCCATGCCTAACGAGCGCCGTCGGTACACGTAACGTCAAGGGGATCGTGCGCGACCAGGACGGCGACCAGAGGGAATACACTGGCTCGCTGTCGGTTATCTTCGCGTTCGGCGGTTTCAGCGGCCCCGTCGATGCGCCGCCTATGGTTAACCTTGGCAAGGCAGGAAGCGCTATTCCCGTCAAGTTCAGTCTCGGTGGAAATCAGGGATTGGCGATTCTCGCTGCCGGATATCCCGTGTCACAGCAGATCGGATGCAGTGCTTCGTCCTCGACTGATCCGATCGAACAGACGGTGACGGCTGGGCAGAGCAGTCTCTCATACGATCCCAACTCCGGCCTCTACACGTATATCTGGAAGACTGACAGGGCCTGGGCCGGCACCTGCCGTCGCCTAACGATAAGACTGGCCGATGGACGAGAGTACCTTGCGCTCTTCCAGTTCAACTGATGCCATTGGTGGGCGCACGGGCGTGGGATACCGCAGCGACTCGAGTGGTGCACAGAACAGCGTGCGCCACTCGACAGAGTATTTGGGTTCAAACTCACCTGTAGCAACACCTTCAAATCCAAACCAGGTATCTCGATGAGACGAGCGACACGCGCAACAGCTCTACTGAGTGCAGGGGCATGCATGCTCCTCGCGATTCCACTGAGCGCTCAGCAGTCAGCCTATCCGCCAATCAGCAAGCGTGAATTCGTGACCGGCAGCGTGAAAGTGAAGGTGACTGGGACATTCACGAT
>DASYRX010000258.1:0-1696 GCA_036003845.1 Gemmatimonadaceae bacterium | reverse complement strand
GCGCCCTCAACCGTTGACGCGCGTCGGATGGCCTCGAGCTGCTCCGTGGCGAATCGATTCGCGCGCTCATCATCACTGCCGTCCTCATCGAGCGAATTACGCACGAGGTCGGCCCACGCGCGCAAGGCGACGTCGTGGGCTGCAAGGTGATCCAAAGCGTCGCTGAATGCGCCAAAGTGCGACAGCACGAGCGCGCTCGGCTTCCACTCGCGCAGACGCTCGATGCTCGTGGCCCATGATTCGAGATCGATATCCGGCGGCGGTGTCGTCGGGATGACAGGCGTGCCGCTGTGGAAGCGTTCACCTGCCGCGTCGCCTACGTACGCCAGCCCAGTTGCTCTGTCGAGGTAGGAGACGTGGTGGATCGCATGGCCAGGCGTGTACGCGACGTCGACGACGCGATCTCCCAGCGTTAGGCGATCTCTGTCTTTCAAGACGCGAAGCTTATCGGCGGGGCAGGGTCGCACCTCTCCCCACAGCTCTTGCATGCGGTCGCCGTACAGGCGTGTCGCGCTCGCCAACAGGCGCGACGGATCTACGACGTGCGGCGCCCCACGTTCGTGCACGTACACAGTCACGTCTGGAAGTCGCTCGGCAATGACGCCAGCGCAGCCACCGTGGTCGAGATGAATGTGCGTCATGAGCACGTGCCGCAGCGCTTCTTCGCGCCCCGCTACTTCGCGCACCGCTGCCATCAACGTTGCCAGCGTCGTCGTTGGTCCGGGATCGATTACAGCCAAACCATCCGTGGTTTCCAGTAGAAGCGCCGCCAGATATTCGCTTTGTCCGAGGTACTCGAGATCGAGAAGGCGAGCGCCGTTTGCCTGCGGGAGTGCGATGACCATGCGGTATTGTCGCGGCAGGTGTTGGATCGCGATAGCGGTCTCGTAACGCCCCACGACCACGTCGTCATTGCAGCGGTGCCGGAGCGCGCTCACGGGTAACGATGACGGCCGTCCCTATGACAGCGTAAGTCGCGTGACGGCAATCACTTAAATCAGTCTTTAGTTCGACGAAATGGACTCACATTCGAGGCACGCGACCGCGCCGCTTCCGCTTCCGGCGATATCGGTTCACCCAACGAAAGCGGCTCCGCGCCGGCTCCTCTTCGTTCCACGAGTATTTGCCGGGGCAACCCTTGGCGTGGCTGTCATCGTGCTTTGCGGATGGCTGTTCGATGTGCCGAGTTTGCGCACGATCGGCCCGGCCGATCAAGCGGCGACGAATCCGACGGCTGCCATTCTGGTGGCGTTAGGCGCCATCGCGCTCTGGCTCGCCGCGGCCGACAAGGACGACACACAACGCGCTGCTCGCCTAGTCTGCCTCGGTCTCTTCGGCATCTCCATGGTTTGTTTCGTGGACGCTGTGGGCGGCTATGCCATCGGCATCGACCAGCTGCTCTTCGCCAGCGCCATGCAGTCGACAGGCGATGGACGCACGAATCACATCGCGCCGGTCACCGCAGCCGCGCTGGTTTTCTTTGCGATCGCTTTGCTCGTGATCGTACGCAAGTCGACGCGTCTCGCATGGGCTCAGGCTGCGCTGCTCGCGAATTTGGTTCTCTCGGGCACTGTGCTGCTCGCCTTTGTCTACCACGCGGGTTGGTTCGATGCTGTCGGCTCCGCCACGAGGATGGCGCGCCCCACCGCATTCGGTCTGATCTTCCTGACGCTGGGCGCTCTCTCGATGCGCCCCG
>DASYRX010000257.1:0-17686 GCA_036003845.1 Gemmatimonadaceae bacterium | reverse complement strand
GTGCCTGGCCGCGTGCAAGCCTGGGAGCGACGTGTCACGCAGTGACACGGCCGCCACACCTAACGTCGTCACCGTGACCGCCCGCGATTTCGCCTTCGATGCGCCTGACACGATCGCAGCGGGGTTCACGACCTTCCAGCTGGTGAATGACGGTGATCTGTTCCACATGGCGCAGCTGATCAAGCTCGAGGATGGCAAAACACTGGACGACTTTGTCGTGGCATACGCCGAGGCGTTCCGCACGACTGGACCTCGTCCGACATGGGCACCTCGGTTAGGCGGCCCTGGGGTCGCCGACCCGCATGGACGTTCCAACGCAACACACAAACTGGAACCGGGGAATTACGCTTGGATTTGCCTTATGGACGTCCCCGATGGCATCCCGCACGTTGTGAAGGCTCGAATGGCGAAGGCGTTCGTCGTGCGGCCACGCAGTAGCGCGGCAGCGCCCGAAACCGCGCCAAAAGCCAGCATCGTTATGCAGCTGAACGAGTACACCTTCAGTTACGATGTGCCGCTCAGCGCTGGTCGGCAGATGATTCGGGTCGAGAACGTCGGCGCCGAATCGCATGAAGTCGGTCTGCTCAAGCTCGCGCCTGGGAAGACGATGCAGGACTTCGAGGCATGGGTGCGAAATCCGCGGGGCCCGCCGCCAGCCAACGCAATCGGCGGCGTTTCATCGATGACGGCCGGCAGCGACGGCTACTTCGAGGTCGACCTAACGCCCGGCGATTACGTGCTCCTGTGTCTCGTCACGGCACCGGACGGCCGGTCGCACGTCGAGCATGGGATGATCCAGCACATCCGCATCAATTGACCCGACCCCCTCTTTCGTTAGGCGCGTTGTGATCCGAATGTGTCTCGCAGGTGCGACGGGCTGGGCGGGCTCCGAGCTGGCGCGCGCCATTGCGAAGTCCCCGGACCTCTCGCTCGTTGCGGCTGTCGCCCGACGCAACGTGAACAAGCCGTTAGGCGACGTGCTCGGCGAGCCGAGCCTAACGTGTCGCATCTACTCGTCGGCAAAAGAAGCGCTCGAGAACTCCTGCGACGTGTTCGTCGAATACACAGGGCCGCAGGGCGCGAAGTCGAACATCCTCACGGCGCTGGAACACGGCGCGCACGTTGTCGTCGGCACGTCAGGTCTCACTGACCGTGATTTCGCAGAGATCGACGCATACGCTCGCACGCAGCGTCGCGGCGTCCTCGCGTGCGGCAACTTCGCGTTGACCGCGGTATTGCTACAGAAGTTCGCCGAATCGGCCGCCAAACTCATCCCACAGTGGGAGATCACCGACTACGCGCACGACGATAAGGTCGACGCGCCGAGTGGAACGGTGCGCGAGCTCGCTGCTCGCTTGTCGAAGGTTCGCATGCCAGAGCCCACGGTTCCGATCGACAAGACAGTTGGATCTCGTGAGGCGCGCGGCGCTACGCTATCAGGATCTCAAGTTCATTCCGTTCGGCTTCCGGGCTACGTAATCAGCGCCGAGATCATCTTCGGCATGACAGACCAGAGACTTTCGATCCGTCACGATTCGGGGAGCAGCGCTCGACCGTACGTTGATGGGGCATTGATCGCGATTCGGAAAGTCTCGACGCTCGTTGGCGTGCACCGCGGCCTCGACTCGGTGCTCGATATCTGAGCAGCAGCATTGCGGGGGAATCCATGAAGAAGCGCATGATGGGAAGAAGCGGCCTGGAGGTCTCCGCTATCGGACTCGGTTGCGTGGGCATGACCTATGGCTATGGCCCCGCTTCCGACAAGAACGAGATGATTGCGCTCATCCATAAAGCCGTGGAACGAGGCGTCACGTTTTCGACACGGCTGAAGGACCTGATTCGCGATGGAAAAGTGAAGCACTTCGGTCTTTCAGAGCCCGGCGTGCAAACGATTCATCGCGCACACGCTGTTCACCCGGTCGCCGCGGTACAGAGCGAATACTCGTTGTGGTGGAGACGCCCGGAAGAAGAACTGCTGGCGACGCTCGAAGAGCTTGGAATCGGATTCGTTCCCTTCAGTCCTCTTGGCAAAGGAAGAGAACGTCGGGGCGGTCGCTGTTGAGCTCTCGCCAGATGACTTGCGCGAGATCGAGAGCGCCACCGCTAGCATCGCAATCCAGGGCGCTCGCTACCCCGATTACCTGGAGAAGCGGACCGGTCTCTGGCCGCCACTCGTTGCCCCTTGCGACAACCGGCCTCCGCTGTAGCTCTCCCCTTTCAGTGATTGCCGGTTCCCTCATGTTCCAGGAAAAACTGTGCAGCGTCAAAATGCTCGTCCCCTCACTCGTTCTAACACTTGCTGTCGTTGCTTGCGCGAAGCCAGCCGAAACACCGCCCGCCGCACCGCCAGTCGATGCAGCCGCGATGAAGGACTCCATTCAGGCGCGTGAGCGCGAGTGGTCTGCGGCCTTCAAGGCCGGTGATGCGGCCGCGGTTGCGAACCTCTATTCGGAAGACGGCGCGACGGTGCAGCCAGCCGGCGACTGGTACCGCGGCCGCGCGGCGATCACCGAGGGAACGAAGAAGCAGCTGGACACAGTCAACGTCACCGCCCGCGAAGACATCACTGAAGAAGTGATTCCCGCTGGTGACTACGTCGTGGAGATCGGTCATTACAGCATGGCCGGGACAACGAAGAAAGGGAACAAGCCGATTTCCACTGCTGGCCGGTATATGGTTGTTTGGCGCAAGGATGCTGACGGCGTGTGGCGGCTGTACCGCGACATCGGTTCGGAAGCGCCAGCGCCAAAGAAGTAGCCTGGCAGTCCTCGTTAGGTTCATTGCACCATAGATGCAAATTGTCTTTGGAGGAGATATGCGTCGCTTGATCGGAATGATCCTTTTGACTCTCGTCGCCGTGCCTGGTGCGCTCGCCGCTCAACAACGGCGATACATAGATCCACGCATGGCCAGCGACACGACGGTGCCTCCGTTTAGTGCCGGCGTGGTGGTCGGTAACACCCTGTACCTCGCCGGCAAGATCGGTCTTACGGCGGATCGCAAAGTTCCCGCGACAGCCGAAGAGGAAGCGCGCCTTGTCCTCGACGACATGAAGGGGACGCTCGAAAAGGCTGGGATGTCGATGGACGATCTCGTGTCGGTGCAGATCTTCTGCTCCGACGTGAAGCACTATGACGCGTTCAATCGCGTCTACCGCACGTACTTCAAAAAGGAATTTCCGGCGCGCGCGTTCCTCGGCGCCGGCACTCTTCTCTTCGGCGCGAGATTCGAAGTCCAGGGCATCGCCGTGAAGAGGTAGGCTGCACTGATCGTTCTTCGTTCCCCCTAACGCTGGAGCGAGCCTCATGAACGTGCACATTACGACGCCAATCGCGCTCGCAGCTCTCGCGACAACCTTGCTCGCGGCATGCGAACGGCCGGAACAGGCCGAGTCCTCGGAGTCACCGCTCGAGGGCGCGTGGCGCGTGGTGAGCATCCAGGTGAGCGGCCCAGATTCCGCGGCCAACACAACTGTGCAGCCGAGCGTCTATCTCTTTGGCGACAAGTACTACAGCATGATGCGCGTCACGGGGAATCAGCCTCGCCCGTTGGCCGCAAAGGATAGTGTCACGGACGCCGAGAAACTCGCGGCGTACGATTCCTTTCTCGCCAACTCCGGCACGTACGAGGTCGCGGACTCTACGCTCACAATTCACCCGGTCGTTGCCCGCAGCCCGAACTTCATGTCGGGAGGATCCGACAAATTTCAGTTCCGCGTCACCGGCGACACGCTGTGGCTTTCGAACACTGGCGCCGACTTTCTGACGATGATCGGGGGACAGCTCGTGACGCCGCCGTCGCGGAGTGCGACGATGCTGGTGCTTGTGCGGCAGAAATAGCGGAACCCGGTTGCGACGTCTGTACCGGATGGTCCACGTGACGGCTTCACGTTAGGCAGATCCAACGAGATGACGCGCCTCTGCCGTCTTCTCGCCTGCGCGCTGAACCTCGCATGGTTCTGCGACGTCGTGGGCGCCCAGAGATCGGTCGGTATCTTCGACGGCCAAACGGACGTCGGCCGTGTTAAAAGTGCAGGATCCGCGTCATACGACCCGCAACGCCAGTCGTATCGGGTTGCGGGTTCGGGTCAGAACATGTGGAATGAGCGCGATGATTTTCACTTCGTGTGGAAGCGCATGACGGGCAACTTCATTCTTTCCACGCGGGCGCGCTTCGTCGGTGCGGGCGTCGAGGCGCATCGAAAAATCGGCTGGACCATTCGCCCTTCACTCGAGACCAACAGCGCGCACGTGACCGCCGCCTTGCATGGGGACGGGCTGGCATCGCTCCAGCTCCGTCGAACGACGGGCGCGATCACGGAGGAGGAGAAGTCGCGCGACAGCCTGCCTGACGCGGATGCAGTGATCCAGCTCGAGCGGCGCGACAGCGTCTACGTTATGTCGACCGCGCGATTCGGCGACACGCTCGTCACGCAGGAGCTTTCCGGCGTGTCGCTCCCGGATACTGTATACGTCGGCTTGTTCGTGTGCGCGCATAACGACACCATCGTGGAGCGAGCCACATTCAGCAACGTGCGCATCACGACGCCTGCGAAGCGGGATCTGGCCCCCTATCGCGACTACCGCGGCAGCAACCTCGAGATTCTGGACGTCACAACCGGCAACGCGACGATCGTGCACCGCTACCGCGGATCGTTTCAGGCGCCTAACTGGACTCACGACGGTAAAGCGTTGATCTACGCGCAGGAGGGCCGCCTCTACCGCTTCGATCTCTCGGCACGGTCGGCCGAGGCGATCAACACAGGGTTCGCGACGCGCAACAACAACGATCACGTCCTTTCGTTCGACGGCCGGATGTTGGCCATCAGCCACCATGCGGTGGAGGATAGTGGCGCGTCGATCATCTACACGCTGCCTGCAACCGGCGGCACGCCAAAACGCGTGACGGCGAAAGGACCGTCCTATCTGCATGGCTGGTCGCCTGATGGGCGATGGCTGGTGTACACAGGGATTCGAGGCGACGAGTTGGACGTTTACAAAATTCCCGTGACGGGCGGAAGCGAGATCCGCCTAACGTCCGCGCCTGGTCTGGACGACGGGCCGGAGTTCACGCCGGATGGCGCGCACATCTATTTCAACTCGTCGCGCAGTGGACGGATGCAAATCTTCCGCATGCGACCCGATGGAAGCGGGCAAGAGCAGATCACGAACGACGGTTTCAACAACTGGTTCCCGCACATCTCGCCAGACGGCAAGTGGATCGCCTACCTCGCATTCCCGCCGGATGTTGCCGCGGACGATCATCCGTTCTACAAGCACGTACTGCTGAAATTGATGCCCGTCGCTGGCGGAGCGGCGCGCGTCATCGCGTATGTGTACGGTGGCCAGGGGACGATCAACGTTCCATCCTGGTCGCCCGATGGAACCCGACTGGCGTTCGTGAGCAATTCGACCATGCCTTAGTCGCGGTGCCGTACCGTTAGGTAGCGCATCGCAGTATTGGGGGGTCTCAGTCACCTTTCTTGCAGTGCTCTGACAGAGCATCACCTGGCATTACGACTCCAGATCGTTAGGCTGTCGCTACGCTGGATACGGAGCATGAGATGGCCAACGTAGCGACAGCCAGCCCCACGCGGCGCGTTGTAACGATCGATGCGGTGCGTGGGCTCGTGATGATCATCATGGCGTTGGATCACGTGCGCGACTTCATCCATCGCGCGGCGATGACATCCTCGCCGACAGATCTCGCGAGCACAACTCCAGTGCTCTTCTTCACACGCTGGATCACGCACATCTGCGCGCCGACGTTCATGTTCACCGCTGGACTCGGCGCGTTTCTCTGGTGGCAGCGCGGGAAGACCAAGAAGGAGCTGTCCACGTTCCTGTTGACGCGCGGCCTGTGGCTTGTCTTGCTGGAGCTCACGGTCATGCGCTTCGCGTACTACTTCAACTTTTCGCTGAAGTACCCCTTTCTACTCCTCGTTCTCTGGGTGCTCGGCATCTGCATGATCGGGTTGTCGCTGCTCGTCTGGCTGCCGCTTCGTGTTCTGGCTGTCGTGAGCCTCTCGGTAATTGCACTGCACAACCTGCTGGACAAGGTGAACGCCGCTCAGTTCGGCTCCACCGCGGGCGTGTGGAATCTGGTGCACCAGGTTGGGGCGTTTCGCCTGGATGGGGCGACATTCATTGTGGGCTATCCGCTCGTCCCGTGGATCGCGGTCATGTCGTTAGGCTTCTGTTTCGGCCCATTGTTTCTCGGGGAACGAGCGGCGCGACGAAGGCATCTCGTCATCGTTGGCTCGGCCATGACGCTTGGCTTCGTGCTGCTCCGCGCGCTCAATGGCTACGGGGATCCAGCGCCGTGGGCGCCGCAGCGCTCGCCCATCTTTGCGCTACTCTCCTTTCTCAACACGACGAAATACCCGCCGTCGCTCGCCTTTCTGCTTATGACGTTAGGCCCGATGTGCCTGCTGCTGGCCTGGTTCGACCGACCGAGGTTCAAGGAGTCGAATCCGCTGGTCGTCTTTGGTCGAGTGCCGCTCTTCTATTTCGTCGCGCACTTCTACGCCGCGCACATCGCCGCGGTGCTGCTCGCCCTGGTTCGCTATGGCAGCGACGCACTCAGATTCGTTTTGCATCCTGTGCCGTCGATGGGTGGCCCTCGCGAGCTGTTCCCGCCGCTGTTCGGCTACGACTTATGGGTGGCGTACGTTGTTTGGGCCGTTATTGTTGTTGGGCTCTACCCGGCGTGCCGCCGGTTCGCGGGCGTCAAAGCGAAGCGCAATGATTGGTGGGTAAGTTACGTCTAAGGCACAACTGTAGGCCTAACGAACGTTCCACCCGCCGTCGCTAGCGGTAAGTGAAGCATGCGAGCTACGCGAACGCAGCATTAGCGCCTATCCCTTCTCGCGTGAGGTCAACCTGCACGGAATTCCTGCTGCGGCACTTTATCTCCTGGTGCTCTCGGTCTTCGCTGGAAGCGCCATTCTAGGGATTGTCGTCTCCGCCCTGCTCCTCGTGGCATATCGGCAGGGCAACCAGATATTGGAGGTTCTCATCGGGGCGGTCGGCCTCATCGCCGCAGCTACGGTGGCTGCACTGGACCCGATCGACTTGGGTGGCAGCGTCCTGTGGCGGTTTGCGAGCTGCGGCGCCGCCTTGGCGGGTGCGATCTTCGCTTCGCGCAGTGTCATTCGCCGCCACGCGGCGTCAGGCGTCCGCAGACGCGTCGTATCGCTCATCGCCCTCGGCAGTGCCGTCTTCTCCGCGACGGGAACCGTCTTGCTCGTTGTACTCGTGGGCCTTTCGCTGATGCTATCGTAACCGCCAGATGTCAGCCAATGTCTCGACGCTGGTCTTGCGGACGAGCGGCATATCGAAATCATTCCGCCCTCCTCGGCGGCGGCCTCCGGATGTTTGACGATGTTGCACCACGGATTACGCTGGAGCGAGTGCGAGTACTTGAACTGCCAGCTGGCAGAACGCATATGCAGTTTCCGTATTGCGAAGTGACTTTGCAGTCATCGTCCTCCTCTCCACGCTCCTTTCCGCCTGACAATGTTCGTTCACGCTGTCTACTTCTGGCTCCGTCCAGACCTCACGCCGACGCAGCGTGCGCAGTTCGACGCCGGCGTACGCTCGTTAGGTACGATCGAGAGCGTCCAGCATTGCTACATCGGCGTCCCGGCGCTCACAGACCGGCCCGTGATCGATCGGAGCTATTCTCGGGCGCTCGTCGTCGTCTTCGCGGACGAAGCCGGGCACGATGCGTACCAAGTGCATCCGATCCACGACAGCTTCCGCACGGAGTGCAGCCCCTTCTGGACCAAAGTGCAGATCTACGACTCTGTCGACGAAGACAGCTGACGTATCGCGTGTGCCGTTAGGCAATTGGTCACCTACCTCGCGAGCTTGTACACCTCGCTCCCAGCCAACAGCAGCGCGCCAACGCCGTAGACCTCCGTCGTAGTTGCAGTCGTCGCACCCGGCTGATCGCCAATCCGCTGCACCCAGCCAAGCATCCCGTCAGGCTGCACGGCCTTCACCAACCCAACCCAACCGCGCTTAACGGCAGGCTCGTATCGCGCCCGATCGAGCAACCCATTGTTGATCCCCCACGCGAGACCGAAAACGTAGAATCCCGTTCCGCTCGTCTCCGGGTTGGGCCGACTCGCCGGATCGAGCAGGCTCGATCGCCAATATCCATCCTCACCCTGAACCGCAGCGATCTTCTCGGCCATTTCTCTGAATAGCGTTACATAACGTGAGCGATCGGGATAATCAGGCGGCATCTCTTTCAGCATTCGTGCTATCCCGGCAAAAACCCAGCCGTTTCCTCGGCTCCAGAACACCTTCTTCCCGTTAGGCTCGCGCCGATCGAAGAATCGACTGTCACGGAAGTACAGCTGCTCGCTCTTATCATACAAGTAGTCGGTCGTCTTCCACCACAGACGGTTCGCCAGGTCGAGATACTTCCGGTCGCCAGTCGCACTCGACACAGCCGCGAGCGCCGGCGGCGACATGAAGAGCGCGTCGCACCACGCCCACTCGCGCGCCTCGATCCCGTTGCCCCACGTGAGCGGCTCGCTGAACGGCAGTGTGACGAGAAAGTCGAATAGCGCCAGCGACGGCTCGAGAATCTTCTCGTCTTTCTCACGCTGGTAGATCTTCGCATACGTCGCGATCACTGCGTGATCGTCGGCGAGACCAGGCTTGAGCCCCGGACGCCACTGGTTGCGCTCGCCCATCGCCTTCATCGCTTCGTAATACTTGGGCGAATCGGACAGCTCCGCGAATGCCATCATCCCCGTATAGAAAGCCGCAACGGTCCAGTCGTAAGGCGGATGCTCCGAGGGATGCGCGAGCTGCCAATCAGCCGCCGCGGTCATCACTTGCATCACTGCGGCACGCGTTAGGTCCGACGAGTATGTGGGTCGCTGCTCTGGCTGCGCCGTGGCTCGTTGCGCCATACTTGCCCAAACCGGCATCAGCGCGCTTACGAGGAACTTGTACGTTCCCATTGCGTACTCCTGCGATTACTGACCGGTCTAAGTGCAACCATTGCCACTTTCCGACCTAACGGCGAAATGAGACGACTCTCCAATCTCGCGTTGCTCTCGACTTTCTGCACTGCTCTCAGCGTTGCGGCATTCGCGCAAGACTCGGTCGCGCGAGCCGAGCAGAACGTCGCGGAGCTCAAGAAGCTGGACGCCGTGCTGACGTTCCTGCGCAAACGAAATACGTTGGACTACGCGATCACCACTCCCAACGGCATCGACGAAGGCAAATACGTAACGATCGGTGGAATCGAGCAATGGATCACGATCCGTGGCGAAGACCGCAGCAATCCGGTCCTGCTGTTCCTGCACGGAGGTCCCGGCGACGCCACGAATCCGTGGGCGTATGCCGCACTTCGCGCCTGGCTCAGGAAGTTCACGCTTGTTCAATGGGATCAGCGTGGTGCCGGCAAGACGTTGGGAAAGAACGGACGCTCGTTAGGCTCCACGATCACGCTCGAGCGCATGGTTCGTGACGGAATCGAGCTGACGGAGCTGCTGCGCAAAACGCTCGACCAAAACAAGGTCATCCTCGTCGGCCACTCCTTTGGCTCGATCCTCGGCGTCTTCATGGTGAAGGCGCGACCGGATCTTTACCATGCGTTTGTCGGCACCGGTCAGGTAGTCGATCCCGCAAGAAACTATGCTGTCGCGTACGACGAGTTGCTCAATGCGGCCGAGAACGCGGGAGAGCTGCGCGCCGTCCGAGACCTCAAGGAAATCGGGGCTCCGCCTTGGAAGGACGGGCGCGGGTACGGAGTCCAGCGCAGGTGGGCAAACATCTTCGAACACGCCGATGTTTTCCTCGGGTCAGTATTCGGCCTCGCACTCGCTGCGCCGGGCTACTCAGCGCGCGACGTCAACGACTGGCTCGACGGCCAAAGCTTGAGTGCCGAACACCTCGTACCGGAAACGAGTGCACTCGAAGCACAGAAACTCGCCGGCAAGTTCGCTGTACCGGTCTTCGTGATTCAGGGTGCACAGGACTTCACAACTCCGACGAGCCTCGCGCGCAAGTTCGTAAGCTCGATCAGCGCGCCGCGTAAGGCGTTTATCCCCATAGAAGGCGGCGGCCATTTCGCGGTCTTCATGAAATCGGATGCTTTTCTGGCTGCGCTGGCAGCGCGAGTGCTCCCGCTGGTGAAGCGGCCGTTGAGTACTCGTATTCCTGGTTAGGCGTTCTCTGGCGGTCGCTTACCGGCAGAGCCGAGCAGGGGTCACGCAAGAACAAACGTGCCCGGCGTTCACTCAAGCAGAGTGGCGCAAACGCGGACCCGCCGCATCTTTTGAGCGTCGACCGGAGCTACAAATCCCCCAAGCTCGCGAGACGCAGGCCGTGCCCGTACCCGCCGGTCCAGGACGTCGCCAGCACGGCGACCCCGGCCGAGCCTCAGCGCGTTCGGTCTCCAGCTGCCTGAGGTTCCTGGCTGTACAGGTATTCCTGGGAGCCCTGGCGACCGGTGCGGTCGGAGCCCAGGAGTGGCAACTATGCGTCTGAATGACCCCACCGCCGCGGCCGCAGCGGCGGCCAAGCTCCAGCGCTTCGCAACGTTAGGCTCGGCCAATGCGCTCACTCGCGACCTCGACCGCGGCCTGCGCGCGCGGCTGGCATTTCATGCTGGCCGGCGTGAAGAGGCGCTGCGTTTGCTCGAAGCGCTGGAGTGCCGCGATTCGCAGGGCGACATCGCTATGATCCCGTTCGTCTCGCGCCAACGAACGCCTGTTGCACGGCGATGTTCTGGTCTGGTTGGGGCGCGAGCAAGAAGCGCTGCGATGGTTCGAATCGCTCGGCATCGGTTCGGTGAGATTCCGCTCCTCGCTGTCTCTCACCTGCGCCAGAGCGAGATCCATGAGCGCCTTGGCCATTACGATGATGCAGCTCGTCACTTCGCCCGGGTCTTGGCGCTGTAGGGCAGTGCGGATCCGGAGTTTCGTGCACTCACAGATTCGGCGCGAGTCAATCGCTTGCACTGATCTAGTGAAGATCAAAGGCCTGCGCCCCGCGAAGTTAGCTGCTCGTCTCCATCTTCCCTTGCGTTTCTACTGAAGGTTTCACATGCTAAGCTCACATAGAAACTCTATGGGACATGACCAAGCCCAGCGTCGAAGTCCTGCGAGGCACGCTAGACCTTCTCATCCTTAAGGCCGTGAGTTGGGGCCCTACGCACGGCTACGCAGTCGCGCGATGGATCGAGCAGGCCACTGACGACGTTCTCCGGATAGAGGAGGGCTCGCTTTATCCTGCGCTGCATCGGCTGGAAACGCGGCGCTGGATCTCAGCTGATTGGGGGACCACGGAGAACAACCGACGCGCCAAGTATTACACGCTGACCACGAAGGGACGTGCACAGCTGCGCCTCGAAACCGTCACCTGGACGCGCTTCGCTCACGCTGTTTTCGCCGCGCTCGAAGCACCGCCTCAGCCCTCATGAAGAAGACACCAATGTGGCGCCGGTATGTGCGCTTCTGGCGCAGCAACGTTGCGGCGGACATCGACGATGAGCTGCGTTTCCATACCGAGATGCGCGTCGCTGAGTACATGGCGCGCGGAATGACAGAAGACGAGGCGCGCCGCGCGGTGATGACTCGGCTCGGCGATGTAGACGCCGCGCGCGACGAGTGCATCGAACTGGGTCACATGCGCGAGCAACAGGTCCGCCGAGCAGACTTCTTCGACGGGCTGCGCGCCGACGTGACCTTCGCGCTGCGCTCGTTAGGTGGCTCGCCTGGCTGGACGGCTGTTGCGCTCATGACAATAGCCCTGGGCGTCGGCGCGACGAGCGCAGTCTTTAGCGTCGCCGATACGCTGCTCGTTCGCCCGTTTTCTTATCCGGACGCATCTCGCGTCTTCATCGTCAGGCGCCAATTTGAGATCGGTGGAACCACGGCCAACGCGCCGATTCCATTCGCCGCGGTGCGCGAATGGCGCACGCATGCACGCACGATCGAAGCGGCCGTTCCGTTCAGCTTCGGCGATGGGCGCCTAGGTAGTGGCAAGGATGCGATCGCCGTGTACGGCACAATGGTCGACACGAGCCTCCTCGCCTTCGCAGGCGAGAGGCCGTTGATTGGCCGAAATTTCACGGCAGAGGAGATGACACCTAACGGGCCGGACGCGCTTCTGCTTTCGGAGCCCTTCTGGCGCAGACAGTACGGCGCGTCCACCGACGTCATCGGGAAAACCGTGCTGATCGACGATCGATCGCGCATGATCGTCGGTGTCCTCCCCGCCTCGCTTTCGATCCCAGACTTCAGGATCGAACCGGCCGACATCTACGTGCCCTTGCGCGACGCGCCGAAGATGATCGTCAGCGGTGTGCTCGTACGCCTCAAGCGTGACGTTTCCGCGCAAGCGTCGACCGAGGAGTTGGACGGAATCTTCAAACGGGCCGGTTTGCTGACGCCACAGTTCCTGCCGAACGCGAAGCCGATGAGCCTGCGCCTAACGAACCCGCGCGATGGCCTCCGCATCCGGCAGCCTGTCGTCATGCTTACGGTGGCGGTTGCGTTACTGCTCTTGGTCGCTTGTACAAACGTCGCGCATCTGCTCCTCGCGCGCGGCGCTGCGCGTCAGCGCGAGCTGGCTGTTCGGCACGCGCTGGGAGCGGGACGCGTGCGATTGCTGCGGCAGCTCGTCACAGAGAGCGTTCTCCTCGCCGTCATCGGTGGGGTGCTGGCAGCAGCTGTCGGCTGGGCAGGTCTCAAGTTGCTCGCCGCCGCGCGGCCGGCCGATCTCGTCGAGCTGGCCCACGTCTCCGGCAACCGTGGCATCCTTTCGATGAGCGCGCTGTTGGCGATCGTATGCGGCCTAACGATCGGGCTTGTTGCGGCGTTGCGCAGCGCTCACCGAGAGCTCGGAACGACTCTGCAGGCCGGAACATCCAGAGCACCGCTCACCGGTCGTCTGCGCGCGTCCCTTGTCGTTGGCGAAGTCGCGCTTTCAGCGACACTGCTCGTCGGCGCGCTCTTGCTCATCCATGCCGTCTTCGACCTGCAGCGCACGCGACTCGGTTTTGATGCGGGTGGCCTGTACGGTCTGACTTTCTTCCTTGAAGAGCAGAAATCCGCCGCCGAGCGCGGGGCATTCGCCGCGATGGTGAGCGAACGAGCCACGAGAATTCCTGGCGTGGAAGGTGTCACGCTAGCTGCAGACACGCCGTCGCCGCACTACTTCCGCATGTTGTCAGCGCTGGAAACACCGGAGCATCCGGCAACCGGTGAAGTGCCCACGGCGACAGGGATTTTCGTCGTTGCAGCGGACTATTTCGCCAAGCTGGGGATGCCGCTGCTCGCCGGCCGGACTTTCGACGAGGGATCGCTCACACGCAACGAAGTGATCGTGAGCACGGCGTTGGCACGCCAGCTTTGGCCTAACGAGAGTCCCATTGGTCGCCGCGTGCGCAACTCGATACCGAGACCTGGTCAGCCGTTAGAGCCGTGGCAAACCGTGATCGCCGTGGTCCCCGACGTCGTTACCGACCTCGTGGAAGGTGCTCTACACCCGGCTATCTACCGGCCGCTAATCACCGAGTCGTTCGCCGGCAACGCTCTGACCGTCATCGTCCGCAGCCGCGGCGAGAACGCCATGACGCCATTGAGAACGTTTGCAGAATCGGTTCAGCCAAACAATCCGGACGTCGCGATCGCCAACGTGCGCGAATTGATCGATGAGTCGCTCGCTCAGCCGCGTTTCACAATGCGCGTCCTCGTGGTATTCGCCGCGCTCGGAGTCTTATTGGCTGCCATTGGGCTCTATGGCGTCATCTCGTACAGCGTCGGGCAACGCACGCGCGAGATCGGTGTGCGGATGACACTCGGTGCGACTCGCAATTCGATCGCGCGGCTCGTCGTCGGCGACGGAGTCCGTCTCGCACTGTTAGGCATCGCGGTCGGCATCCTCGGCGCTGTCGCAGCGACGCGGCTCATTCAGAAGCTGCTCTACGGCGTGTCGCCGCTGGATCCGTTTGCCTTCGGCGTTGGCGCCTTATTGTTACTCGCGGTTTCAGTGGCTGCGTGCGTCATCCCGATGTTGCGCGCCACCGGCGTCGATCCGGCAACCGCGGTGCGTGTCGAATAGTCCATCGGCGGCGAGCAGCGTTAGGCAATCTGTTCAAAGGAGCACGCATGCGTCATATAAAGATCGCGCCATTCCTTCTTGTGATGGTCGGCAGCCCCCTGGGAGCGCAGAAGGGCGACACAGCAACGGTTTTTCGGGCAGCCGGCGCCACGGCAACATCACCAGCGCGGGCCAAACGTGAGGCTGACAAACGAAGACGGCGCATCGATTTCCTGCCGGCTTCTACGCTCAGCGCGAATGCCGAGTGGCTTCGGGAAAAGGGATCGATCGGCTGGACACTACTCACTTCAGGCGACAGGCAGACCGCGTACGTCCTCGTGCGTCGCAGCGTCACCAGTGAGCCGGAGGTCCACGCGCGCTGGGACGACGTGGTGATCATTCGCTCAGGGACGGGCGCGATCGAGATGGGTGATAGTCTCGTCGCTAGCAGGTATCGCGCACCGGGTGAGCGGATGGGAGGCACCCTGATCAACAGCTCACGGCTCGTCGTGCGGGCGGGCGATCTCGTGCGGATCCCCGCGGCCGTTCCTCACGCGTTCGTCGTCTCCGGCACTGAGCCGCTGGAGTATCTCGTGATCAAACAGCGCCGCCAGGAGCTGCCAATTCGTTGGTTCGCCGCACGGTAAAGCCTAACGAGGGGAGAGCGGACCGCCTGACATTAGGCGGCCCGCCTCGCTGCGTGGCCTTACTTCGTCGGTCGATTCTCGTCGTCGATCGCGTTCACGTTCGACGGGAGGTTCTGCCCTCCACCGGGTCCGTAGCCCGTCTTCCCAGTTCTGTTTGGTATCGTGATTTGGATCTCGGCGATGTTGTTCGAATAATCGCTCTCGGCGAACTGATGACAGAACCCCTGCGCGTCCTTCACCGGACAGGGATCGCTCCCCTGCACGAACGGCGGATTCACGTAAATGCGAATCAAGTATGGACCGGGCGGCACATCAGCAGGATCGATCACGAAGTACTGCCCCTGAAGCCATTTGTAGTACTGGTCCGCGTAACCGACCGAGATCCCTTGGTTGCCGGGAATTCCAACCCTGCCACAACTGCGGTACACCCACGACGCCGGCTGCGGCCCGCCGGGAGTGTTATATGGCGCCACGTCAATCATGCAGAAACCACGCTTGGCGGATTGGATTGCAGTGCCGAGCGATCCATCGGCGTTGACTGGGAACAGCTCGTAGGTCGCGTAGTGTCGGAAGTGATAGTGGCGGTGGCATGTGGCCAGTTCGAAGAGTCCGTCACTGTCGGAGAAGTCGCCGTCTCCGTTAGGGTCGATGTGCACATTCGGGTCGCCAACGAAAAGATCGCCGGTACCGATGTTAGGCGTGTTGACTGTAATGCGCAGCGTGCGATGATCCCCCGCGGGGACATCGCCTTCGATGACGTCGCACGACGTTGGGGAAAGCGTCTCGTCATAAATCACCCACGAGTGCGCGAGAGTCGCCTGGTCCACGATGATGTCAGGAACACCGGGTGTCGGTACGTGCCCGAGCAGAACGGCGTCCGGCGCGACGGGCTCTCGACGCTCGGGGGAAGCGCAGGCTGCAAGCGTTAGCGTGAGCGCGAAAGAAAGGCAGATGGTATTCCGCATGGCTACCTCGACTATGACGCACGATGGCGGAGGAGTGAGGTGCCACCATACGTCTCGAAGTCGTCCCCTGCAAGCGATGGGGCGGTCGAGGTCGGCGTTATCAAGGTTGTTGGGCGACGCGAAAAAGATCTCGCCACGTGACCAGCGTAACGCCGTGATCCTGCAGGGCCTTCTTGAATTCCGGGCTCATCACCAAATCGAAGTCGCGCTGACGCCACAGCGAGCCGTACGGCTCATGATTCACCATCACGCCTTGCAGCTCCGCGTCGTCTCGGCCGAGGTGGACGATGATTTCTGTTAGGCCCGGCTTGAGGCTCGCGATCGCGTTGATGTAGAACTCCTTCCACTTGTCGCGAGGCACGTCGGGTCCCGCGACGATGACCGCATCGAGCACGATGTCTTTGTCAGCCAGCGGCATCGCTGGCGACGGCGGCGGAAGTCGCAGCGCAAGAAACGGCAGACGATAGTCGTGCGCCACTTTCACGTACGTTTCCATCAGCGCGGGCGTGGCGAAGAGTGCGCCCATGTGACTGTCGAGATGCGTCGGACGGATGCCGAGCACTAACGCGCGATCGATCTGCGCACGGAGCTCGCGTTCGACTTCGGAGGGCATCGCTCGCGTGGCGACTGGCGCGACGTCACTTGGAAACGTGCCGGTCGAATCGTGCAGACTCGGCACCTTGTCCTTCGACTCCACGCTTCCCCAGCGATACGTGTCCCATTCGCTAGTCAGCGTTAGGTGGAGGCCGAGGTCCGCGTTAGGGTGCGACCTGGCATAGGCGGCGACTTCGCTGACCCATGGCGTGGGCATCATGATACTCGCCGAGGATACGGCGCCTTTGTCGAGCGCTTCGAAGCTGGCGACGTTGACAGAATGCGAGACGCCGAGGTCATCGGCGTGGAGGATCAGCAGCTTTGTGTCGGCGGGATGCCCAAGGCGCTGCGCGAGATTTCGCGTCTGAGCAGGAAGCACCGACACAGCGACGACCAGCAATAGCGACGACAAGCGCAGCAACCGCATGCCAAGCCTCGTAATCGTAAGAAGGAAGAACGCGATCGATATCGTGCGCCAGCCGAGCAGTTGTGGGTGGATCGCACGGCGTCCAGGTTCGCCTGTTCAAATTCTACTGCCCTCGTCCAAGACGGAGGAGTTCATGCGTGGTCCGCGGCATGTCCTGGCACCCCTCAGCATCGTCGTTTTCTCGTCGCTTTCACTCGCCCAGAGTGGCGCGCCCGCCGATACCGCGCCTGACCCAGTGAAATCGATCGTCGCGCGACTCGACTTCGAGCGATACAAGGCGACGATCAAGGGTCTGACGATGTTCGGCGATCGGCGTCAGGGTACGGATCGCAATCGCGCCGCCGTCGACTGGATCGAGCAGCAGCTCAAGAGCTACGGCTGCATGAACACCGAACGCATCAAGTACGAGTATAACGGCCGCATGCTTCGCAACGACTCGACGAACAAGGTCGATTCGATTCGAAACGCGGCGAATCCGCAGGCTGCCCGTCCAAATCCTCCGCGACGACGACCGCCGATTCCTGCTAAGGGCTACACGGCGCGCACCGGCGTGAACATCGATCCGAATCTGCAGCCCGACACGGCACTGCGTCGCATCAACGCGCAGTGGGACACGCCCGGCCCGCGTGAGGAAGTGTATTGCACGAAGATCGGCACGACGAAGCCGCAGGAGATGTACATCATCGGCGCGCACATGGACGGACATGGCTACGGCGCGGCGGCAAACGACGACGGTTCGGGCACGGCGCTCGTGATGGAGCTCGCCCGGATCCTGCACATGCCAGACGTGAAGACGGAGCGCTCGATCCGCTTCATTCTTTTCAACAACGAAGAGACTGGCGGCGGCGCGGCGGCGTACGTTAGGCAGCGCTCGCCGCTGCAGGGCGTCGAGAATCCAGCGGGTTCAGGCAAATACCCGGAGCCCAAATGGCTCGGCATGATCCAGCACGACATGATGCTGTGGGATCACGGCATGCCCGG
>DASYRX010000256.1:0-19007 GCA_036003845.1 Gemmatimonadaceae bacterium | reverse complement strand
GCGGCAAACATCCCGGACGTCGACGTCGGCTATATCTTCGGCGACCAACTCTCCGGGCTCGAGTCGCGACGCGGGTGGACGCACAGCGTCCCCGCGCTTGCGCTCTGGCCATTTGTTGTCGTGGGCGGCCTGCTGCTTTGGCGTCGTTTCAGCATTCGACAACCGCCCGCGTCGGCACCGCCGCTCAACATCGCCCTGTTGTTGATCGGCTGCGGCATAGCGGTGCTGAGCCACCCTTTCCTCGATTGGATGAACGAGTACGGTGTGCGCGTTCTGATGCCGTGGTCCGAGCGCTGGTTCTATGGCGATACGCTGTTCATTGTCGATCTGGTCCTGCTGCTGCTCTTCGGTATCGGCTGGTGGCTGGCCCGACTGCGCCGCCGCCGCGATCGGCCTCGCCCGGCACTGGCTGCCCGCACGGCCGTTGCGCTCGCGCTGCTCTACATTGTGACGATGAAGGTCCAGAGCGAGCGTTCCAGAGCGCTCGTCGAAGCGGCGTTAGGCAGAGGACCCTTGAACAAGCGCCAGCTGATGATCGGCCCGCTTCCGCTCACCATGCGCACGCGAAGCGCGCTCATCGTGACGGACTCCGGATACGTTCTGCGCAATGTCCATGCGGGGCTCCGCGTGTCTCTTGGAGACGTGACCGAGTTCCTTCCGACGAACGCCGCGCACCCATTGAGTCGCGCTGCGATGGCGACCGACGAGTATCGTCGATTCATGCGCTGGTCCCGATTCCCCTATTTCGTGCCGGGCGCAGCCGGGGACTCCACTGTGTTCGTGGGCGACGCGCGCTACGCGCGGGGTACCCGCACTACATGGGCCGGAACGTTGATTCGCCTTTCGCACCGTCCATAAGGCATCTTCCGAATACTTCCGAGACGTTGAAAGAGGATCGCATGCACTCGATACAGTTTGTCAGAACTCGCCGCGTCAGGTATCTCGCTGTCGTCGCGCTGTTGGTCATCGCGCCGACGTTGCACGCTCAGGATTCACTCTCGATTTCTCGCATTTGGGATAGCGACGAATTTCAGGCCCAAGGGATCACGCAGATCCGCTGGCTGGACGACGCCAGCTACACAACCCTGGAGCCGTCCAGCGCGGGCCAAGGCGCGCGCGACATCGTAAAGCACGACGCCGCGACGGGGCGGACCGAGATTCTCGTGGCAGCTTCGGCACTTGTCCCGCCAGGTGCTTCGGCGTCGCTTGCCATCGCCAACTACATTTGGTCCGACGACAAGACGCAGCTCTTGATCTTCACGAACACGAGGCGCGTCTGGCGCGTGAATTCGCGCGGCGACTATTGGGTCTTCAACCTGCAAAGCAAGCAGCTGCAGAAACTCGGTGGCGACGCGCCGCCGTCGACGTTGATGTTCGCCAAGTTCTCGCCCGACGGCAAACACGTCGGCTACGTTAGGCAGAACAACATCTACGTCGAGGACCTGACGTCACACCGTATAACTCGGCTGACAGAGGACGGATCGCGCACCACGATCAACGGCACGTTCGACTGGGTCTACGAAGAAGAGCTGGGCATGCGCGACGGCTTCCGCTGGAGCCCGGACGGTACGCGCATCGCCTATTGGCAACTTGACGCGACTGGCGTGCGAGATTTCCTGCTCATCAACGACACGGATTCGCTGTACTCGTTTACAATCCCTGTACAGTATCCCAAAGCGGGAACAACCAACTCGGCCGCACGCGTTGGTGTCGTTAGGGCCGATGGTGGGCCAACGGTTTGGATGAAGGTCGATGGCGATCCACGCAACAACTACATCGCACGGATGCAGTGGGCCGGGAATTCGAACGAGGTCGCCATCCAGCAGCTCAATCGGAAACAGAACAGGCTGCGACTTTTGTTTGGCGACGCGACGAGCGGCAGCGTCAAGACTGTGCTCGTCGAGGCCGACTCCGCGTGGGTCGATCTGTGGGACAACAGCAGCCTCTTCTCCGATCGGCAGGATCATCTGCGCTGGCTCTCGAACGGCGCGCGCTTTTTCTGGGTGAGCGATCGCGACGGATGGCGCAGACTCTACGCTGTCACGCGCGACGGCGCTCGCCTGACTCCCATCACGCCGCCTGGCGTTGACATTACACAGATTGCCGCGACTGACGAGGAAGGCGGTTGGGTGTATTATATCGCCGCGCCGGACGATCCCACTCGTCGCTATCTCTATCGAGTCAAGCTGGACGGGTCGTTCGCTGCGACGCGCCTAACGCCCGCCGATCAGCGTGGGACGCATTCGTACAACGTGTCGCCGCACGGAAGGTGGAGCGTGCACACTCTCTCGACGTTCGACACGCCTCCCGTTTTCGATCTCGTGGAGCTGCCGACGCATCGCTCGGCGCGCGTGCTACAGGACAACGGCGAATTGCGGAAGGCCATCGCTGCGGTGCGACCAGGGCACGCCGAGTTTTTCCGCGTGGATGTTGGCGATGGCGTGCAGCTCGATGGCTGGATGATGAAGCCCAAGGACTTCGATCCAGTGCGGAAGTATCCCGTGCTGTTCGAAGTGTACGGCGAACCGGCCGGCACAACGGTGAACGATGCCTGGGGCGGCGCGCAGACAATCTGGCACCAGTATCTCGCCGACAAAGGCTACGTGGTCATGAGCCTGGACAATCGCGGTACGCCGGCGCCGCGTGGACGCGCATGGCGAAAATCGATCTATCAAAAGGTCGGCGTGCTGTCATCGCAGGATCAGGCAAATGGGTTGCGCGCGATCATCGCCAAGTATTCGTTCGTCGATCCCAATCGCATCGGGATTTGGGGGTGGAGCGGCGGCGGCTCGATGACACTCAACATGTTGTTTCGCTATCCCGATCTCTACAAAACCGGAATGGCTGTCGCGCCAGTTCCGGATTTGCGACTCTACGACACGATCTATCAGGAGCGCTACACGGGATTGCCTGACGAGGATCGTCAGGCATACGAGCAAGGCTCACCGCTCAACTTCGCTGGACAGCTCAAGGGCAACTTGCTCGTCGTGCACGGATCCGGAGACGACAACGTGCACTATCAGGGGACCGAGCGACTCGTCAACGAGCTCGTGAAGAACAACAAGCCGTTCCAACTAATGGTCTATCCCAACCGAACACACGGGATCTTCGAGGGCGAAGGAACCACCGTGCATTTGTTCTCGCTGCTGACTCGTTATCTGCTCGAGCGGCTGCCGCCAGGCGGCCGGCCCGCGATGTAGAGGAACGCAGTAAGCTGCTGTCAGCTGTCGGCTGACAGCTGACAGCTTTAGGTAGCACTGTTGCTGCTTGCGCCAGCCGTTGCGCGGGCGCATAACCGGCGGCGATGAACGCGAACACCCGCGAGACCTTTACTTCTCGCCTCGCCGCCGTCGTGACGATGATCGGCGTCGCGACCGGCCTCGGCAACATTTGGCGCTTCCCCTACATGGTCGGGAAGTTCGGTGGCGCCGCGTTCGTGCTGATCTACACGCTCATCGTCGTGGCCATCGGCGTGCCCGCGCTCATGGCCGAATGGGCGTTAGGCCGACATACGCGCCGAGGACCAGTCGGCGCATTCGCGGCCGGTGGCCTTCCGCATGGCCGAGCCGTCGGCTGGTTCTTCTTCTTCATCGTGACGGCCGCGACAGCGTATTACACGGCCGTCGTGGGCTGGGTACTGTACTATGCCTTCGCGCAGCTCGCGACGCCGCTCTTCGCGATCGACGCCGCCGCGATCCTTCCGCCTAACGAAGGCTACTCGGCGACCTCCTTCGTGCTGCAGCTCGTCTGCACGGGCCTCGTGATCCTGAGCTGCGCCGTCGTGCTCATCAAAGGACTGCGGGCTGGAATCGAAAAGGCGAGCATGATCGTGATGCCGCTGCTCGTCGTCATCCTGCTCGTCTTGCTTGTGCGCGCGCTTACACTGCCGGGTGCGATGGAGGGCGTGCGCTGGTACATCCTGGAGCCGCGTTGGGCTGACATCAATGCCAAGGTCGCGATGGCCGCGTTAGGCCACGCGATCTTTTCGCTGTCGTTGGGCGGCACGTTCATGGTCGTCTATGGTTCGTATCTCGCGGCACGCGAGCCGTTGCTCAGTAGCGCGGTGTGGACGACCTTCGGCGACACCGCCTCCGGCCTGCTCGCGGGGCTCGCAATCATTCCCGCCGTCTTCGCCTTCAACCTCGAGCCAACCTCAGGGCCGGGGCTCATTTTCGCCACGCTGCCACAGGTATTCGCCGAGATCCCGGTCGGCTGGATCTTCGGGTTTCTCTTCTTCTTAGGGTTGCTCGGCGCCGGCTACCTCTCCGATATCGCGGCCTTCGAGGTGCTCGTGGCCGGACTCACGGACAGCACGCGCCTCACGAGAAAAGCGGCGACGTGGATCATAGCCGCGGTCGTGTTCGTCCTGGCAATTCCTCCGACGATCAACAACGCCATCTTCGTCCCCTGGGACCTGACGTTCGGCAGCGGCATGCAGACGTTAGGCGCACTCATGGCCGTAGTGACGCTCGCCTGGTTCCTCGATCGCGGCAAGGCACTGGCCGAGCTTTCGAGTCAGGGTGAGCGCCCGGTTCCACCGTGGCTCTTTTATTGGATTCGTTTCGGTGTGCCAATCGCGATCCTGGCCGTCGGTATTTGGTGGCTGATGACTAGCGTCATCGGCGTCACCGCCGCCGAATAGCAAAGCTCAACACTAGAGGACACAGAGAAAACTGAGAGGACGCGGCGGTCTGCAACGGCCTGTTTTGTTAACGGCGATTCAATCGACGCTTGACGCGCGCTCAGGAGCACGATCGATTCGCCACCTCCAGCCTCATACCTCAGACCTCAGACCTGCTGTTAGATGCCCGTCTCAGTTTCGAGTAGCAAACTGATTTACAGCTGCCTCAAAGATCTCGGCATTCGGATCGTCTCCGCGCTCCCCGAGACCTGGCTCGTGCATCTCATCCGCTTTTCGGAAGAAGACCCCGAGATGACGCTTGTACGACTGGCGAAGGAAGAAGAAGGAGTCGGCATCTCCACCGGCGCCTACCTCGCCGGCGCAAAGTCCGCGATGCTGATGCAGAACCACGGGTTTCTCGCGTCGGTGAATGGAATCGTCTCGTGCGCGCAGCTGTATCGCATTCCGTTGTTGATGCTGATCAGTCATCGCGGCGAGTTCGGCGAGAAGGATCCCTGGCAAACAGAAGGCGGCGGAGTCACTGAGCACGTGCTCGACGCGCTGCGCATTCCGCATACTCGCCTCGAATCCCCGGATCACGTCGCCAAGCGCCTCACGAAGGCACAGACGCTGGCGTACTCAGCGAGCCGTCCCGTCGCGTTGCTCTTGTGCCGCGACCTGATGTGGGAGGACTCATGAAACGGCTCGAGGCGTTGCAAAGCGTCTACGGCGAGCTGGAACGCTGCGTTGTCGTCACGATCATGGGCGCGGTGGCCGCCGAGCTGCAGTCGATCGGGCATCGACCCAACTTCTTTTATCTGCAGCACGCGATGGGGCTCGCTTCCTCGTTAGGGCTCGGCATCGCCCTGTCGCGGCCGGAAGCCAAGGTGGTGGTCTTCGACGGCGACGGCTCCCTGCTCATGAACCTGGGCGGCCTAACGACGCTGGCGCGTTATCGCCCGCGTAACCTGACGCACATCGTCTTCGACAACGAAAGCCTCCTCTCGGTCGGCGGTTTCCCCACGGCAACATCGACTGGGAGCGATCTCGCCGCGCTGGCCGCCGCGGCGGGCGTGCCGCAAACAGCCACGGTGCGCACTCTCGACGATTTTCGCTCGGCCTTCACGAGGGCGCTGTCGTCCGGCGATCTCACCACGATCGTAGCCAAGGTCGAAGCCGTGGGACCGTCCGGCTATGTCACCGACCTGTCGCTGCTCGAGAATCGCTATCAATTCCAGCGCTTCCTGCGCGACAGCGCACCCCGGAGCACTCCATGACTCTGCTCACCGAACTCGTCGCCGAGCTGATTACGGGCCGCCTAACGGTGGTCGACCTGACGCAGACCCTTGGGCCGGGGACACCAGTCATCGGCTTGCCACCGCAGTTCGGCTCTTCACCCGGCGTGACGATCGAGACGATCTCGCGGTTCGATGACAAGGGGCCGGCCTGGTACTGGAATATCATCCGCATGGGCGAACACACAGGCACGCACTTCGACGCGCCCATCCACTGGATCACCGGCAAAGACTTGCCTAACAACGCTTGCGACACCATTCCGCCGCGCCAGTTCGTCGGCCCCGCCTGCGTGATCGACGTGACGAGCAAAGTCGCGACCGATGAGGATTTTCTGTTGATGCCGGAGCACATCCTCTCATGGGAGGACCGCAACGGCAAAATCCCAGCGGGCGCTTGGGTCCTGTTGCGCACCGGTTGGAGCATGCGAGCGGATCCGGCAGCGTTTCTCAACGTGCGCGCCGACGGCCCGCACTCTCCCGGCTTCCACAAGACCGCCTCGATGTTGCTGGCGCACGATCGCGACGTGCTCGGCGTGGGAGTCGAAACTGTCGGCACTGATGCGGGCCAGGCGGCGATGTTCGATCCACCCTTCCCGAACCACAGCATCATGCACGGCGCTGGAAAGTTCGGGCTCGCGAGCCTGCGCAACCTCGATCGACTTCCGCCGACAGGAGCAATTGTAATCGCCGCACCGCTCAAACTTCAGCAAGGCAGCGGAAGCCCGCTTCGCGTGCTCGCTATAGCGCCTGCCTAACGCCGTTGCGACCCCTTACGCAAACGGGCTGCTGCAAAGCAACCACGTGAGAAGCGTTACCGCAGATGCCCGCGGTAACGCGCTGAAACTGCGCGGAAGGACACAACACCCGCGCGGTTTCTGCGAAAATCTGCGGGAAGTCTTTGAGCTTTCATTTTCGCCTTTGAGCTTCAGACCTTCTACGGCCCCAAAAATTCGCCCAGAGGTCTCAACGACGGCACGCGATCGGCGACGATCTTGAGCGTGACCATCATCGGCACGGCGAGGATCGCGCCGGGAACGCCCCAGACGAATCCCCAAAACAACAGCCCGACGAAGACGGCGACCGGGTTGAGAGGGAATTCGCGCCCCAATAAAACCGGAGTCACGACGTTCGCTTCGATCATGTTGAGCACGAGAAACGCCCCAGGCATGAGCAGCGCGTGACCCAGCGACTCGAACGACGCCACGGCTGCCAACCCAATAATCCCGGCAGTCGCGACGGCGCCCAGGTATGGCACGATGTTCAGCACGCCGGCGATGAGACCGAAGAGGCCCGCGTTAGGCATCCTCAAGGCCGCCAGCACGCCCCACGTCGCCAACCCGAGCCCGATATTGATCCAGGTCACCGTACGCAGGTAGCGCGACACTGACGTCTCGATCTCCAGCGAGATCTCGCGCGGCATCCGCGCGCGACCGCGCGGCATCATGTCGCTCATCTTGCGCATGAAGAGGTCGCCGGACGCGAGCAGGAAGTACGTCAGGAAAATCACGCTGAACGTTCCGCCCACGAAATCGGTGAGGTTGCCGAACATGCGCCGTAAAAGCGGCGTGCGTTGCGGCACCGGCGTCACTGTCTGACGCGCGGGCGGTTGTGTGCCCGTGGCGATCTGCTCGACCTTGGCCGCCGTTTCTTCTATTTGCGCGACAGGTCCACCAGTGCTCCGCAGTTTGCGCGAAACGCTTTCGATCGCGGCTGGAGCGCGCTCGAGCCAGCTGCTCGCGGGCGCGGCGAGAATACGCGCGATGGCCACGACGACGAGCACGCCGCCGAGTACGACAATCGCCGCGCCAATCGACTCCTTAAGACCGCGCTTGCGCAGCCAGCGCACAGGCGGACTCAAAAGAAAGCCAAGCATCAGAGAAATCGCGATCGGCATGAGCAGGCCGCGACCGACGTACAGAGCAAAGCAAATTGCGAGAGATGCGAGTGTGACGAGTGCCGCAGTTGTAGCGGTGATCGGAGCACGTTCCCCCGTCGGTCCCAGCTCGGGGACCTCCATTTCGGAGGTCGGCGCAAATACGGGCGTCGGCAGCGTCAGCCGCCGAAAGCGACGCATGCGTTCGGTCGTGTCAGTCATAGGATCTGGAAGCGCGGCCACGAAGGATCCCCACTCTCCTTCGCAACTCTAGGTACGCATGAACCGGACCGGAGCACAAGGCGCGAAGCGCTCCCGGCCAGTGCCGAGGGCTTGGAACGGATCGTCACTCAGACGGAGTGAGTCACCGATCCGTCCGGAGGTTCACATGTCTACAGGCAGCACTGTCCGGCGAGGGCTGGCGGTTGTCGTGCTGACACTTGCCGCAGCCGCGTTAGGCACGGGCTTCGCGTTCTGGCGCGCCGGCCCCGAGATGGTCGTCATGACGCTGATCTTTGGCGGCAGCGGCATCTATCTGTTCATCGAAGGTTTGGGTCTGTTGATCCTCACGCCACGGCGGAGAAAGTCGCAGCAGCTCGATGAGGGCAGGGCCGTCGAGCAGCAGGATCGGCAGCGAGGCTCGCGAGCGGCGTAGCGACCGCGCCGCGCGCCGCATCTATTAGATGCGGCTCTCAACGAGGCGAAGGTCATGCGCGCTCACCCCCGTGCGTCGCTTGTAGCGGCGTTGTTCATCGTCTCTTCGATCGGGCGAAGTCAGTCTCGCGCCACGCCAGCCGAACTGGCGACGAAGTGGGAGCCACCGCCAGGCGATGGTCTCGAGCACGCACTCGCGGGCTTCGCCAAGGTGCTCTGCGACGCCGTCTTCATCACCGGTCGCGAGCTTAAGACATCGGCCGACGAGGACGGCTACTTCGTCGTGACAGCCGAAGAACGGCGCCAGGCTCGCGACACAGTCGTGGATCGCGCGCAGCGTTCTGTCACAGTCACGCTGGCTAACGGCGTGAAGCGCACGGCGCGGCAGTTCGGCGACCAGGGTTGCATCGCACTCCCGCGAGGTCGCGACTCCGTCTACTTCACACCGGTGACGGTTCGCTCGGCGCTGGCAGATCCGGCGACGCTGGATTGGCCGATGGGTGATCGTACACCCACCGCGCCGCTTCCGGCAGAAATCAATAAAGGCCAAGTCGATCAGGCTGTGCAGGCCGCGTTTGACTCCGCCGGGCTCACGGCCGCGTTCGTCGTCACATACAAGGGGCGCATCATCGCCGAGCGTTATGGTCCTGGGATTACGGCGACCACGCGTCTGCCGAGTTGGTCGATGGGAAAGAGTCTCACAGCAACGTTGATAGGGCAGCTCATACAGGAAGGCGCGTATGATCTGTGGGCGCCCGCGCCTGTCGACGAATGGCAGAAACCTACCGATGTTCGGCACGGCATCCGGATCGCCGATCTGTTGCGGATGTCGAGTGGATTGCGCTTCGTCGCGCCGCAGGATCCGGATTACGATCGATCGCGCGGCTATCCGGACCACCTATATGTCTACACGGGAGCCGCCGACTCACACCGCTGGTCCATCACCCGGCCGGCGCAGTGGCCGCCAAACACAGTCGGTCGCTACCGCAACAGCGACCCGCTCACGCTGAATCACCTGATCAAGAAGGCGGCGCAGCGCCGCGGCGAGGACTACCTCACGTATCCGCAGCGTCACCTCTTCGACAAACTCGGAATCCGAAACTTCACGCTCGAGACGGATCCGTACGGCAATTTCCTGCTGCAGGGCTATGAGCTGGGCACCGGTCGCGAGTGGACTCGGCTCGCACTGCTTTATCTCAACGGCGGCGTCTGGAACGGTCAGCGCATTCTGTCGAGCAGCTTCATCGATTTCGTGCGAACTCCGGCACCAGCGTGGTCGGAACCAGTTTACGGTGGAATGTTCTGGCTCAATCGCACGAAAACATTTCCGATTCCGGAAGACGCGTACTACATGGCGGGCGCAGGTGGACAGAGTAGCATCATCATCCCGACACACGACATGACAGTTGTGCGGATGGGACATTACAAAGGCGCAGACGCAGGAGAAGCCGCATTGCGTCGCGCGCTCGCATTGTTGATGGAAGCGGTCCCTCAGGTTCGTCCTCCATGGCAGCCGCCTCCGTCATCGCCCTAATGCGTTAAGAACTTTCACCACAGATGATCGCGGATTCACGCGACTTCTTTTCTTGAGTAATTCTCTAGAAAGAAAATTGCTCTTTCAGCGCGTTCCCGCGCGTTCCGCGGTAAAAAGGCGTTGACGCTTTTTTCGAATTGGCGAACTGAACGAGAAAAAAAATTCCCTCTTGCGCAATTACCAAAAAACCGTATGATGGTTTTGGCGGCTGACCTGCCGTCATGCTCATGCGCCTCTGTGCGCGTTGACTGGTGATGACACTCGCAAGAGTACATCACGTTAGGCGGGTCAGTCGCTTTTCGCGTTATGGGGTGAAAACTCGCGTTAGGCTCCGCACTCTACTTCGCGCAGTCGAAAAGCTTGAAGCGCGGACGCACACTGACGAGTGAGACAAACGCGGACTTCTTGATTTTCCTTCCGTAAGCCCTCTCCGCGTTTGTCAGCGGAGGCCTCCGCGTTCGTCCGCGCTGCCGCTTCCAGTTTGCGTGCGAACCCCAGCTGACAGGCACGCTTGCAGCGACACCAGCACTTTCGGAGTATTCTTACGCGCGTGGGGCTAACCCCTAAACCCCAACCCCTAACCCCTCCGTCTGTATGTCAGTCCTTCGAGCCAGCGCGATGGCGTTCTTCCTCGCCGGATCGACACTCACCGCGCAGCAGCCAGTCATCGCAAAACTCGTCGCCGAGCCGGCGCGGCTGACGCTCAAGGCGGGGCAATCGCTCCCGCTCAAGGTCACGGCCTACGACGCGCAGGGAAACGTCATCTCCGATGCGCAGATCCGACTCAGCGCGCCGCGCATGGCGCTGGCATTCGGCGACGGCCAAGTCACCGCACGACGGGCAGGTTCATATACGGCAGTCGCGACCTCAATCTCCGGACGCGACTTCGCCACGATCACGCTCGAGATACCGATCCTGGTCGAGTGGCCTGCTCTCTCTAAAATCGAAATCAATCCAGAGCCCGGCCGCCTTTACGTGGGTACGATGCTCGCCCACACCGCCGTCGGCTCACACGCGGACGGCAGTCCGCGGCTCGGACTCACAGTCACTTGGCGCACGTCGGACGCTAGCGTCGCAACTGTCGACCGCTTCGGCAACGTTACCGCGCTCAAGCCGGGGAACGTCACGATCTCGGCGGAAGCCGAAGGCGTATCAGCGCAGAAGACGTACGCGGTCGCCGCGAATCCCGTCGCGCGTGTCGATATGCAACTGAAAGAAACCACGATCAACACCGGCGACGTCGTCAAGCTCGAAGCGACGGCGAAGCGCGCAAATGGAACTGCCGTGCCGGATGCAAAGATCGCATGGAGCTACATCTACGCGCCCGACGATACGATTGTCGCGCCTGGTGGTGCTGGCATCATCGACTATGTCGTCGACCGGACGGTATTCACAGCGAATGCGCCGGGACGGTTTACGATCGTCGCACAGTCGGGACCAGCCATCGCGCGCAGCGTGCTTGACGTCAAACCGCGCGATGTGAGGCGGCGTATCTCGATCACGGGGCGCGGCAACATCAATCGGACGCACACATCCGACTTGTGGCCGTGGACCGGCAAGGACGGTCGCGACTACTGTCTCGTGGGGACGTGGGGCGCGGATGGCTATGCGATCGTCTTCGACATCACGGACATGAACAACATCGTGAAGACGGACTCGATCAAGGTCGACGCACGAACGATCAACGACGTGACGGTCTCTCCCGACGGCCGCTACGGCGTCCTAACGAGAGAAGGCGCGTCGAACCGTGTGAACGGTGTCGTGATTCTCGATCTCGCAAACCCGGCGCACCCGAAGATCGCGTCGACGTTCGATCAGAACCTTACGGGCGGCGTGCACAACGCGTTCGCTACCAACGATTATCTCTTCGCCGTCTCCGGTGGCGAGAAGTACGTCATCATCGACGTGAGAGACATCTACAATCCGAAGTACACGAGCGAGTACAAGCATCCGAACGCTCGTTTGCACGACCTCTGGGTACGTGACGGCATCGCGTACTCGGCGCAAGGCGGCGTTGGTACGGTCGTGGTAGATGTCGGCAATGGGAAGTACGGCGGTACGATCGAGAAGCCAAAGCTCATCACCGTATTCCCGATCAACAGCGGCCACGAAATCTTCCCCTATTATCAAAAGTCCACCGGGAAGACGTACCTCTTCATCGGCGACGAGGAGATGAGCCGTCAGGGACGCGTGTGGGAAGGGACGAACTATCGCGGATCGATGACGATGGCCGGCGGCGTGGCGCAGACGTCAGGTGGCTACACGCACATCGTCGACTTCACCGACCCGATGCATCCCAAGAAAGTCGGCCGCTACCACCTCGAGGATTATGGCTCGCACGACATCATCGTCGAAGATGACGTGCTGTATCAGGCGTACTACGACGGTGGCGTTCGCGTCGTGGACGTCTCGGGCGAGTTGTTAGGCAACATCGCGGAGCAGCGCCGCGAAATCGCGGTCTTCAAGCCGTTCGATCCGCAGGGCTTCACGGCAAACGCCTCATTCGTGATGAACGCGATGCCGTGGAAGGGGCAAATCCTGTTTACGGATTTCAATTCGGGCTTGTGGGCAGCCAAGCTCGAGCCGAAACGCGTTACTCCGTAAAGCCAAGGTCAAGGGACAAAGGTCAAGGGTCAAAGCAACCCCGTAACGCCCGCTTTGACCTTTGACCTCTGACCTCATGAAGCCAATCTTCTTCAAATCACCGAACGAATTCCGCGCGTGGCTCGAGAAGCACCACGCCACTAAAGAGGAACTCTTCGTCGGCTATTACAAAGTTGCCACCGGGAAGCCGAGCCTAACGTGGTCGGAATCTGTCGACGTGGCGTTGTGTTACGGGTGGATCGACGGCGTACGCCCTACGGGCGACAACGAGAGTTATGTCATCCGCTTCACGCCACGGCGGCCGAGCAGCGGCTGGAGCGCCGTCAATATCAACAAAGTCGCAGCGCTCAAAAAAGCGGGCTTGATGCGACCAGCCGGTCTCGCTGCCTTCGAGGCGCGCGATGCAACGCAGTCGGGATACTCTGTAAAGAGCTGGCCGGACACGTTCCCGTCGGCGTACGAGCGCCGGTTTCGCGCTAACAAGAAGGCTTGGAAGTACTTCTCGAGCCAAGCGCCATCGCGACGTAAGCAAACGGTCCACTGGGTGACGAGCGCGAAACAGGAGGAGACACGGTTACGTCGCCTCGACCTGCTCATTGCCGACTGCGCCAAAGACAAACCAAATTGGCCGCTCAAACCCATACCCAAATAGTCCTGGAGCACTAGTGAAGCGCGTCCTCAAATGGATCGGAATTGCGTTAGGCAGTCTCCTCGCCCTTGCGCTCGTGGCAGTGGGTGCGCTGTACGCACTCAGTGGAAGGAAGCTATCCCGCAAGCACGAAGTCGCGTCCGAGCCGGCGCTGACAATTCCGAGTGACAGCGCGACAGTTGCACGTGGCGCACACCTCGTTGGCTCGCTTCCTTGCGGTCAGTGTCACGGTGCTGATCTGGGCGGCAGCGTCATCGCCGATGACCCTCTCTTTGGCTTGCTCGCTGGACCCAACCTCACACGTGGGCAGGGAGGCCGTAACCCGCCGCTGAGCGACATCGAATGGGAACGGGCCATACGACACGGCGTTAGGCGCGACAGCACGTCGCTCATGGTCATGCCGAGCGAAGTCTTTCATGCGATCTCCGATCAGGACATGACGGCGATGATCGCGTATCTCAAGCAAGTGCCATCGGTCGACCGCGTGGTGCCGCCTGCGAAGCTGCGCATCATCGGGCGCGTCGTGCTCGGCCTCGGAAAGGTTGCACTCGCCGCGGATACGACCCCGCGCACTGCGCACATCGCGTCCGTCGATACAACGACGGGCGTCGCGTACGGCCGCTACCTCGCAACGATTTCAGGATGCGAGGGCTGTCACGGCCAGTCGTTTTCTGGCGGCCCCGGCTTCGCCCCCAATGATCCGCCCGTAGCGAACATCACACCGACCGGCATCGGCAATTACAGCGAGGCTGACTTCCTTCGCGCGATGCGCGAAGGAAAACGTCCTGCCGGCACGCCAATTTCTGAGACAATGCCGTGGAAATCCTTCGGCAAGTTTTCCGACGGCGAGCTGCGCTCGATCTTCGCGTTCCTGCAGACTCTGCCGCCGAAACAATTTCGCGAACCCTAACGCGAAGTCCGACATCTGTCGGCCGGTGAGTCTCGCGCGCGCATGATCGTTTTCGCGCCGGGAAGCATCTAACAAGGGCAGTCGGCAGGCAATTCCCCTTGTAAAACGTTGCGTGTGTGCTAAGAATTTAGCACATTGCTAAAAACTTAGCATACCGCGCCCAACGTCTACCGCTTCCCGCGATGTCATCCGTCCTGTCTTCACGCCGCGTGCGCGCTTGCGCGCTCTTCTGCCTAACTATTCCTTGCGCGCTGGCGGCGCAGGCCCCACAAACTGCGAGCAACGGCCGCACCGCCGATCGAGGCCACGAGATTCCGGTCCCGACAGCGCATGCCACGAGGCGCACGGGTTCAATCAACATCGACGGCGTGCTCAGCGACTCGGCGTGGGCCGCCGCGCAGCCGGTGACCGAATTCACGCAGACGGATCCGGACGAAGGGAAGCCGGGGACCGAGCGCACCGAATTCCGCTTCCTCATCGACGACGACGCGCTGTACGTCTATGCCAAGCTGCATGACGGCAAGGGCGCCGCCGGCGTCACGACGCGCCTCGTTAGGCGCGACGAAGACTTCAGCTCCGACTACATCGAGCTCGTCATCGATGGTTTTCACGACCACCTCGGCCGCGCCTTCTTCGACCTCAACCCCTCCGGCTCCAAGCGCGACCAGCTCGGGATCGGCCTTTCCTGCTGCGACTCGGGCTGGGATCCAGTGTGGGAGGCCGCAACCCGCATCGACGGCGAAGGTTGGACTGCCGAGATCCGCATTCCGCTAAATCAGCTCCGCTTCGGCAACGAACCCACGCAAACCTGGGGACTGCAACTGCGCCGCTACATCCAGCGCCGAAACGAGCTGCAGCAGTGGGCGTTCTGGCGAAAGAACGAACCGGGCGGCCCGAGTCGCTTCGGCCATCTCGATGGAGTGCAGATTCACAAGAACGGACGGCACCTCGAGCTTTTGCCGTACGTCGCCGCCAAGTCCTCCCACGTGGCAAGCCAGCCTAACGATCCATTTCACTCCGGCGGCGAGGAGTCGATGCGCGCGGGGCTCGATCTCAAGTACCTCCTCAGCTCGAACCTCACCCTCGATGCCACCTTCAATCCCGACTTCGGTCAGGTAGAAGTCGATCCGGCTGTCGTGAACCTGACCGCGTTCGAGACCTCGTTCCCGGAGCGGCGCCCCTTCTTTGTCGCCAGCTCCGGCGTTTTCGGCTTCGGTGGATTCAGCTGCTTCTTCTGCAGCAACGTCTCGTCACTCAGCGCGTTCTATTCGCGCCGAGTCGGACGCGCGCCAACTGGCGCTGATCTCGCGTTTTCCGCAGGCGCATTCGCTGACGTCCCCGACGCGACGACGATCCTCGGGGCGGGCAAGATCACTGGGCGCACGTCGAACGGCTGGACGATCGGTCTCATGGACGCGGTGACGAACCGCGAAGAGGCAACCGTTCAGCTGACGGACGGTTCGCGCACGAGTCGAGTCGTTGAGCCACTGGCGAATTACTTCGTCGGCCGTGTACGCAAGGACCTGAAGCAGGGCGCATTCGTTCTCGGCGGAATTTTGTCGTCCGTCACGCGAAACCTCGACGAAGCGTTCACAGGGCGCCTAACGAAACATGCCGAAGTCATCGGCGCCGACTGGACGTACACGTGGAAGAATCGCACGTACATTTGGAGCGGCGTGACCGCCATCTCGAACCTGGAAGGCGATCCGCGCGTCGTCTTCGCGCGCCAACGTTCCAGCGCGCGCTACTATCAGCGTCCCGATCGTGAGGCGCGCAGCACGGGCGGATTGTTCACCAATGCGCTCGATTCGACGGCGACAGCGATGCGCGGCGGCGGATTCTACTCGCGTCTCGCGAAGGATGCCGGCAACTGGTTGTGGGAAACCACTATCAACGCGCGCACGCCAGGCTTCGAAACCAACGACGTCGCACTGCTGCAGCGCGCGGACTATCTCTGGTACAATGCGAATGTGTTCCGCTACTGGTCCAAGCCGGGCAAATGGTATCGCGACTTCAGCATCATTACGGGCGCGCAGCGGCAGCAGAACTACGACGGCGACCTCACCGATGCTCAGGCGCACTTCTTCATCTCGAGCACGACGCCGCAATTCTGGAATTACAGCGCCTTCTACATCCTGCGTCCGGCCGTCATGGATGATCGTCTGCTGCGTGGTGGGCCAGTCGTAAAACGACTCGGCGGCGACTTCTTTCAGTTGAGTGTCTCCAGCGATTTCCGCAAACCGTTAGGCGTCCAAACCGAAGCCGGCTTCGCGACGAACAACTCCGGCGGCTGGGGGACGAACCTCGGTCTTTTCGTGCGCTATCGTCCGTCTTCGCGCGTAATGATGTCAGTGGGACCGTCATGGGATGCCTCGGGTGCGCTGTTCCAGTACGTGACAGCCGTACTGGACTCGACGGCGACGAACTTCTACGGGTCGCGCTACATCGTATCAGGGCTCGACCAGAAGCAGATTGCGCTCGATACGCGCCTGAACATGACGTTCTCGCCGACGATGACGTTCGAGCTCTACGCACAACCGCTCATCGCCAGCGGCGACTACCACGATTTCAAGGAATTCGATGCGCCGCGCGGCGCAGGCTTCAGCATCTTCGGCAAGGGCAAGGGCACGGTCACTACGCAGACGGACGCGAGCGGCTCGATTACGGAATACACGATCGATCCGGACGGCACGGGACCGGCGCGCAGCTTCGTGGTACCGAATCCGGACTTCAACTTCCGGTCGCTGCGCGGCAGCGCGCTCTTCCGCTGGGAGTATCGTCCGGGATCGGTGCTGTACGTCGCCTGGACGCACAGCCGAAGCAATAGCATCCCGTTAGGCAATTTCGAGTTCTCGAGAGATTGGAACGGGCTGTTCGACTCGCGCCCGGACAATATCTGGCTCGTGAAAGCGAGCTGGTGGCTTCCTAGGTAACACGCAAGGGGCGATGGACTGTTAGCGCTCCACAGACAAGGGTTCTACCGGAAACGGCGGATCAAGATCTAAGAGTTGATCCGCCGTCGCTCGTTGGTCATTCGCTCAATCCACTGTTTCAGCAGCATCCGGATGAACCCTCGTAAGTGTGGCGAGCCATGCGGACCAGAGCGGCGATTGCCAACAGCGGCAGTTTTCTTTCAATTGTTGTTCGCGTGCGTCCTGCTTTGTCCGCGTTCGTCCGCGCTCCGCTTTCATGAGAACGCATCCCGCTCTTACGGCGCTTGTAAGCCTCGTTGTGTTTGGATGCGCGCCGGACTCGGCGCCGCGTTCGAGCAAGTACGACGACCTCGTTTCCCTGTTCAACGAGTGGCGAGCGTTCCAGAAGCCCAAGCTCCTCGATGGCGTCGCCGATTACTCACCGGCGGCCATGGCGACGCAACAGCGGGATCTGGCCTCGTACAAACGACGCCTCGCGGCGATGGACACGACAGATTGGTCCATCCCGCAGCAGGTCGACTATCACATCGTTAGGGCCGAGCTGAGTGGGATGGAGTTCGACCATCGGGTGCTCAAACCGTGGGCGCGAAATCCAGCCTTTTACGTGTCGATCTTCCCGTCGCAGAGCGATGTCCCAGCGCGCGAAGGGCCCGTCGCGTTCGGCGCGATCGAGCTATGGACGTACCAGTTCCCGTTGTCAGCCGAGCAAGCGAGCAATCTCTCCACGAAGCTCAACGGCATTCCTGCCGTGCTGCGCCACGCACGTGAGAACCTCACTGGCAACGCGCGTGATCTGTGGGTCGCCGGCATCCGCTCATTGAAGGATCAGAGCCGCGACCTGGCGTCGCTAGATAGCGCCGTCACCGGCCATGCGGAATTAGCGCTCGCCGTTAGGCGAGCCCAGGACGCAACGGACGAATTCGTTCTCTGGCTGGAGAAGGAGGCTCCTTCAAAGGCTGGGCCGTCTGGAGTCGGCATCGCGGACTACAACTGGTACCTCGCCAACGTGCATCTCATTCCATTCTCGTGGCAGGAGCAGGTAGGGATCATGCGCAGCGAGCTGGCCCGCGCTAACGCGTCGCTGCGACTGGAAGAAGAGCGCAATCGCGCGCTCCCCGCGCAGCAGCTCGTCGCGAGCGCCGAGGAGTACACGCGACGCTTCAACGCCGCCGTCACCGAGTACATGAAGTTCCTCGCCGACCGCGACGTGCTGACGATCCGACCTTACATGGACAGCGCACTCCGTGCGCGCATCGGGACATACAGTCCCGGAGTCCCCGACACTTTACGCGAGTTCTTCACGCAGGCGGACTATCGAGACCCAGTCGTTATGCGCACGCACGGCTATCACTGGTTCGATCTCGCGCGTATGACCCGAGAGCCTCACGAAAGTCCGATCCGCCGCGCTCCCTTGCTCTACAACATCTTCGATGATCGTGCTGAAGGAATGGCGACAGCCATGGAAGAGATGATGATGCACGCCGGACTCTTCGACACTCGGCCGCGCTCACGCGAGTTGATCTGGATTCTGCTGGCACAGCGAGCTGCTCGCGCGTTAGGCGACCTCCGCATGCACGCCAACGAATTCACCATGGAGGAAGCCGTCAACTTCGCCTCGTTATGGACGCCGCGCGGCTGGCTGCGCAAGGACGGGAGCACAGTCTGGGGCGAGCAGCATCTCTATCTGCAGCAGCCCAGCTATGGAACGAGCTATATCATCGGCAAGATCCAGATCGAGCAGCTCATCGGCGATCTCGCGCGCCAGCAACGTGCGCAATTCACCCTCAAGAAGTTCATGGATGCTTTCAACGCTGCCGGGATTATCCCCGTCACGCTCATCCGCTGGGAGTTGACGGGCGATCCGTCCGAAGTGCGCCGACTGGCGGAACTACAGTAGGGGCCGTACAGAGTCACAGCGGGGTCAGACTCCATGA
>DASYRX010000255.1:0-2455 GCA_036003845.1 Gemmatimonadaceae bacterium | reverse complement strand
GACGCCGTTCGCGATCGCCGGCGAGGACACGACACGCGTCCCGGTGCTGTAGCGCCACTTCTGCGTTCCACTCGTCGCGTTCACGGCGTACACGTTGCCGTCGCGCGCGCCGAATACTGCAGCGCCGCCAGCAATCGTGGCCGACGACGTCCACGTCTCACCACTTTCGAATCCCCAGCGCAACGCGACGGGTTGCTGGGTGCGGAACGTCCACGCGACGTCGCCGCTCGCGGCGCGAAGCGCGCGCATCGTTCCGTCGTATGAGCCGACGAGAACGAGTCCGTTGTCGACAGCCGGCGTCGACATCACAGGGCTCTCGACGTTCCGGCGCCACTTCACTTCGCCGCTTGGCAGATCGATGGCGTACACGGATCCGTCGCTCGACCCGACGTACACAGTCTGGCCGACAGCCGTCGGGGATCCACGAATAGGGCCTAACGTCTGCACGCGCCACTGCAGTCCTGCGAACGCTGGGACGCCCGGTCCGGTGTACTCACCGCGGTGTTCGGCTCCGCCGCGGAACATGCCCGATTGCGCAGCCAGGCTGACTGGAAACCACGCACTGAGCGAGATGATCACTGAACGAAGTAGCATCATCGGGGATCGAGATTCGGGGAGCGGGCAAGGGACAGCGGACAGCGGGATCGATCGTTGGACAACATGACGCCGCGCGCCGAGCGTCACTTAGAACGGAATTGCCCTGGCTCGGGCGGAGCGCGGGCGCTACCGTGAAGGAAGTCGTTGCGACCGTCCGTCCATCGCGGGTTACTACTCGACGTGTACTCGACCTGCACTTTCTGCTACGCGGCACTTGGCACCAACAGCGTGCTGGAAACTTTTGCCGTTTCCGGACGAGTCGCGTTCGATCCAAAGAAGGGATGCCTCTGGGCCATCTGCCGGCACTGCGCCGGATGGAACCTCGCGCCGATCGAAGAGCGCTGGGAGGCCGTCGAGGAGTGCGAAAGACGCTTTCGCGCGACGTCGTTGCGTTACTCGTCAGGCAACATCGGGCTTGCCTGGCTGCACGGCGACCTCGAGCTCATTCGCGTCGGCCCGGCGCTGCGCCCTGAGGTCGCCGCCTGGCGCTATGGACGCATCCTAACGAGGCGACGTTCCATCGGCCGGCGCACCGTCGAGCAGCTCGCGATGGCCGTCGTGCGCGGCATTTACACGATCACGGCTACGCGTCGCGCGCGACATCGCGATCCACGCGCGGCGCTCGCGCAGACTGTGCTCGCTGTCTATGGCAACCGCGTGCTGGATCTGGTTCACCTGCCAGCGCTCCCACCAAGCACAGAACCGGACGCTGAGATCCCTGTCGCCGTGGTGCGCTACAGGCATCTCGTGAATGCAGCCCTCGTGCGTCCGGAGCCCGGACGACCGTGGGCGCTGCACATTCCGCACGATCACGGCGTGCTCGCGATCGAGGGCGACGAGGGTGTGCGCGCCGCAGCGCGTGTGCTCGCGGTGATCAATGGCACCGAGCGCGGCGGCGGCTTCTCGCACGATTTGATCGAGACGGCCGTGCGCAAAGTGGACGAGAGTGCGTTCCCCGGGAGCTACTTCAATCGTGTGCTCGCGCTCGCGCTGCGCTCGCACTGGGGCCGAGGTTCCGAGCCTGAGGAAGGCTCGCAGCTCGCCCGTCGCGTCGACGATCTCGAAGTCGCCAGCTCGGACATCGAGCGGCTGGCGTTCCGCCTAACGGGGCGAACATTCTGGGGACACGGTGGCATCGGCAGCGAGCCGAGCGCCGCGCTGCTGGACGTCCCGCTGGTAGACCGCCTGGCACTCGAGATGGCGGCGCACGAAGAGTCCGAACGTCGCGCGCTGGAAGGTGAGCTCGGCGAGCTGGAGGAGGCGTGGCGCGAAGCTGACGAGATCGCGACGATCGCCGACGCTTTGCTTCCGTGAGCCAGCTCTTTTTGACGCACTAAAGCTTTCAGCCACCAGGAAGCAGAAACCAAAGTTGTCAGTGCTGACAGCTTCCTAACTGTCACCTGGCGACTGAGAGCTTTAGTTGTTTTTTGAGTACCGAGGCCGCATCTACCCGGCAGCCCGCCTAGCGTGAATGGCTGCTGAGACGCCTGCGGAGTTATGCCGCGGAGTCGATCACGGCGAAAAGCGTCGAGGGCTCGAAGGGTTTGTAGAGCACACGGGCGGCGCCGGCCCGCTCGGCGCGTGCCGCAAGATCGTTCGTCGCGAATGCCGTCATCAAGACCACGCGCACGTTAGGCATTTTCTCGCGGATCAGCTGAAGCGCTTCGACACCTGTCAGGCGCGGCATGCGCACATCCATCACGATCCAATCGACGTCGTTGTGCGTCGCAAGCCGCACGGCGTCCTGGCCGTCATAGGCGCGTAGCGTGCGCCATCCGCGAAGCTCGAAGATGTCACAGAGCGTTTCTACGATGTCGCGGTCGTCGTCAACGACGAGGACTGTGCGCTGAACTGCGCG
>DASYRX010000254.1:0-4223 GCA_036003845.1 Gemmatimonadaceae bacterium | reverse complement strand
TGATACGTGCATTCTCCAACGACGCCCGCGTTGGCGAGCTTGGCCCCAAAAGGCTGGATCAAGACTGAGCGTGCGGCGATTGCGGCGAGGAGCGAACGCTCGGAATCGGCCAGCGGGCGATGCACCGGGCGGTAGTGCAGTTCATCTGGCGGGAGAATATCTAGCAGCGCCTTCGGAAGCGAATCCATCACCAGGGCGAGTGAAGCAGCCTAACTCTTAATTCTGCTGCGAGGAGCGGCGCAAAACAGATGCGAAGACCTGCTTATGTAGACACTCCTCGCATCAATAATCCTGAGCACCATCCATTTCCTCGAAACCAAGTCCCAGCCAACAACACAGTTAAGCGAAGTTTGCTTCGCATCAATAATGATTATTGATGCGTGCCAAGTGCGTATAATCACAATGGGCGCGTGAGCGTCCGCGAAGAACCCCTGGGCGACCCGCCGCCGCGCAGCCGATCCAGCGGACTCTGAACGGTCGTCCCGCGCTCCAGCACGTGCAAGTAAACCATCGTCGTGCTCACATCGCGGTGCCCAAGGATCTCCTGAACCGTACGAATATCCGCACCGCTCCGAAGTAAGTGCGTCGCAAACGAGTGGCGAAACGTGTGCGCCGTGACCCGCTTGTTCAGCTGCGAGCTAACAGCAGCAACGGTAATTGCCCGCTGAATCGTGGTCTTGTGCAGATGCGCGCGAAATTGCCGCCCGGTTGCCCGCTCGCAATACGTTCGCGCCGCAGGAAAGAGCCACGCCCAGCGCCAATCGCGCGTGGCTGACGGAGCCTTCCGATCCATCGCATACGGTAACGGTATGCTCACATCCCCTGCGCGCATGTCACGCCAATGCACTTTGCGAACGCGACGCAGCTGTACGTCGACTTGGCCGACCAGACTCTCAGGTAAAACCGTCCGCCGGTCTCGCGCGCCCTTTCCATCACGGACTGTCAACGTGCGTCTCCGCAAATCGACATCCTTTACGCGCAACTGGACCGCTTCGCCCAAACGCAAGCCAGCGCCGTAAAGCAGCTCGACGATCAGCCGCACGTTTCCCCGCAACGCCTCCAAAATGAGCAGCACTTCCTCAGGCTCCAGGACATTCGGCACACGCTTGGGCCGCTGCGCCATCAAGAACGGCGGAAGGCCGCCTAACGCGCGGCCGATCACGCGATCATACAGAAAACGCAGGGCGGCACCGGCCTGATTCTGCGTCGAGGCAGCGACACCAGCCCTCATCGCAAGCGACTCGAGAAACGCGCGCACCTCCGAGGCACCACACTCCCGAGGGTGGCGCATCCCGCAGAACTTCACAAAACGTCGCACCCAAGCGACGTACGTCTGCTCGGTCAGAGGACTCATGTGCCGCGCGCGCATCGCGCGCCGCAGCAGTGTCACCAGCTTTGGACCAGTCACCGACGCATCATGCACGCGCCGGCACCGGTGACCATCACCCTTCTATTTCACGACGTCGCGCTTGAGCTCCACCACGACCACCTCGATTGGCGTCGCGGTGTCATTCACATCGGCATGCGTCTGCCCCGGAGGATCCGCGTCCAACCAATACGCCTTGCCGCGCTCCCAGTTGTACGTATTCACGACCTTGCCGTCCTTGTCCACGACCTTGAGCTGACCATCCGTAAGAGCGATCAGCGCACGGCCATGCTCATGCCTGTGCTGCGTCAGCGGCTGCTTCGGCATGATGATCGACTTCCACGTGCGCACGTGATCGTTCTCGAACTGCGGTTCACGCCGCGTCGGCTGACTTTGCTGTTGCGCCCATGACGCGCCTGCGATGAATGACAACACGCAGGCGCCGACAACAAACGAACGCGTCATTGTGCGGCTTAGCCGCCGCGGGCTAGGGATCAGTACAACTTGCACGCCGCATCGGAAAATCGAAACCGCGCGTGCGGCTGTTAGGGCCACGTCCCTCGATGCGCGCGACGATCGAATCGGCGCCACGCTTGCGATAAATGATCCGCTGCGGAAAGTCGTGCGAAAGATTCTCGAACACGAGCGAACTGCCGCTGACTTCCTTGGCAGGGAACGGCGTCTCGTTCTGACCCGACGGCAGCGCGATGTACGTCAGCTTCCCAGCGTCAGACTTGATGCGCAGATGCTCGAACTCGCGCACAACTCTGTTCACGACCGTGCGGCTCCCACCAAGCATCAGGTTCCCAGCAGGCGGCATCCACATCTCTACCGTTAGGCGCCCCTGTCCGCGCAATTCCCAGCAGCCAGCTAACCACTTCGGAACGTCCTGCGCCTGCGCCACAGAGCCAAAGCAAATCGCCACAAGAATCGTCAAACGCACAGACATCAGATCTCCCCACGAGGTTGAGCCAACCGCCTAACGCTACTTGTCTCGGCCCGCGACTTTGCGCCCGATGTCCACGGCCTTGAACCCCTGCTCACCCCAACCGATCACGAAGACGCTAAAACCCTGCTGCATGCGCATCTCGATATCGTTCGCGTTCGCTGGATAGCCGCACGGAACATTGAACTCCTTGCACGCCGCGAGAACCTGCTGAATCGCGCCTTCCCACCCTTTCTCATCGAGCACGCGCTGGCCGTTCGCATCAGTCGTCGAAAAAACGCCGCGCAGCGTTCCGGCGCCGGGGAAGAGCACACCGATTCCTTTGACGGCCGCGATCTCGCGCACGTTCGCCAGACCTGCTTTGCTCTCGACGATCGTAAAATTCACCAGTTCGCCGTTAGGGTTGAGCGGCCAGAGATCCGCCTTCTCGCGGTATTCCTTCTCGCTCATCCCCCAGATCGCGGGAGCATTGCCGACATCGTCGGCACGGGTGCCTCCCTTTGACTTGAAACGCATGGCGGCGAGACCCGCCTTTACTTCATCCGCGCTTTCAACCGTGACGAACACAATGCCGCTGACGCCGAGGTTGAGCTGACGGCCGATGCGATCGGTGGCTTTCGCGACGTCGGGCGCGATCTCCGGCGTCTTCACCATCACGGGGTGATGCAGCCGAAGGACCGGTGACTTCTGCACGGTGCCGCCGCTCTCCAGTCCCTTCATGAACTCGGCGAACGTCGGAAACGCGGCATCGAAGTTCCCTTCCATACTCCCGTCGAAGACATAGTCGCCGGTCTTGTTGCCTAACGCCTCAATCGCTAGCTCGGCGGGTGTCTTCGTCGGTGCCGCCGTGGCGGGTGCAGCCTCGCCTGGCCGAATGCGGCGATTGGCAGGGGCGTATAAGCCAAAAACTGGCTGTTTGTTCTCGAGAAGCGAGATGATTGGGTTGAGCCGCTGCTGACGCTGCGCTTGGCTGCGCTGGCCCGGCAGCGCAACTAATGCGAGCGCAAGGATTAATGATGTTCGCACAGGCATACCTCCACTCGCTGATATGTGGCTCGTACCCGTGCCCAGGCAAGGGCGTCGACAGCGGCACGGGTTAAACAAGAAGGGGCGGCAAACTGGGGCGCACGCGCGGGCGTTAAAGTCGTCAACTGCGTCAAACTGTTTCACGGCGTTGACGCGTTAACGCTCATGGGTGCGGACCGCCTAACGCTCATGCATCTTTACCGGTGCCGCTGTCGACGCCGTTACAATCTGACCTATCTGAGCTTCACCCTCACCGGCAGCTCTCCTGGCTTGAAATTGCTCTTTCCCACCTCGACTTCGTTCGGCCGAGGCTGGCCGTCGATCATGAGCATGAGGCGCAGGCCTGTGGCGCCGTCCGTGACCTTCACATCAAGGCCATCGACATCGTCGTTCGTGTTCGTCAGCCACCGGACAGTGTGCTCGTCCTCCTGCTCGATCTTGTCGAGATCACGCTCCGCGACGACCGGCGCCCGGCCGGGTCTCGTCCCAATGATTTTGCCGCGCGGACCGCGAACGACGTGTGGGGCGACGCCAGGACGAATCACTTTGCGCTCCTCGTCCACATCGATGCGCTTGAAGGACTTGATGTCGCCGCCCTCGACGACGATCCGCCCGTTGAACTTGTGATTCGCGCCAAAGGTCATCCAGCGCAGCTTCCACGTGTCGCCGTCGCGCCAGACGAAGTAGCCGAGGGCCTTTCCTTCCTTATAGGTCGGCCTGCCGTCGAACGTCTCCGCGGGGAGCTGCGCCGCCACGGCGGCAGGTCGCCCGAAAACCGCGATCAAGACGAAAGCAAGCGTCGTGCTCGTTAGGCGCATTCGCTCCTCCGGCTGGCAGGTAGGCTCAAATTGTAGCGCTCGGCAACGGCGGCGGGGAGGCGCCAAA
>DASYRX010000253.1:0-13441 GCA_036003845.1 Gemmatimonadaceae bacterium | reverse complement strand
CGACGTCTCAAGTGGGGGACCGAGCTGCTGAAGCAGTACCAGAGCATGGCCGCGATCCGTTGGAAGGGGAAAGAGGTACGCCTGGTGCGTTCCTTCAAAGTGCATCCCACAACGTTCAAGCTCGAACACCAAACATTCCTCGGCGACGAGCACGGCCGGACGATGACATCGTACGTGCTCACGGACGAGCATCGCAAACTCTTCGCCAGCCTCGCCGACAAGCCGCTGAGCTTCAACGAACTGACGGATCGGCTCAAGGACATCAAGGGCGGTCAGGGAACGCCGTTCGAAATCGTTAGGCGTCTGTTCGACGACAGGTTCCTTGAGGGGCGCACCGCGGCTGGTGAAGTGGTGCACCTGCAGAACGTGCTGCGCTTCGGCGGTGTCGGCGCAGAAGACGACATCTCCTAAGAGCTAACGGCTAAGGACTAAAGACGATTATGGACAGGCAGCGATTGATCAGCATGATGACCGGTCTGCTTCAGGCGACGCTGGACGACCAGAACGAGCATGGGGCCGTGACGGCGACCGCTTCGCTGCCTCTGGTCGGTGAGAACGCGGCAATCACTTCGATGCGACTCGTCAGCTTCATCGCCGATCTCGAGACAACGTTGGCGAGCGACTACGGCCTCAACCTCACGTTAGTGAGTGAGCAGGCGCTGTCGCGATCGAAGAGTCCCTTCCGGTCGGTTGACGCTCTGGCCGACTACATCCTCGAGCTGACCGGCACCGCGGACCAAGCCGTGTCCGCAGCCTAGAAAGCGTCGCGACGATGTCGATATCGCACGTCGACTGGCAGATCGATCGCTTTCGTCAGGGAAGCGACCGGACCGCGATCGTCTGGAACGATCGCGAAGTCTCGTACGGGGAGATGCTGCAGCGCTATGAAGCGTGGCTGGAGCGCCTAACGGCCGCAGGCGTGACGCCCGGCTGTGTCGTCACGGTAGCCGGCGACTATTCACCTGCGTCGATCTCCTGCCTGCTCGCGCTCGTACAACTGCAGTGCATTCTCGTTCCGCTCTCACGCGAGTCGCACGATCAGCACAAGGAGTTCCTCGAGATCGCCGAGACTGACTTCGCCGTCGAGATCGATCAGAGCGACGAAGCCACCATCCATCCCCTCCGCTTCCGCAAGAATCACGGGCTACTCGAGCAGCTGCGCACGCGCGGCGAGGCTGGCCTGGTGCTCTTTAGCTCCGGCTCGACCGGGAAGCCCAAGGCGATCCTGCACGCGCTGCCACCGATCCTGGAGAAATTCCGCAAGCCGCGGCACTGCTATCGCACGGTCAGCTTCCTCCTGTTCGATCACATCGGCGGCTTCAACACGCTGTTCTATACGTTAGGCAACCTCGGCTGCATCGTCTCGCCCGGCGACCGCAGCGTGGCCAAAGTCTGCCGCGCCGTGGAACGCCACAAGGCCGAGCTGCTGCCCACGTCGCCCTCGTTCCTGAACCTGATGTTGATGGCCAAGGCGTACGAGCAGTTCGATCTTTCGTCGCTCAAGCTGATCACGTACGGCACCGAAGTCATGCCGGAGCGCACGCTGCAGCAGGTGCACGGAGTCCTGCCTAACGCGAAGCTCCAGCAGACGTACGGCCTCTCCGAGCTGGGGATCTTGCGGTCCAAGTCCGCCTCGGATCAGTCGCTGATGGTGAAGGTCGGCGGCGAAGACTACGAAACGAAGGTCGTCAACGGCACGCTGCGCATCAAAGCCAAGTGCTCCATGCTCGGCTACCTGAATCACCCGAGTCCGTTCGACGCCGACGGCTGGTTCGATACCGGCGACGCTGTGGTCGAAGACGGCGAATACCTTCGCATCCTCGGCCGACACAGCGAGATCGTGAACGTCGGCGGTCAGAAGGTCTATCCGGCCGAAGTGGAGAAGGTCATCGCGGAGCTGCCTAACGTGATCGACGTCGCTGTCAGCGGCGAGCCGCATCTGCTCCTGGGACAGGTCGTCGTGGCGGTGGTGCAGCTGAGGGAGCCGGTTCCCGATCTCGAGTTCAAGCGCAAAATCACGGAGCACTGCAAAGGGCGGCTGCAACCGTACATGGTGCCGACGAAGGTTCGCGTCGTAACGGGCACTCTCGTCAACGAGCGCTTCAAGAAGATCCGGCGCCAGGACAAACCGCAGGTCGCATCAGCGTGACTGAGCGCGCCGTCATCGAGCGGATGGATCCCCGCAACCGCTCGGACGTCGAGGCGGTTTCCGCGCTTCACGAGCAGTTCCTTGGGGAGAGCATGGTCTCACGTATGGGACCAGCGTTCGTGCGCGATGTCTATTACAGCAAGCTGCTCGCCGATGGCCTCTTCGATTGCCTCGTTTGCCGCTCGGGCGGCCGCGTCGTGGCGTTTCTCACATACACAGAGCGCCCCATGGACTTCATGGCGCGCGGACTCAAAAGCCACTTCATGGCCGTGGCGTGGAGCGTTGGGCGCACTGTCCTAACGAGCCCGAAACGCCTGCGCGACGTGCTCTTCGTCATGAAGCTTATGACGGCGCGCAGTGACCAGGGCGAGGACCACGTGCTCAAGGCCGGCGCCGCGGAGGCGTTGTCGATGGCCGTCCTGCCGGACTTTCAGAACGTCGTGCCCGAGGGCGGAAAATCGCGCATCGCCGTACGCCTGATCGAGGTGATGGCAGCCGACATGCGCGAGCGCAAAGTGCACGAGATCGCCTTCTATGTTGACCCGGCGAATCGTGCGGCGAACCTGTTGTACTACGCGATGGGCTGCAAATTCGAGAAGATCCAGACCGCGGGGATTGTACGGCATCGCTTCATTTATCCCGTCGCGCCGCGACTCGGGGCGGCCAAGTAGGCGAGCACGTTGCCTAACGAGAGCGACGTTCCGGTCGCGCTGGTGACGGGGACGCGAACCGGGGTCGGCCGGCACCTCGCGCAGTACTTCATGGAACGCGGCTACGCCGTCATCGGCTGCAGCCGAAAGCCGATCGATTGGACTCCCACGTCCGATCGATACACCCACTTCGACACGGACGTCACGAACGAGGAGCAAGTCAAGACGCTCTTCGGCGAGATCACGAGGCGCGTCGGCAGGCTCGACGTCGTGATCAATAACGCCGGCGTCGCGTCGATGAACCACGTACTGCTCACGCCGGTCGCGTCGCTCCGCAAAATGCTCGACACGCACGTGGCGGGTACGCACCTGGTGAGTCGTGAGGCAGCGTTGCTCATGCGCAAGCGCAAGCAGGGACGGATCATCAACCTCAGCTCCGTCGCAGTGCCTCTGAGCTATGAAGGGCAAGCTGCCTACGTCGCTTCGAAAGCTTCGGTCGAGGCGCTGTCCCGGGTCATGGCGAATGAGCTTCGCGAATTCGGCATTACCGTGAACGTGCTCGGTCCGGGTCCTACGGCGACTGACATGATTCGCGGCGTCCCCAAACCCAAGCTCGAGAAGATGGTCTCGCTCTTCCCCATCAAGCGGCTCTCGACCTTCGACGACATCACGGGAGCGATCGAGCTGCTTCTGCTGCCAGCGAGCCGCGCAATCACTGGACAGGTGATTTACCTCGGCGGGGTGCCTAACAACTAGTTGTTAGGGGTTAGGGGTTAGGGGGATAGGGGATTGGATTTGCCCGTTGGCAACAGGGTGCAGGGCCGTAGCGTAGAATTGGGGTCCGTTTTGACCTCTGACCTCAGACCTCTGACCTCGCTGTTATGTACCTAACTCGTCGCGAACTCATCGAGCTCGGTATCGCAGCGGCAGCTGCAGCCGGCTCGGCTCGGAGCGCATTCGCTCAGCCGAGTGCACTCGTCACGAAGCGCATTCCGTCAACCGGTGAGCGCGTTCCCGTCATCGGTCTCGGCACGCGCAATTATCGATTGTCGATGTCGCCGGATATCGGCGCGTACCGAGATACCGTGAAAGCGTTTCTCGACGCCGGCGGGACTGTCGTCGACACAGCACCGTCTTACGGTGACTCGGAAAGCATTATCGGCGGGATAATCGCAGACCTCGGGGCGCGGGATCGCATTTTTCTCGCGACGAAGGTCGACCGTCGTGGCAAAGAGGCCGGACTTCAGCGGATGAACGAGTCGCTCGCCAATCTCAAGGTATCGAAGGTCGATTTGATGCAGGTGCACAACCTCGTCGATACGGCGGCCCAGCTTGCGACGCTGCGCGAATGGAAGCAGGCCGGCAAGGTGCGCCTCATTGGCGTCACCACGTCTTCGGACGGACAGTACGCGGAGCTCGAGCGCATCATGAACAGCGAGAAGCTCGACTTCATTCAGCTTGACTACGCGCTCGATGCTCGAGACGCCGAGACGCGATTGCTGCCGCTCGCCGCGGATAAGGGGATCGCGGTACTGGTCAACTTGCCGTTCGGGCGCGGCCGCCTCTTTCAGGCGTTAGGCAGCAAGCCGCTCCCCGACTACGCGAAAGAGATCGCGTGTACGACGTGGGCCCAGTTCGCCCTCAAGTACGTCGTCTCGCATCCCGCGGTCACGGCAGCGATTCCCGGAATGACGAAGGCGCATCACGCCCTGGAGAATATGGCCGCGGCACGAGGACAAATGCCGGACGAGGCGATGCGCAAACGGATGGAAGGAGTCCTTGCCTAACAAACTAAAGCTGTCGGCTACCAGCTCACAGTTTGAAGCTGTCAGCTGGCTGACAGCTGCTGAGAGCTTCCAACTGGTGCCTGGCAGCTGACAGCTTTAGTTAAGGCTTTGTCGTCGGATCGGTGAATCGATAGACGAGCTCTTTATCTCCGCGCACCATCCCGAATTGCTCTCGCGCGATCCGCTCCTGCAGCACTGGATCGGTGAGAATCTGCTTGCGATAGCGGTCCAGCGAATCGATCTGCAGCTGTATCGAGTCGATCTCGCTCTGCAGACGCGTTCGACGGATCCGCTGCCGGATCAGATCGCTCGTTCCGTACTCCCCGCCTTCAATAGCGAAATAGGCGACGCCTAACGCGCCGACGATGAGCAGTGCCCTCCTGGCTGGGATTCTTTGCCAGAACTTTTGACGCGCCACTTAGCTACTCCAGTCCATAAATTGCGCCGCCCGGATACTCCGCGGCGCTTCCGAGCTGCTCGGCAATCCGTAACAGCTGATTGTATTTCGCCACGCGATCCGTTCGCGACGCGCTTCCTGTCTTTATCTGCCCTGCTCCGCTGCCGACGGCGAGGTCCGCGATGAACGTGTCTTCGGTCTCGCCGCTCCTGTGCGAGATGATCGAGAGATAGCCAGCCGAACGCGCCAGATCGATCGCCTCGAGCGTTTCCGTGAGAGTCCCAATCTGATTCACCTTGATCAGAATCGCGTTTGCCACGCTCGACTCGATGCCGCGCGCGAGGCGTTCGGTATTGGTGACGAAAAGGTCGTCGCCGACGAGCTGGACGCGTTCGCCTAACTTCGCCGTTAGGGCGGCCCACCCTTCCCAATCGTCCTCCGCGAGGCCGTCCTCGATGCTCACGATCGGATACTTCTCCAGCCACCCGCTATATAGATCGATTATCCCGTTGGCATCGAGCGTTCCCGCGCCACTCTTCTTGAACGTGTAATGGCGCGACTTCTTGTCGAAGAGCTCCGACGCGGCGCAATCGAGTGCCAGCGCGATCTGGGTTCCTGGACTGTAACCCGCGGCTTCGATCGCTTCGATAATGACCTTGAGCGCCTCTTCATCGTTGGCAAGGTTCGGCGCGAAGCCACCTTCGTCACCTACGCCGGTCGCCAGTCCGCGTTTGACGAGAACCTTCTTGAGCGAGTGAAACACCTCGGCGCCCATTCGTAGCGCGTCGGGAAACGTGTCTGCGCCAACAGGGACCACCATGAATTCCTGGAAGTCCACCGTATTCGTTGCGTGGGCGCCGCCGTTCAGGATGTTCATCAGCGGAACCGGCATCGTGCGCGCGAGCGGACCACCGAGGTAACGATACAGCGGCAGGTCGCACTCCACGGCCGCCGCGCGCGCTACCGCCATCGACACGCCCAGAATCGCGTTGGCGCCGAGCTTCGCCTTGTTAGGCGTTCCGTCGAGCTCGAGCATGCGATTGTCGATCGCCATCTGCTCGCTCGCGTCGATGCCGGCAAGGCCCGGCGCGATCACGTCGATCACGTTGCGTACTGCTTTGGTGACGCCCTTACCCAGATAGCGTTTGGGATCGCTGTCGCGCAGCTCGATCGCCTCGTGCTCGCCCGTCGACGCCCCACTCGGCACGGCCGCGCGGCCCGCAGCTCCACTCGTTAGGGTCACATCGACTTCGACGGTCGGATTCCCTCGAGAATCGAGAATCTCGCGCGCGGTCAGTGCTTGGATGGTAGACAAGAGACTGGTTGCTCGGGGCTAAGGCTGGGCGCTGGGGGCTAGTGAAAGCTGACGCTCGGTTTCGCTGCTCGTTATGGCGTACTCTCGCTCAAATGCGTCTGCCATGCGGCGCCACGTTTCGCGCGCAAGACGATCGCGGTCTCCGTACGTCATGCCGCTCGTCGGAATTGGCTCCAGAAAATGGACGTCGACGACGCCTGATCGTACTCGGAACGACCCCTTGGGTTGAATAGGAATCGTCCCGTGAATGATGCATGGTACCACAGGCACCTGCGCCGCGACCGCGAGAACAAATGGTCCCTTTTTGAAGGGCCGCAGCGCGTACGAGCGCCCTCGCGTCCCTTCCGGAAACACAACGACAGACGCTCCTCGCCGGATCTGCTCCGCAGCGCGATCGTACGATGCGAACGCCGACTTTCTGTTGTCGCGCTCGATCGAGATCATCCCAGCTGCTCGAGCCGCCGGTCCGAAGATCGGAATACGAAAGAGCTCGGCCTTGGCGACGAACTTGTAGTGCGGCAGAAACGACGCGAGTGCGAAGATGTCGAACCAGCTCACGTGATTCGCGACGTAAATGCGCGGCTCGCCGCGGGGCATGTGCTGCGCGTTATGCAGGCGGATGCGAACGCCCGCGGCCCACAGTATTGCGCGACACCAGATGCGCGGCGCCCAGTCGAAAATACTCCCCGGCCGATCGGGAAGCCGTAGGAGTCCGCCAATGATGACGGCCAGGCCCAGCGTCGGAGTAAGGATGGCGAGGGTGATCGCCGTGAGCAGCGTCCGCATCAGTGCGAAAAGTGATCGTAGCCCTTTTCGAGGTCAACGCGTTTGCCCTGACTCGTGAACATCACGCGGTTTTCTCCCGAAAGCGCGTCAACCTGACCGATGACCGTGAGCGGCAGGCGAAACGCTCGTACGAACGCGCTCGCATCGAGGTCCTCCGGTGCCGTGAACAATAGCTCGTACTCCTCGCCACTTCGTGCCGCGTCGCGCGTGGCACACCCCTGCAGCACGGGAAGCTTGTCCAGGTCGATCGTTAGGCGCACGCCGCTTGCCGTCGCGAGATGCTCGGCATCGCTCACGAGTCCGTCCGAAAGATCGATCATCGCATTGGCGCCGTGCTGCGCGATCCATGCGCCTTCGCGTACACGCGCCACGGGACGAGCAAAGCGATCACGCGCGAGTGGCGCCGGATCTGTTCCAGCGGACAGCGCGCGCAGCGCCGCGCCAGGACCGCCGAGTTGTCCGGTGACGTACACTCTATCGCCCGCTTTCGCGCCCGACCTCAGAACGGGACGAACGCTCGCCCCGAGCACGGTGAAGGTGCAGTGCAGCGTCTTGGAGCGAGACAGATCACCGCCGATGACATGACACTCGACATCACGCGCAGCCTCGCCGATGCCGTCCGCCAGCGGGCCAAAGTCCTCTTTCCACGCCGGCGGGAGTGCCAGCGCGACAGTCATCCCTAACGGGCGAGCCCCCATCGCGGCCAGATCGCTCAACGCAGCCATCGCCGAGCGGTAACCGATCTCACCGCTGGTGAGCCATCGGCGCCGGAAGTGCACGTCCTCCACGCTGGTGTCTGTGCTTACGACGAGTTGCTCCCCAACTGGTGGCTCTAAAATCGCTGCATCGTCGCCTAGCCCGCGCGCCGCGCGCCCCCAGCGTGCGGCAAGGTCGCGGATCATATCGAATTCGCCGCCACGCCCGAGCGCGGTATGCCGCTGCGGCGCGGGATGATGCTGCGTCATGCGTTAGGCGACGACGAGCGGCAACCGCGCGAGGACAGGCGGCTCTGGCGCCGGAAGCGGCTCGTGCCACGCGGCGCTCAGCTCCCTAAGCACGTGATCCAGCGTTGTGCCGCGCACGCCGTGCCGAAGTGCCACTCGCTCCGCAGCTCGTCCGTGCACCCACGCTCCCGCTGTGGCACTGAGGAATGGATCACCAGTTTGCGCCAGCAGCGTCGTGATGATCCCACTCAGCACGTCGCCGCTGCCCGCCGTCGCGAGAACCGGGTTCCCGGTAGCGCTCACTGCCACGCGGCCGTCGGGCGCGCTTATGACGGTCGGCGTACCCTTGAGCAGCACGACAGCACCGAGTGAGCGCGCGAGAGACAGCCCCACATCGAAGCGTTCCTGCTCGACGCGCTCGCTGGTCTCTCCCGTTAGGCGCGCGCACTCCGCAACGTGCGGAGTCACCACCGTAGGCCGTCCGCCAAGGAGACCGCGCACCGAGTCCATCTGTTGCGCGGTGTGCGTCAGCGCATCGGCGTCGAGAACCACGGGACACGACGAGTTCGCCAGCATGCGCTCCATGGCGTTGCGAGATGCATTCGTTAGGCCCAGTCCCGGCCCGACGCACAGCGCGTGCGCCCAGGATGCAATCCCTTCGGCGCTGGCGTCGTCGCCGGGCCAGCGCACGGCTGTAGAAGCTACGGCCGAGCCCTGCACCGCCGGCATGCTGGCACCCTCGACAACGAGCCGCGTCATGCCGGCGCCACTGCGTTGAGCGCCGGCGGCCGCGAGGATCGTGGCCCCGGCGAGGCCTTCAGCTCCTCCGACGAATGCGATCCGGCCGCGCGTTCCCTTGTGCGCGTCCGCGGGAAACGGCGGCGACGCGCGCCGCGCGTCGGTAGCCTGCACAAGCTCTGGCGCGCCGTCGTCCAGCTCGTTATGCGTCCCCAAGCCGATGTCGATGACGACGATTTCCCCGGCCGCGGCGCGTGCGAGCAGCAGACCGCGCTTGATCGTGCCGAACGTGATCGTTAGGTCCGCCATCACTGCGTTTGTGTCGTCGCCTGTCGTGGCGTCGAGCCCGGACGGAACGTCCAGCGCCACGAGCGCCGCACCTTGAGCGCGCTGCGTGCGCATCGCCTCCAAGGCGCCAGCAACCTCGCCTCGCGGAGTCCCCTTCGCTCCCGTTCCAAGCATCCCGTCGACGACGATGCGCTCACTCCCGCTGACCTCGGCGAAGCGAGCTTGTGCCAGCGCATGCGCACGCTCGGCACGGGCGTCGTCGGTGCGTGGCTCTCCCAGCGAATGAACGGTGACCCGCACGCCGCTGTTCGCGAGGGCTGAAGCGACCACCCAGGCATCGCCGCCATTGTTACCCGGGCCAGCGAACACGGCCACACCGCCCGTTAGGCGATCGCGATATTTCGCGGCAATCTCGTGTGCCGCAGCGACTCCAGCGCGCTGCATGAGCGCTCGCGAAGGGACCCCAGCCGCAATCGCCGCGGCATCGCGACGTGCGGCATCATCTGCGGTCACGACGCGGAGGACCATGAGTTGTGTGGTGAGGGAGGGCGCCCCGGGATGCGCCGGAGGTGGGGGAGTCGCCGGCTATTTTGTCGACTGACCGAGAGCTCGACCGTAGCTCAGTTCGCCGTTGTCGATGCGGATATTGAAGCCGCAATCAGGATTGTTGCAGACCCACGCCTTGAATGTGATTGGCGCTCCATCTCGGCCGTAGTCGCTCATCGGCAGCAGCGTCCCCTTCTGACATTTCCTGCAGCCCGGCAGTTCCCCGAGTTGCGCCACAGTGCCTCCGATTCCTGTCATCGATACGACCGCCTGCTCGTTAGGTATGGTTTACGTGAGATTGGCCGTGCTCCACGGATACTCATTGCCGAAAGCGCCGTCGAAATCGAACACGTCTACGAAATCGAGCCGCGTGTCTGAGGCTTGACTCATCAGCAATCCGAGATCGACAAGTGTGAAAACGACGTCGCCCAGGTCGGCCGAGCGGAAGATGCCCCAATGTTCTAAAACGCTCCGGGCAAGTACTCCGTAGCGCTCGATCGCAAGATCCCGGCAAGCGAGTGCAAGTTCCCGGCCGTCGATGTGTCGGCGTGTGGAGAGACGGGCCTGATGGTACTCGAGAGCCGCGAGCACAAAGAGATAAGCGTGCTCGTGGAACCGCTGCTCGCGGAGGCGGATCATTTCCATGATCCCGTCTCGAAAGACCTGCTGTTGGCTCACGTCTTCAGGATGCTATGTGCGAGAATATGACCCAGTTCGAGATACTCACCCCCTCCCGGCTACGCCGACGACAATCTGAGCCTTAGTAAGCCGTCGCACAACCCAGAGGTGTCGCACTTAGCCCCTTGCACTGTGGGGATTTAGCCTACGTCACTCGAGCAGACCAAGTCTCGGCTCGGGAGAACCCCCGGCGCTCTGGCTCCCAGCGCCTAGCGACACACGAACGTCACAGAGCCGCTCGAGTAGCCGTGTGAGCGTTCGGCTGGCGAATGCCTAACGAGCGACGTTTCGCGCGCGCATCCGCTCCCGCGGCCTTGACGCATTCGCCTTGAGCCTGATCAACCTTCGGCGATCACGACCGCTCGGAGCTTCGCGCCTCGCCAAACAATCACCCCATCGCCATACTCCGGCCGCCAACCGACTCACGAACCGAATGTCCACTGACCTACTCTCGCTCACTGGTCGCGTGGCCGTCGTCACAGGCGGCTACGGCGTGCTTGGCGGGAGTTTGGCGTCAGGGCTGGCGGCTGCCGGGGCACGGATCGCCGTGCTTGGCCGGCGCGGCGACGCCGCGGCCGCGAAGGTCGCTGAGATCTGCAACGCCGGCGGTGAAGCGATGTCGCTGATCGCCGACGTCCTGGACGAGAATCAGCTGCGTGACGCTCTGGAGACGCTGCTCCGCGCGTGGGGACGCGTCGACATCCTCGTCAACGCTGCAGGCGGCAACGTCGCTCGTGCGCGTAACGACGACCGCCCTGTTTTCGACGTACCGCTCGACGCCACTGAGGAGGTGCTGCGGCTCAATCTGCACGGCACAGTGTTGCCGTCCCTCATCTTCGGCGAGGCGATGGCGCGGCAAGGTTCGGGGGCGATCGTCAACATCTCTTCGATGGCCTCGATGCACGCGCTCAGCGGCGTGTTAGGCTACTCAGTGGCAAAGGCTGGCATCGACAGCTTCACGCGCTGGTTGGCCGTGGACCTCGCACGGCGGTATGGCGGCGGGCTGCGGGTGAACGCCGTCGCGCCCGGGTTCTTTGTGACGGAGCAGAATCGCGCCGTTCTGGTAAACGACGATGGGAGCCACACGGCGCGCGCGCAGCGAATCATCGCGCACACGCCGATGGCGCGCTTCGGCAGGCCGGAAGAGCTGACGGGGGCCGTCCAGTGGTTGTGCAGCGACGCGGCCTCGTTCGTCACCGGCGCTGTCATCCCGGTCGACGGTGGGTTCAGCGTATTCAGTGGCGTCTAGGGCCGTTAGGCAGCGATGCGCTCTCCCTCGCTCGATCAAGCAGCTCAGAACCTGGACTTGCACGAGGATCGCTTCTTCGACGCCGATCCGACGATCCGGCGAATCGCGCGCTCCATCTTCGAGGAGACGCGCGATCTGCCGATCGTGAGTCCGCACGGTCATGTCGATCCCGAGCCGTTCGCGCAGAACACGGCCTTCCCGGAGCCGGCGGCGCTGATGATCCTGCCGGACCACTACATCGTTCGCCTGCTGTACTCGTTAGGTATCCGTCTCGAGAGTCTCGGGCTCCAGCCGCTTCGCGGCCACAACGTCGAGAAGGACCCCCGGAAGATCTGGCAGCTGCTGGGTGACCACTTCCACTATTTCCGTGGTACACCCAGCGCGATCTGGCTGAACTATCAGCTGCACCAGATTTTTGGCGTCCGCTCCAAACTAGATGGCAACTCGGCGCTGACGATCTACGACGAGATTCGCGAGAAGCTCGAATCTCCCGAGTTCCTGCCACGCGCCTTGTTCGATCGCTTCAACATGGAGGTGCTGGCGACGACGGATGCGGCGACAGATCCGCTCGCAAACCACGCGGCAATCCGCTCGTCTGGTTGGCGTGCCCGCGTGATCCCGACATTTCGTCCCGATGCATTGCTGCAGATTGCGTCGCGCACGTGGCCGTCGGAGCTCGAGAAGCTTGGCGCGACGTGCGGTAGCCAAGTGCACGACTACGCTGAATATCTGCGTGCGCTCCAAGAGCGCAGGAGCTTCTTCCGAAGCATGGGCGCGACGGCGACGGATCATGGCGTGGAGGAGCCGTATACCGAACGGCTGCCTGAAGACGCAGCCGCGCGACTCTTCGAAGCGGCACGATCGGGGCGTGCAACAGCCGACGATCAGCGCACTTTCGAAGCGCACATGCTGATGGAAATGGCGCGCATGTCCTGTGAGGACGGCCTCGTTATGCAGCTGCATGCGGGCGCCGTGCGCGACCATAACCGTTTGCTCTTCGATTCCTTCGGCCCGAACGTCGGCGGCGACATCCCGCGAGCCACCGAGTTCACCAAGAACCTGAGAGCGCTCCTGAACGCGCACGGCAACGATCCTCGCCTGCGGCTCATCCTCTTCACGTTGGACGAGTCGACCTACGCGCGTGAGTTGGCTCCGCTCGCGGGCCATTACCCCGCCCTGCGCCTTGGCCCGGCATGGTGGTTCCACGACAGTATCGAGGGGATGACCCGCTACCGCGAGCGCACGACGGAGACGGCGGGCATCTACAACACGGCAGGGTTCAACGACGACGCGCGATCGCTCTGCTCGATTCCGGCGCGACACGATCTGTCTCGTCGAGTCGACGCGAACTGGCTCGCAGGTTTGGTGGCGCGGCACATTATCGACGACGCCGACGCGCGGTCCATGGCGCGCGCACTCGCCTACAACCTTGCCAGCGATGCCTATCGACTGAAGCAGAGCGACGACGTTAGGCAATCTTCGCCACAGAGCTGAGCCGGCCATGTACATGACCTTTCGCTGGTTCGGACCCAGGGACGCCGTGACGCTGCCCAACATCAGGCAGATCCCAGGCGTGGAAGGAATTGTCGCCGCGTTATTCGAGATTCCTCCCGGCGATGTATGGCCCAAGGACACACTCTCGCGCCTCGGTGAGCACATCGAGCACGAAGGCTTTCGCTTCTCGGTCGTCGAGAGCATCCCCGTGCACGAGGACATCAAGCTCGGACGCCCAACTCGCGATCGGTATATCGAGAATTACTGCCGCAGCGTGCAGCACATGGGGGAGCTGGGCATCCCGGTGCTGTGCTACAACTTCATGCCGGTCTTCGACTGGATGCGCACGGAGCTGACGCAGCGCCTGCCGGACGGCTCGATCACCATGTCGTACGACCACGCCGCCCTGACACGCATCGA
>DASYRX010000252.1:0-2169 GCA_036003845.1 Gemmatimonadaceae bacterium | reverse complement strand
CGACCCACGACCCACGACCTCTTTTCATCGTCTGCGTACCTTTGCCAACTTCTCGAGGATGGGGCGGATGCGTTTGAACTCGATGCGAAGACTGTCGGCGGGAAACGCGGTGAAACCGAACACGAGTCCGGGACGCGTCGGGTCGATAGCGTAGTGCGACAGCGCCGGGACATCGAAGCCTTCTTCCTGCAACCGTCGCGACCACGCCGCGTCGTCGCTGCCGTCCGGCAGAAATCCGACGACATTCATGCCGCCATCCGAGTGCTCGAACGTCAGCGGCAGATCACTGCGTGCGAAGAGGTCGAGGAAAAGCGCGTGCCGTGCCGCGTACTCTCGCCGGCAACGGCGAATGTGTGAGTAGAACGCGCCGCTTTCGAGGAAGAGAGCGAGCGTGGCTTGATCGACGAGCGGCAGATGATCGTCGCTCAGGTGCTTCAGCTCGATGAATTGATCGAGCAGCGCGTCCGGTACGACTACGTATCCGAGGTGCAGGGAGGGGAAGAGGACTTTGCTGAAGGTGCCGGTGTAGATGAGACGTCCGCTTCCGTCGAGGCTCTGCAGACTCGGCAGCGGCGCCGCTCCATACCGGAGTTCCGAGTCGTAGTCATCCTCGATGATCCACGAGCGGGTCCGCGCCGCATAGTCGATGAGCGCGAGGCGGCGTTGCAACGACAACGAGACGCCGGTCGGGAACTGTCGCGACGGTGTGGTGTAGATGAGCGACATCCTGCCGCTGTCTGGTTCGGGGAGACGGAGGCCCTGCTCATCGATACGACCTGGCACGATGCGCGCGCCGGCGTTGGCGCACGCGAGGCGTGCCTCGACATATCCCGGATCCTCGACATAGACCTGCTCGCGTGGTTTGAGCAGCAACATCGCCAACAGAAAAAGCGCTTGTTGGGAGCCGGAGGTGATGACCACCTGGTGTGAGTCGCAGCGCACTCCGCGATGGTCGCGCAGATACGTCGCGACGTTCTCGCGCAGCGCGGGCAGCCCCGCGATGCACGAAGCCTGATAATGAAGGATGTTGCGCCCCTCGCGTCGCAACGCGCGTCCGCGCATCCGATTCCACGCGAGCAACGGAAAGAGTCCCACATCGGGTTGACAAGGACGGAACGGTCTCGGCGAACTGAGATGAGGTTGGGCCGCCGGCGCCGGGGTTCGGGTCGTACCTTTCTTCGGCTTGGCATCACGCGGGATCGTGATCGATGGACTGACGAAGATGCCCGTGCGCGACGCCGACTGCAGATAGCCTTCGCTGATCAGCCGCTCGTACGCATACACCGCTGTGTTGCGCGAGACTTTGAGCTCGGTCGCCAGATCGCGTGTGGAGGGGAGGGGATCGCCCGGAGCGAGATCGCCGCTCCGGATGCGCTCGCGAATCTGTCGCGCGAGTTGATCCTGCAGCGTGGGACGGGCGGTACGGTCAATCCACAAGGACAAATTGCGCATGATTACTCGCTTCGTTCGATGTTCGCCTTTCTCACGGCTTCCCCAAGCTCGCGCTGCGATGAGTCGGATGAGGCCGCGAGTCGATCGGCCACGGCCATCGCGTCCTTGCGTGGCTCATCCTGCCCCAGCTTGAACTTCGCTTCGAGGCGCTCGATCTCCAGTTCGAAACCGATGATGTTCGGCAATCGCCGCGTGATCTCCGAATGAGGAACCTCGTCTATCTTCCAGCCTCGCGGGATTGGCCTTTCCATACGATCGTTGAGCACCTTCAAAGTTGCTTCGAGCTCGACGTCGTTCTGCGGGCGAATGCGGCCGTAACAATGCACCGCTGTGTAGTAGTAGGTGCCGGGCATGTCGCGGTTCGGATACCACGAAGGAGTAACGTACGAATACGGGCCATGAAAGACCGCGAGCGTCGGCGCAGTCGTGGCAAAGAGCGCATCAGCGTGCTCGTTCGCACGCGCGAGGTGGCCGAGCAGCGTTCCGTACCGCCCTGCCTTCCGATCGAGCAGCAAAGGGATGTTCGTGACGAGGGGTCCGTCATCACCGTTGTTGACCAGCAGCGCCCATGGGTACTCGTCAATCAATTGATACACGTCTTCGAGTGACTGAGGGCGCCAGCACGGCCGCACGAACATGCGCTCTATTGTGCGAGAGTCGCTGGTCACCGTAAAGGCCCAGAAATGGAGAGATTCATGAGTCCAGCCTGGCACTATC
>DASYRX010000251.1:0-4129 GCA_036003845.1 Gemmatimonadaceae bacterium | reverse complement strand
GATAGCGCCGGCTCGATCTCGCACGCAACAACAAGGAGCGACGATCTCGACCCGCTGACGTTCAGCTGAACGGCCTCGCTCTGCGCACTCCACTTCGGAGAGAACCATGACGTCGATTGGGATGACACAAAACAGCGGCCTGACGGCATCGCCTGGTCGGAGTGGAAGCATTCGAATGATCTTGCTCGCGTGCGGCATTCTCTCGTCACTGCTTTACGTCGCGACCGATGTACTCGGCGGACTGCGGTACGAGGGCTACAGCTTCACGTCGCAAGCGATCAGCGAACTGATGGCGATCGGCGCTCCATCGGAAGCATTCGTCGATCCGCTATTCCTTGTCTACGGTGTGCTCGTGCTTGCATTTGGCGTCGCCGTTTGTCGCGAAGCCGCAGGTACAAACCGCGCTCTGCAAGTCACGGGAGCCATGTTAGTCGGCTATGCCGCAATTGGATTTGCCGGACCAACGCTCTTCGAGATGCACCAGCGCGGCGCTAGCGGACCTGACCGCGACATTCCGCATATAGTGCTCACGGCTGGGATCGTATTGCTGACGCTCTTGGCTATTGGCTTCGGTGCGTTCGCACTCGGCAAACGCTTCTGCATCTACTCGTTAGGGACACTCCTGACGCTCGTAATGTTCGGCGTGCTGACAGCCCCGTACGGTGCCCGACTTGCCGCGGGACTGCCCACGCCGGGGTTTGGGATTGTCGAACGCATCACCATCTACGCGTCCTTGCTCTGGATCGCGGTGTTAGCTCTCGCGCTTTTGCGGCGTTCGCAGTCCGCGGCGCAACGGTGGGTTCAATGACAGCCACAACAACTCACATCGAAGGCCTGGTCGCTCCAGGCTTCGAAGAAGTCCGAGCCGAATTCGAGCGCAACTTTACTGAGCGCGGCGACATCGGCGCTGCAGTCGCGGCGTACTGGCGTGGCGAGAAGGTCGTCGACCTATGGGGCGGCCGGCGCACGCCTAACGGCGATGACCTGTGGCAGGAAGACACGATGGTCGTGGTCATGTCTACCACGAAAGGGCTCGCCGCGATGACGCTGGCAGTGGCGAACGCGCGCGGTTGGCTCGACTACGATGCGCCAGTCGTGCGTTATTGGCCCGAGTTCGCGCAGAACGGAAAGGGCGCCGTCACGGTGCGCCAGCTCCTCGCACACGAGGCGGGGCTCGTTCTGCTCGATGAGAATCTGACGATCGACAAGCTGCTCGACCTCGACTACGTCGCGCGGGTTGTCGCACGTCAAAAGCCGGCGTGGCCGCCTGGCACGCGCCACGGCTACCACACACTGACGATCGGGTTCTGCATGCAGGAGCTCATCCGCCGTGTCGATCCTGCGCACCGGTCGCTGGGCAGTTTCTTTCACGCCGAGATCGCGGAGCCGTTAGGCTTGGAGTTCTATATCGGCCTGCCGCGGGAGATTCCCTTCGAGCGCCTCGCCACACTGAAGACTTTGTCCATGGCGCGCGGGCTTCTTGCGCTGCGCTATACGCCATTGGCGGTGACGATGAAGATGATTCTGCCGGGATCGCTGCTTCGTCGATCGTTCGTGGGCACCAACTTCGACTGGAACGACCGGCGCACGTACGACGTGGAAGTGCCCGCAGGCAACGGCGTCGGCACGGCACGCGCGATCGCGCGCGCCTATTCCGCGTTCGCCGAGGGCGGCGCCGCGCTCGGGATCACACCGGGGACGATCGCCCGCGTGACCGCTCCACCCGTGATGCACGGCGACAAGGACGTCGTGCTGGGTCTGCCGTCCTACTTCTCACTCGGCTTCCTACGGCCCGGACCTAACGGCTCGTTCGGATCCAGCGAACGCGCATTCGGGGCACCCGGGGCGGGCGGCTCGTTCGCGTTCGCCGATCCCGACGCTCAGCTCGGCTATGCCTACCTAATGAACAAGCTGGATTTCTACCTTGTAGACGATCCGCGCGAGAAAGCGCTGCGCGGCGCCGTATATCGCGCAATCGCGCGACTCAGTGACCGGATCGTGCCGTCGAGCGGACACGCGTCAGAGCCTTACACAATACCTAACGTGGAAGCGCGCTCCACGCTTGCGACTCGCATGCGCGCGTCCGCTAGCGGTGCGCGTTAGGCGGCATCAGGATGCGAGGACGTGCCGCACTGCGCGCGGTGAAAATCGTTCACACGCTGGTGTGGGCGCTCTTCGCCGGTTGCATCGTCGCGCTTCCAGTGACGGCGTGGCGTGGGCAATTCGGCGCAGCGCTCGTGCTGACTGCGGTTGTCTCGGCCGAGGTTCTCGTCCTGCTCGCCAACCACATGCGCTGTCCGCTCACTGGAGTGGCGGCGCGCTACACCGATGACCGCGTCGAGAACTTCGACATCTATCTCCCGCGGTGGCTCGCACGGTACAACAAGGCGATTGTCGGCTGGCTCTTCGTCGCCGGCGTGCTCTTGCTTATTGCACGCTGGCAGGCATGGCTGAGCTAAGTCGCGAACAAACGCGCGACATCGTTCCCTGACATCGATCGCGGGTGATCCCTGACTCTCGGGCCTGCGACGAACGAGCATCGTGCTGGTAGTCGGAGGCTTCCTCGAAACAGGAGGAGCGATGAAGCGACTCGCGAACCTAACGCTGGCACTCGTCACCGCGGCGTGTGCCTGGAAATCGACGCCGGTTGTGATGCTCGGACCGGCGGACGACATCTCTGCCCTCGCTGGAGAATGGTCCGGCGAGTACCGCAGCGATGCGGCACAGCGCTCGGGCACGATCTGGTTCAAACTCGATGCGGCACGCGACACGGCCTTCGGCGACGTGCTCATGATTCCGCGCGATCGCATGATGCCGCCGCAACCGTCAGCGCCTGAGGTGTGGAGAGACCACACGCAGGTCCTAACGATCAAGTTTGTGCGCGTCGAGGGCGGACAGCTCACCGGTGCGATCGATCCGTATCCATCGCCTGAAGACGGCACGTTGCTCTTGACGGTGTTTCGTGGTGCACTCAAGGGTGATCGCGTCGAAGGCGAGTTCATGATCCTCGATAGTGTCAACGACCGACCGCCGCGTCAGGGAACGTGGTGGGCCAGGCGCAAGCCGGCGACTATCTCGTTAGGCGATCACGTAGCAAAGAACTCTCTGGAGGCAGACCATGAATGCCAGCGATATCATGACGGCGATGCCCGCGGTCGTGACGCCGGCCGCCAAGCTCTTCGAGGCGGCCGAAATCATGAAGTATGAGGAAGTGGGATGCATCCCCGTCGTCAGCGACACCGTCTCGCGCCGCCTCGTCGGAGTTATCACGGACCGCGACATCTCCGTGCGCTGCACCGCTCGGCGACACAGCGTCGGCTGCGAAGTCGGCGAACACATGACGCCGCTGCCGTTACAGACTGTCACGCCTGATGCCGAGGTCTCCCAGATTGTGGCCAAGATGGAAGCAGCGCACGTACGTCGCGTACCCGTCGTCGACGCAAGCGGCTCGATTATCGGGATCGTCTCCGAGGCTGATCTCGCGGCGAAGCTGCCGGAGCAATTTGCCCTGCCAATGCATCGCCACTTTCTAACCGCATTTCGACCACCTATCGCACGTGTACAGCTGAAAGCGTGCCTGGTGCAGTCATGAACATCGTCCACATTCACCTTCTGCTGAACCACGTCCCGGTCGTTGGCGCGGCGTTAGGCGCGGCGTTGCTCGCCTACGCGGTTGTACGACATAATAGCGATGTCGCGAAACTGGCTCTTGCGCTATTCGCTGCGCTTGCCGTGGTCACCGTAGCTGTGTTCTTCACCGGCGAACCTGCGGAAGAAGCGATCGAACACATGCCAGGGTTTTCGAACGCCATCGTCGAACAGCACGAGGAGCTCGCACTCGTGTCCACCATCGCTTTTGCCGGTCTAGGTGCACTCAGCCTCGCGGCACTCGCCTACTTCCGCCGCCGCTTTCTGCCTCGCTGGGTCGCGGCGACCGGGCTGGCGCTGAGCCTAACGATTACTGGGATGATGGCCGTAACGGCGAGTCTCGGTGGGCAGATACGGCACAGCGAAATCAGGGCCGGCGCGAGCTTCGGCAGCACTGACAGCGACGATGAGCAGCGAAGATGAAGGCCGGACATCGACCCACGAGTTTGCAACGGAGATTCACATGATGAACGATTTTGCG
>DASYRX010000250.1:0-10148 GCA_036003845.1 Gemmatimonadaceae bacterium | reverse complement strand
GTGAATACGACGTGCGATATCGGCACACAAGCGCACTGCAGCCTTCATGCTCGACGGATCCGCCTTCCCCTGCCCCGCGATGTCGAGCGCTGTACCATGATCCGGCGAGGTTCGTGGAAACGGCAAGCCTAACGTGACGTTTACGGCCGCGCCGAACGATGCCACTTTGATCGCCGTCATCCCAACGTCGTGATACGGCGCTAGCACTGCATCGAACTCGCCGCGCATCGCGCGGACGAACACGGTATCAGCGGGAAACGGTCCGGCGATTCCAGCTTCGCGCGCCGCGGGCGTGAGCAGCTCCTCGTCTTCGCGGCCGAAACGGCCACCGTCGCCGGCGTGCGGATTGAGCGCGCATAACGCGAGTCGTGGATTCATGATACCAAACCACGCGCGCAACCCCTCTGCCGTAACGCGCGCGGTGCGCACGATCCGCTCCACGCTGAGCACACTGGGCACGTCACGCAACGGCAGGTGTGTCGTAACGAGTACGACGCGCAGTTTGTCGGAGGCAAGCATCATGGCCACTTCTGTGCCGGATAGCGCCGCGAGCATCTCCGTATGACCGGGGAACGTGAAGCCGGCCGCCGCGAGCGCACGCTTGTCCACCGGTGCCGTCACGATGCCATCCACTTCGCCTGCCAGCGCGAGAGCGACGGCGCGCTCGATCGCGCGGCCCGCAAGCGACCCTGCCTGTGCGGGCGTGCCACCGCCTGACCAGGTGCCTACCGATTCCTGCACCGCGACTTCGACGCCGGTGGGCCCAACGACGCACGCGTCTACGCCAAGCAACGTGGCGGGATCGGCCAGAGCATCGCGCACGACTTCCGGTCCAATGCCACGCGGATCACCTAACGTGATCGCGAGACGGACCGGCAATGCGTCAGAAATGTCTGTGGCTCCTGGGCACGCCCCGTGCGGACTACAGCCGCACCGAGACGTACGTCTCTTTCTTCAGCGTGTCGATCAGCCGCCGAATCGCCTTGGCTTCAGCCAGGCTTTCACGCAAGCGATCGCGCAGCTCGGCGATTGTGTACTCGCCGCCGGCATCTACCTCGAGCAGCTGCGCCACGACGAACTTCGGCACGCCACGCGCCGCGTCCTCGATGCGGAACGGCGCCACGAACTCGTTAGGCTTCGCGTTCGCGAAGGCCGTGCTGTACGATGGCGGCAGCTCGGAACGTGGGAAGGGCTGCAGGCTCCCCTTCTCCTCGATCGGATCGTGGTAGCGAGCGTATAGCGTGTCGAGTGAAATCTGACCCGCCTTCCACAACACGAGCACGCTGTCAGCGCGCACTTTCGCGCGCGCGATGTCTGTCGAGTCGTATACCGGCCGGATCAGGATCTGGCGCGCTTTGACTTCGCCCGGACGCACGCGATCGACTCGCACGACGTGGAAACCGTCCGGAGTCTGGACGATTGGCCCAACCTGCCCCGGGTTGAGAGTGAAGAGGAGCGCGTCGAGGCCTTCGTATCCTGGAATCGTCTGTCGTCGCTGCCACCCGAGATCACCACCGTTCTTGTTCGTCGTGGTGTCCATCGATTCTCGTTTGGCGAGTAGCTCGAAGTCGGCACCGCCACGAATGTCTTTGAGCAGCGATTCCGCTTTGGCGTGCGCGGCCGCGAGCGCCTTGGCAGACGCTTGCGTCGGCACGACGATTTGTCGGAATGTGACAGTCGGCGGCTTGCGACCGAGGTTTGCGCGCTCCCTCTCGACGGCTTCCGCGATCTCAGCTTCCGTCACGCCGACAGGAATGATCTTTCCTGCCTGACGAAGCTTGGCGACGAGTCGCCGCTGCAACGCACCGCGACGCACCTGCTCGCCTAACCAGCGGCGGTACTCGTCAGGCGGGCCAAATCCACTCTGGCGCAACGCCGCGGCGAATTCAGCGTCGGTCTGGAAACGCGAGCGCTGACGCTTCATTTCCTGCTCGACCGTATTGAGGATGTCGGCCTCGTCGACTGTGACTGCCGTGTCGGCGAGTGCACGCTGGACCAATACCTCTTCGTCGATTAAACCGCTCAGAACCTCACGCGCGAACGCCACCTGGCCGGCCGAGTCATTCGGCAACTGCGCGCCCGCCGCTCGTCGCTGATTGATCGCTTCGAAGAGATCGCTCAACAGAATCGGCGTGGTGCCGACGACAGCGACGATGCTGTCGAGTGCGACGCGCGGCGTTGGCGCCTGTTGCGCCTGCGGCTGTTGAGCCGCTCCACGCGCCGAAGCGGCGAGCGTCGTCGCGACGACAAAAGCAGCAGCGAGAAATCGCATCGTTTACTGCTTACCCGTATCCTTGGGCGCTGTTGCACCCGGCATGGGGACGGCACTCGGCGGCCGCGTCGAATCGGCCTGGGAGCGGATCTTCTGCGCCTCGGTGAGCGCGCGATCGATCGCCGCCGCGTTCACCTTCCCCTCGTACTTCTCGCGTAGAGCGGCAGCGAGAACGTGCGGCACGTCGACGAACGCCGCCTCCTGTCTCAACAGCTTCTGCACGTATTCGTTCGCGCGCTTCGCCGCCTCGGCTTCACGGGCGGCCGACGTCTTGAGCGAGTCGCCGAGTGTGTTAGGCGTCACGCCAAGGCCTGCCCACGTGTTCAGTACGAGCGTCTTGAACGCCTGACGGAGCTCGGCGAGCTGCGCGGAATCGAGCTGCACTTTGGCGCTGTCGGCCATCTCCAGCAGAACCTCCTGCGTCGCGAGCTGCTTGGCGAACGAGGAGAGAATCGAATCGGGCGCCTGCTGCATCTGCACGCGGATCTGATCCAGTTGTGGGAAGCCATTGAGCCACTGGGCGACGCGCGCCACGGTGAGGTTGCCGGCCTTGCTCGTCGCGACGACCGTGCGGTCGTTGCGATGGCCTTCGAAATCGGCAGCGAGCTCCTTGAGGTTCTTCGCCGCGTTAGGCTTGATGTTGATCTGCGCCCCTTCCTGCACCTTGCTTATGTACTGCTCGTTGGAACCCTGCTTCTGTTTGCCAACGTACGACTGGTTGAATTGATCCTTCACCTCGGCGTACTCGGATCGCTTGATGATGTGATAGCCGAACTGCGAGCGCACGAGGCCCGAGACTTCGCCGGGCTTGAGAGCGCGCACGCCTTGCTCGAAGGGCGCGACCATCTGCCCCGCCGGGAAGAGACCGAGATCGCCGCCATTCGCCGCGCTGCCGTCCTGGCTGTACTTCTTCGCCATGTCGGCGAAGTTCTTCGCGTTGACCTGCGCGCGAACGCTCTCCGCCTTACGACGCACCGAGTCCGCCTTCGATGAGTCCTGATTCGGGAACATGAACAGGATGTGGCGAGCCGCGAAGAATTCGGTGCTGTTCGCGTACTTGTCTGCCATGTTGCTCGTGTCGACGGCTGGCATCGTGCTGTCGACCTTCACCGAGAACTTCTGCAGGCGCTGCTGCATCATGACGGCCCACATCGCCTTATCGATGACCTTCGGATCGCTCAGCGTATCGTTGTTCGCCGCCGCCTTTCCTAGCAGGTGATAACTCACCCACAACTGGGCGACGTTCTCGGCGATGTTCTTCTGCAGCGGCACACGCGACTTGCCTAACATGTCGGCGAACTGGTCGACCGAGAGCGCTTCGCCTTCGGCACGGGCGACGACGTCGACGTGGGCGCTGAAGGCCGACTTGAGGCCGTCGCAGGCAGCGATGGCGAACGTTCCAGCGGCGACGATGGCAGGGGCTAGATGAAAGCGAATTCTGGACATGTAAGTGGCGTTAGAGTGCGTGGCGCTCAAGTTGCCGACTCGACGGCGTGCCGGCGATCTCACGAAGGGCACGAACGAGCCCGTCGAGCATAGCTGAGCCGCCCAGTCGCGTCAGCTTGAGCGATAGCGGATGCGCCCTTCGCACATCGGCGCGGAATTGCACCTCGCCGAATGCTGCTGAAATCGCGCGTAGCCGGGGGGCCGCGTGCTCTCGAAAGGTAATGCGGGCCTCCTCTCCATGCACCAGGATCGTCTCGATCCCGAGCGTGCCGCCGACCAGGCGCAGCACCGCTACGGTGAACACATGGCGGGCCTGAATTGGCAGTGGCCCAAATCGGTCCCGTACCTCGGAGCGCATGGCCTCGATCTCTTCGGCGCTCTGGACGGTACTGAGACGCTTGTAGAGGTCGAGCTTGGCCTCTTGAGAGGGGATATAGTCGTCGGGGAAATACGCCGGCTGATCGAGTGAGACGTCGGACGGCTGGAGTCGAACTGCATCGGCCTGACCCTCGCTCAATTGGAGCCGCCTGACCGCGTCGTCGAGCATGCGCAGATAGACCTCGAAACCAACGGCGTGCACGAAGCCCGATTGTTCCGCACCCAGCAGGTTCCCCGCTCCGCGCATTTCGAGGTCCGTGAGTGCGATGCGATAGCCGGAGCCAAGCTCTGTGTGGTGCTCCAGCACGCGAAGACGCCGTTCTGCGTCCTCGTCGATGAGGTCCGGCACCATGAGATAGCAATACGCGCGTCGGTGTGATCGACCAACGCGACCGCGTAACTGATACAGCTGCGCCAGGCCGAAGTAATCCGCCCGATTTACGAACATCGTGTTCGCGTTGGGAACGTCGAGCCCGGACTCCACGATCATTGTCGAAACGAGCACGTCGACGTCACCGCGAGCGAAGCGGTGCATGACGTCTTCGAGGTCGCGCTCGCGCATCTGTCCGTGGCCCACTGCGATGCGGGCGCGCGGGACGAGGCGCCTAACGTGGTCAGATACCGCCTCGATCGTCTCGATGCGGTTGTGCACCAAGAAGACCTGTCCGCCGCGATCCAGCTCCCGTGAGATGCCCTCGCTGATGAGCCCATCGTCCCAGGGCTCGACGAAAGTGAGCACGGGCGAGCGATCGCGCGGCGGCGTTTGCATGAGCGTCATGTCACGCAGTCCCGCGAGCGACATGTGCAGCGTGCGCGGAATCGGTGTCGCAGTGAGCGTCAGCACGTCGGTCTCGAGACGCAGCTGCTTGAGCTTCTCTTTGTGCTTCACGCCGAAGCGGTGCTCTTCGTCAACGATGATGAGGCCGAGGCGACCGAACTGGACATCGGCGCTGAGGAGTCGATGCGTGCCGATGACGATGTCAATTTGTTTGTTCGCGACCTGCCTAACGATCTCGGCCTGCTCTTTGGCCGTTTGAAAGCGGCTCAGCGCCGCGATGCGGACTGGGAAATCCGCCAGACGCTCTCCAAACGTGCGCGCATGCTGGTCAGCGAGGATCGTGGTCGGGACGAGCACGGCGACCTGTCGCTCGGACTGGATCGTTTTGAATGCCGCGCGCACGGCGATCTCCGTCTTTCCGTAGCCGACGTCGCCGACGAGCAGGCGATCCATCGGACGCGGCTGTTCCATATCTGATTTCACATCCGACGTCGCCTTCATCTGATCGGGCGTGTCTTCAAAGAGGAACGAGGACTCGAGCTGACGCTGCCACGCTGTATCCGGCTCATGTGGCGGACGCTCCGCGAGCTGGCGCCGCGCGTACAGGTCGAGCAACTCGTGCGTCATCGCCTCGATCGCCGCACGCGTGCGCTCGCGCTGCTGACTCCAACGGCGGCCGCCTAACTTGTGCAGCTTGGGCGGCGGCGCGTCTTCTCCGACGTCGCGCGCTGAGCGATAGCGCTCGATCTGGTCTATACGGTAGAGGGGTACGTTGAGGCGGTCGCCGCCCTCGTACTCGATGACTGCCACCTCAATCGTGCTTTCGTTGACGAAGATCTGCTGGATGCCGCGAAAGATGCCGATCCCGTGCTCCAGGTGCACGACGAAATCTCCCGGCTTCACGCCGGTGATCGTCTCGAGCATCGCGCCTGTCGCGTAGCGCCGAGCGCGTCTGAGACGCCGTTCACGACGGAAGATCTCGTGGTCCGTGAGGATGCGCAGGCCTAACGAGCCGGTCGCCGTTCCTGCCGGGATGACGAAACCGCCATCGAGAACGCCGATGGAGAGCGCAGCCGGCGACGGCTGGTACTCTTCTTCGTTGAGCAGCTCATCCAACCGCTCCGCCTGCCCCGCGTTATCGCAGAGGATGATCGTGGGCGTTCCGTCGCGCACGACGCGTCGCAGGCGCCGGATGTCGCGTGAGATCGACTCTGGGGCGAGCAGCGGAAAGCGCACGTCCGACTCGTGTGATTCCGTGAGCTCCAGTGCAGCAAAGCCTTGGAGACGCACGCGCGCGACGGCAGGGTCAATGAAGAGATCGGCGCGTGGAGGCGCGTCTTCACCGCGACGCCGCGCCAGGTCGATGTGGTGCGCGGCCTCGCTCCACGTACGCTCGAACTCCGGGTCGGGGTGCGCGCCTTTGGGCAGCACGACAATCGAATCGGGCGGCCACATGTCCATGATCGACAGCCGTTCTTCAGACGCAGCCGCTTCCTCATCGCTCGGCGCCATCTCAGCCGGGAGAATGAGCGTAGACTCGAGCGCGCGGGTGGAACGTTGCGTGACGATGTCGAAAGCGCGCAGGTCGTCGATCTCGTCGCCGACGAGCTCGAGCCTAACGGGTTCCGCCATGCCGAACGAATAGATGTCGATGATGCCGCCACGGATCGCGTACTGTGCGACGTCATCCACCATGAGCACGCGTTCGAATCCGATGGAGTCGAGGTGCTGCGCCAAGTCGTTCAGGCGGTGTGTGTCTCCGCGACGCAGCTCGAGCCGCGCGGCCGCCAGCCTTTTGGGGACGCGCGAGCGTTCCAGCACGGCGCGCGCCGTGGTGAGCAGGATGCGCACCTCACCGCGCGTTAGGCGCTCCAGCGTTTCCACGCGCTCGCCGGCGATTTCGGCGTGTGGCTCCGCCTCACCGAAGCCTTCGCGCGCCGGGTACAGCGCGACGGGCGCGTCGTCTAGGAGGACTCTGAGATCCGCCCACCAGCGCTCCGCATCCGGTATTGCGTCGGCGACGACGACGATGACCCGCGTGGGCAGACGACGCGCCAACGCCGCGATGGCGACGGCATCAGACGAGCCGACCAGCCCACCGACTGTAAGTCGCGCGCCTGGGCTCGGTAGCGATGCCGCGAACCGCCCGAACGCGTTAGTCGCTTCGAGCGCGTCTATAAGGGTTATTAGCGACATTACGCCCGGCGAATACGCCGGAGGCCGCTGCGGGCGATGAATGTTTCGGCCGCGACGACGAGTAGCAGAAGCACGAGCAGCAGGGTGCCTAACGGCCGGCGATTGCCCGCCGCGAACACGGCGGCGCGCCAGGCTCCCGCGTCGCGCAACACCGACACATCGCGGCCGCGAATGCGCGCCGTCAGCGCGGCGTCGCTCAGACGGCGCAGGTCGGACTCGTCAGGCTCGGCGTTCACGATCACGGCGCCAACGCGCGTCGGCCCGCGCCGCAAAAAGTACACGCCCTGGCGCGTCGGAGCGCGCGCCGCCGCCGGATCGAGCGGTAGCACTTGTCCGTCGTTCGCTTCCAACCCGGTGGTTCCCTGTGGCGGGCGAAACGCGGCGCCCGAACCGAGAGCGAGCACCCGACCTGCCTCGCCGCCCAGTTGTTGCGCGAGAACGTCGCCTAACCAGGGAACGAATGCGGCGGAGATCGGGAGCGACGTGCCCGTGGGGATCAGCGGCGACGCGATGATCACGTAGCGCTCGCCCGCGACGATCCACGGCTCGCCCGCAACCGTCGCGACCGTGTCGGCGTTGGCTCCTGCAGAAGGCTCGAGCACGTAACGCAGCGCGACAGTCACCCCTTCCATACGATCGCCGTGCGCGGCGCTCTCTCCGGCGCGGCGCGCGCCAAAGCGCCACGGTGCGCCGAGTCGTTCGAGTTGTCGATTCGCCGCGCCGATCCGCACCGGATCGGATGGCGCGGTGAGCAGCGCCGGCAGCTTGGTAGCCGCGTCGGCGCTTGCGACGTCGATGTCGGTGCCTAACGCAACGCGTCCACTTCCCACGAGCGCGCTCACGGCGGTTTGCACGAACGAGCCGGCCGACGCATCGAGGCGCACGCTCGGTGGGTTTCCGAGCCACACGGCGAAGTAACGCGAGTCGTCACCGCGCAGCTCGTCCGGCGCGATCTCGACCGAGCCAGGCTGCCAACCGCGTTCGGTCGGCGACGCGCGCACGATCGCTTCTTCGTTGGCGCGCATCGTGCCACGCGCGAGCGTGCGACCACCTAACGCGACTCGATACGTCGCCGAGTCGCCGCCGGGACCCCAGCCGTTGGTGCGCAGCACCACGGTGCCGTTCGGCGTCCAGCGATCGGGGCGCGCATCGGCGAGTACGACAGCCCGGTTAGGCGGCGCGTCTCCCGATGGCACATACGCGATGAGCGGGATAGCGCCAACGTCCACGCCGCGCGGCCACGCCGTGGCCTGCCCGTCAGTGAGGACGGTGATGCGCTCCCCCGGCAGCTGCGCCGAGCGTATGAGCGCCGCGGCACGCGTGACGACCGCCGGTAGATCACCCTGGCCAGGGAATACGTCGCTGCGATCGATCGCGTCGAGTACGGTACCGCGGTCGCCGCCCACGACCCGGCCGTCCGCCGTGACGAGCCAGAGTCGATCGCTGCTGTTCGCCCCGCGCACGAGCCCGCGTGCCTCTTCGCGCAAACGCTCGATGAGCGGAGCGCCGTCGACGATGACCGACGTACTCAGCGAATTGTCCAGCACAATGGCGAGGGCAGTCGGCATATGGCCGCTCCCGCCTAACCAGCCGATCGGGCGCGCCGCCGCGAGTGCGATGAGCAGAATCGCCGCGATGCGCAGAGCCATGAGGATGAGATTCTGCACGCGGAGCCGCTGCCGATGATCCTGCTTGGCGCGGAGCAGATAGCGCACCGCAGGAAAATCGATGCGCAGATCAATGCGGCGCTTGAGCAGATGCAGAAGCAACGGAACGGCGGCCGCCCCGGCGAGCATCAGCCAAATCGGAGCGAGAAAACTCACGGTAGGTTCTCGCGCACACGGAACGCCTTGCGCAGCGGCACGCCAAATGGCGTGTCAGTAGTGACCACCGCATACTCGACGCCGGCTCCGGAAAACAGCGTGCGCCACTCTTCGATGACGTGATCGACCGTCTCGCGATAGGCGTCTTCGACGTCCGCAACCGACACGCTCACTTGCAGATCACTCTCTGTATCGCAGAAAATCGCCTCCCCCGCGCTCGTTAGGGCGCGTTCCGATGGATCCATGATGTGCAGGACTCCGACGTTATGACCTGCCGCACGCAATGATTTGATGGGCCCATCGATGTCGCTCGGCTCGAAGAGCAGATCGCTCACGACGATGATCATCCCGGGACGTCGAATCATCCGCTCCGCGCGGAAAAGCGCCTCGCTGATGCGGGCGCCTTTCCCGCCGTGCCCTTCAGCGAGCGTCCGCACGAGTCGATAGAAGTGGACACTACGCGCACGGGGGGAGAGCACGGACTTGAGCTCGTCATCGAAGCGCACGAGGCCTGCGGCATCCTTCTGACGGATCAGCAAATGCGCGAGCGCCGCGACCAGGTGTTCGGCGTAGGACAGCTTCGTTAGGCGGTCTCCCGAACCCGTCCAGTCCATCGATTTGCTGACGTCGAGCACGAGCGCCGCGCGAAGGTTGGTCTCCTCTTCGAACTGCTTGATCATCCAACGATCTGCGCGCGCCAGGATCTTCCAATCCATGTAGCGCAGATCGTCACCCGGCATATACGGCCGGTGCTCCGCGAACTCGACTGAGAAACCTTTGCGGGGGGATCGGTGTAGCCCGGTTAGAAACCCTTCCACTACCCAGCGCGCGACGATTTCGATGCGGCCAAGGGACGCGAGGTGGGCAGGATCGAGCAGGTCCGCGCGGGTCGGTCCACCGGATGCCGGTGCGGTTGCAGTGGTGCTTGGATCGGTCATGGGGCGCGGAAGGTAGGCAGCGTGAGGAACAGGGTCAAAGGTACGACATGGTAGGCGTGACGCCTTGCGGACATATTCAGTCGTGCCATAGTGTTGGGAGCCGCCGTCGGGTATCGTTCAGAGCCGGCGCGACCCGGCGCGAGCTAGCAACCGAGGACATCATATGATTGATCGTCGGTTTGTTCCTGCCCTAGTTCTCAGTTTACCTCTGCTCGCTGGCGCCCAGGCTCCGCGTGCCAGACAGGCTCCGGTTGATCGGGACGACGCACCGTATGTGCGTGTGTGGATTCCCGGCGCGTCTGCCTTTCGGTACGGCG
>DASYRX010000249.1:0-5734 GCA_036003845.1 Gemmatimonadaceae bacterium | reverse complement strand
GCAGCAGCAAGCGCTTGCGCTGCGACGTCTCGTTGATGCTGTGCGCGTCGCGCCGGAGCTGCGCACGTACATCGCCGACATCACGCGCGCCACACGCTCCGACCCAGCCATCGCGTTAGGTGCATCTCCGCGCGCCACGGTCGCTCTCATGCGCGCGGCTCGCGCCGCTGCCGTCCTCGACGGACGCAACTACGCGGTTCCCGACGACGCCAAGAGTCGCGCGCCGGCCGCCTTGCGCCATCGCATCACACTCGCACCCGAAGTCGAGGTGGAAGGGCGTTCGGTGGACGACGTTCTTGCCGCCATCCTAACGCGCGTCGTCGCGCCGAAATGACGGACGACGAGCCGCGCGCCATCGCTCCGCGCATTCGTGTCGTCCCTCGCCCACGCCTGGCGTGGGTGATCGCGGCGCTTGCGCTCCTCTGGTTTGTACCTCCATCGATCGCCGCAATCATTGTTATCGCTACCGCTGCAATCGTCCTAGTCGCGGTAGCCGTCGACTTCCTCATGCTTCCAACACGCCGCTCACTCTCCGTTGCCCGTGTGTTGCCCCCCCGCGCGGGACTCGGTGAAGCGATTGCCGGTTCATACGAGCTGACTTCACGCTGGCGCTGGCCTGCGCAAACGAGACTGCGCGACGAGCTCCCGGCCGCGCTTCAGACTCGGCAGCGCGATGTTCCCGTTCAGCTACCAGCGGGCAGCAGGCTCGAAGTCCCGCTGCAAGTAATCCCGATGGCTCGCGGCGAGCATATGCTCGGCCGTGTAGCGCTTGTGAGCGAGTCCCGTCTTGGCTTGTTAGGCGCCCGCGACGTCTTCGCGCCTGACGATCGTCTCCTCGTCGTTCCGTCCATAGCCCACGTCCGTCGTTTTCGCCTGCTCGCGATTCAACACAAGTTGCAAAGCGCCGGTGTACGCGTGCTCAGGCGGCGCGGCGACGGACGTGCGTTCGCCGGCCTGCGTGACTATGTCCCCGGCGACGATCCGCGGCACATGGATTGGAAAGCGACTGGTCGCCGCGGCAAACACATCGTGCGCGAGTATTCCGTCGAGCAATCGCAGAGTGTCTTCGCCCTGATCGAAGCAGGACGATCGATGACGCAGCTCGCCGGCGACTTCTCGCGCTTCGAACACGCCTTGTCTGCCGCTCTGGTGCTCACTGACGTCGCGGCCACCACTGGAGACCGCGTCGGCGCTTTGGTCTTTGACGATCGCGTGCGCGCCTTCGTCAGCGCGCAGCGAGGCAGAGCGGCGCTTGCTGCGATTCGCACAGCTCTGATTCCCGTTAGGCCGACTATGACGGAGCCCGATTATGCCGGCGCCTTCCGCCACCTCGCCATTCATCAGCGCCGCCGAGCACTGATCGTCTTTTTCACCGATGTGATCGACACGCGGGCGTCACGCGCGCTGATCGCCTATGTCACACGCAGCTCGGCACGACACCTCGTTGTGGTCGTCGCGCTGCGTAACGACGCGCTCTTCGAAGTGGCCGCGCTACGGCCTCAATCCGCTGCCCGAGCCAAGGAGCTGGGTCTCTTCGAAAGCGCTGCCGCCGAAGAGCTGATCTCGGCTCGGCGCGAAGCATTGGAGCGAATGCGCCGAGCCGGCGTTACGGTTTTGGATGTCTCACCGCAGACAATGACAGCGGCTGTCATCAACCGCTACTTGGAGATCAAGGCGCGAGGTTCCCTATAGCCGCACCAGGCTGCAGTGCCAGCAGCTCCGCCGATTGTTCGGGTGTGACGCCGGCTGGTGCCTTGCTCGTGCGGTTGGCGCTGAGATAAAGGACGAGCAGCACCGCGGTCGCCGCCGAGACGGCGAGCTTGGCACCTAACGACCACGAGGGAATGGGTGACACAAAGCCCTCGAGCGCTCCGGCTACTACGAGCAACACCGAGGACACACCGATGAGCTGAATTGCGCGGCGCCCGTTCTCCACGAGCGCACGACGACGCGTCCGGTCACCGGGGATGAGAAGCGCCGCGGCTAGTACTAGGCCAGCGCCGCCGGCGATGCAGATCGCCGTCAACTCGAGCAGGCCGTGCGGCGCGACGAACTTGATCAGCAAGGGCGCGATCCCCTTCGACGCATAAAGCCCCATCACACCACCGAGCGACACGCCATTCGTCAGCAGCAGGATGAGCGTGCCTATTCCGGCCGTTAGGCCCAAGGCGAACGCGGCGAACGTCACTTGCACATTGTTGGCGATGATGTTGCTCGCCATGACCGGACGAAAGAGCTGCGGATCCTCGATATAGCCGGTTCCTTTCTTCGCGCGCTCTACTCCCGCCTCGGCACGATCGAGCATCCCCGGCGGCAGAAAAATCTCGGCCACACTCGGGTCGCGCACGACGGCAATATGCGCAATCACTGCCGGACCGAAGAGCACGAGCGCGGCGAGCAGGATCGGCCGCCAGGAGCGTCGCACCTCGCGCGGACCATCCAGGGCCAGCGTCCGCAGAGCGCCGCCTAACGTCACTGCGGTGCCGCGATACAGCAGATTGTGTGCGGCGGCGACCAGTCGGGTGAGAAAGAAGACGTCGGCATCCTGCTGACCCCGCGACGCCGTTTGCAGGCGCGCGAGATCGTTAGCAGCATCGCGATACTGCTCGACGAACTCGCGCACCTCGGCCTCGTCGAGCCGCTTGAGCCCCCCGTTCTGCGCGGCCTGAAGCCTCGCCGCGAATCCGCTCCACGCTTTGGAGCCGGCGGCCACAATGGCGTGACGCTCGCGCGCCGCGCCCGTCTCACGAATCGCTACCGCTCCTCGCGCGCGAGCCGAGCGCTCGGCTTCATAGAGCGCGACGAGTCTGCTCAATGTGTTGGCACCTGCGATGTCCGCCAACGCAGGCGCGAGGCGTGCCGCAATTTGCTCCGCGAGTGCCGCGCGTCGATCAGACGCCAAATCGGCGCGCCGCTCCGCGAAGCGCTCGAGAACGGTGAACTCCGCGTTCGTTAGGCGCGCTACGGATGGAACGGCGCCTTCCGGCGTTTGACCCGCCCGCCGTCGGGTCGCGGCTGGAGTTGTGCGCGCCGCGAGTCCTTCGCGCACGACGATCGTACCGGCAGCCAGGTCGCCAAGGCGCTTGCCGCGCTTCGTGAGCATCACGCTCGCGATCGCGACGCCATAGGTGAAAAGCGGCTGCATGTCGAGCAGGCGGACGAGATTCCGCACCGCCGATGCGCCAAATGTCACGGAGTAGCCGCCATCGCGCACCGCCCGCAAACGCAGCAACCGCTTGCCTGGCGTCTGTCCGTCGCCTAATCCCTCGAACAGCACGTAGTAGCCCCACAGAATCGCGAAAAGGAGCAGGTACAGCAGCGCTCCAGCCCACGCGGCACTGCGCGCACCGCCGCCGATCGTGCCGCGCGCACCTAACGAGGTCAACCCAATGAGAACCGCGCCGTAGCCGAGTAGGCAGATAGCATAGTCAATGAGTGCCGCGGCGACCCGCGACCCGACTCCGGCGACTGTGTACGTAAGGACGACAAGCTCCGGCGCCTCGACGTCGACCGTTTGGGCGAACGTTGTGCTCGGCGTGTCGCTCATTGCATCACGCGAAAGACCCACCCTTTTGGATCCAGACGCACCTGCGCCTTTGCCGGCACACGCAGTTGCGCACGGTTGCTTGTGAACTTCACACGCCGAATGACGCCATCGATCTCGACATCGATCGGCATTGGGAATGGACGCGCACCTGGCGCCTCCCAGCGAAGGGATAGCACGTCACCGTTCCGCTCCACGACGATTTCAGGTAACGCAGGCTGCCGCACGTAAACGTCGAAGAACCAGCCTAACGGCCGCTTGGCGTATCGCTCCGCGGTACGAATGAAGTCGTCTGTTGACACCAAGCGTACCTGCGAGCCGTCTATCACTCGCTCTGACGCGCGCGTCGGATACAGAAAACGTCGCAAGATAGTAAAGAAGGTCGAATCGCCAAGGACATATCGCAGCGTATGCAGTACGGCGGACCCTTTTCCGTAGATGTCGCCGTCGCCCGACAAATAGTCCGGGGGATTAAAGTACACTTCGCCCGCCGTTAGGCAGCATGGCTCGGCGATCGCACGGCGATTCTTCGCTCCTGCCATCTGCCGCTTGACCCACGCGAAGTATTCAGCCCTGCCGCGCAATCGTTCGACGTACAGCGGCTGCATGTAGCTGCCGAATCCTTCGTGCAGCCAGTAGTCGCTCCAGTCTTTCGCCGTGATCAGGTTGCCAAACCACTCGTGCGCCAGTTCGTGCTGATGCAGTTCGTCGAATCCGGCCTCGTTCTTTTTGTACTGATTGCCATACGCGATGATCGTCTGATGCTCCATGCCGAGATGCGGCGTTTCCGCGACTCCGTACTTGTCGGCACGGAAAGGATATGGGCCTAACAGGCGTTCGTAGAACCTTAGGTGCTCGAGCATCTCGGGCACGAGCATGAGCCCCTTTTCGTAGTTCTCCGGCAGCACCCAATACGTGACGGGAAAGTGCTCGCCGGTCACGCTCATGTAGTCGCGCGTGATCGTGCGGTATGGCGCGATGTTGAGCGCCACGTTGTACATCGAAATCGGCGTCGAAACGTGCCAGTCGAATGTCGTCGTACTATCGGCGTTGTCGCGCTTGCCGCGCGATTTCCCGTTCGTCGCCACGATGAGGCCGTTAGGCACCGTAATGTGCAGTGAGACTGAATCGGGCTTGTCGGAGGGATGGTCCTTGACCGGCCACCACAGGTCGGCCCCTTCGTTCACGCAGGTCGTCGCGATCCACGGAGCACCGCTCGGCGTGCGTGCCCACTGAAAACCGCCAATCCACGGCGGCCGCGGTGCGACCCGCGGGCGGCCATGGTAAGCGACGGCGACACCTAACGTCTCACCGACAGAGCGAGTTCGCTCCAGTCGGATCCAGAGTTTTCCGCCCCTCCGCTCCACGGCGAGGTTGGTCATGCCGCCAACTGTTACGTCGCTAGCTCGCTCGACTGTGAACGCCGTGTCGAGGTCCAATACGAGGAACTCGAGCGGCGCTGTTACGCGAGCGTACACAGCCAAACTCCCCGCGATCGTCGAATCCGCGGGGGAGACGCGCAGGCTCAAGTCGTAGAATGTGACGTCATAGGCCGCCTGCTCGGGGGAGAGAGGGCCGCCTGACGACCACTCTCGTGGGTTCGGGCGCCGGGCTATTCCCTGGCCCTGAGCGGCGTGGCCGGCCACCGCGATCGCGCAAAGTGCGGCACCGATTAGGCTATGCACGAGTCCGGCTCGCGCGCTGGTATCGCATGATCGTGGGCTCGTTATGCCTTACGAGCGCTTCAACGGCGCGAGTCATCCTAACAAGTCTGTGACCGACTGAAAGAGGCGCGGGCGGGAATCGAACCCGCGAATAACGGTTTTGCAGACCGCTGCCTTACCACTTGGCTACCGCGCCGCTATGGAAAGGTCGCACGTCACTGATCCGCGAGGCAAGGGAAGCGTGATGCGTATTCCCAACTCTCTGCCGCAACATGAGTTGGAAGAATTTTCCTCTGGCGCATGACAGTTCGCATTTTACTTTGGCAACACAAGTTCAACGAAGGCACGCATGCGTTTGTATCGTCAGGCTCTGGTTTTGTCGGTCGCCATCCCCATGGCGTTAGGCGCGCAGCCCACACCGGGCAGTCTTGTGCCGACGCTCTATAACGTCGGATGGAAGGCCCAGAACACGCTCGTCACCGCATCCAATCCCTTTGACCAGCAGTACTTCGTGGCACCCGGCGGC
>DASYRX010000248.1:0-18179 GCA_036003845.1 Gemmatimonadaceae bacterium | reverse complement strand
GCGACCTCGCATACGATGCACCTGCACGGTTTCTACTACCGCGTCGTTGAACGCGGAGGTGTGTCGGCCTATGACAGTGTGTTGCCGCCGTCGCAGTACGAAACCGTGGTCAGCGAGTTCATGGCGCCTAACCGGACAATGACCATTCAATGGGTGCCGGAGAGGGCGGGCAATTGGCTCTTCCACTGTCACTTTCTCATGCACATGTCACCCGCGCAGAGTTTCGCGCGGCTCTTTGGCGCGCCTAACGCCGCACAGGCAAGCGCACACGCCGATCACGCGAGCAGCGGAATGGCCGGGCCCATGGTTGGCATTACCGTCAAGCCCGCGACAGCTGCTGCCGCGGCGGTCGCAGCCCCACGTCGAAGGCTGAGGCTGTTCGCGAACGAGCGCCCTCGCGTTTTCGGAGATTTGTCGGGACTCGGCTTTGTACTGCAAACAGGCAACAACGCACCAGCCAGCGATTCGATTCGCATTCCGGGGACGCCCATCGTCCTAACGAGGGGCGAGGCGACGCAGATTACGGTGTTCAATCGCCTTAAGGTGCCGCTCAGTGTGCACTGGCACGGCATCGAGCTCGCGAGCTACTTCGACGGTGTTCCCAGTTTCAGTGGGGCACCGGGTCGCACCATGTCCGCTATGCAGCCGGGCGACTCGTTCACGGTTCAGATGACGCCACCGCGCGCGGGAACGTTCATGTATCACGTTCACAGCGAGCAGTTCGACGAGCTCAACTCAGGGTTGTATGGGCCGCTTACTGTGCTCGAGCCGGGGCAATCATGGGACGCCGACAGGGATCACATCTTCGTGATCTCCAATGGCGGTCCGGGCGACAGTCACGAGAGCATCTTCATCAATGGCAGCGCGTCGCCGGCCGCAATCGACATGAAGGTTGGCGTACCGCATCGTCTTCGCTTCATCGCGATTCCGGCGAACGGAGAGTACGTCGTTAGGCTCTTGAATGGGAACACGCCTGTCGCGTGGCGCCAGGTTGCGCGTGACGGCGCAGACCTCCCGCCTGGTCAAATCGTGCAAAGTCCGGCGCGCATGAGGATCGACGTGGGCATAACGAAGGATTTTGAGTTCACGCCGACCGAGGAGGGCGAGCTCATCCTCGAGGTCGATCTGCGTGTTCCCGGTCACCCCAGCAGACTGCCGGTTCGCGTGCGCTAAGCGTAAGGCTGCGCCGTTACTTGGCGAACTCAGCGAGCTTGCGCAAGCGCACGGTGGGGTCGCTGGCGACGTCGTTCCGCAGCCAGCCGAGGTGTCCAGCGCCGTAGATGACGAGAATTCGCTCGTTAGGCGAGTCCACGAGTCCCATGATGTTGCTGTAGATGCGGATGTTGCGACGGAACCAGTCGCCGACAAGATCGGCACCCGCCCAGTTCCATGGTTCGCCGAAATGGACCTGCCGGTAGTAGAAGCCAACGTCCGCGGCGACTTTGTCGTCGCCGTTCATGTACAGCAGCGTCTCGAGTATGCTGTGCGACGCCAGATATGCGTCCTGCGCCTTGACCATCGCGCCGATCTCGCCGATCAGCGAGTCGAGCGCGGCCGAACGCCCGTGCGCCTTGGCGTAGTCGACGAGACGCGGATACGGGAACTCGCCGTCAGCATCTACCGGATAAATCGCCTTGTGGCCGAGCTCCTTGGCCAGCCGAAATCCGATCTGATCGATCTCATTACGTGTCAGCGTGTATGTGCCCGCGACATATGCAGTGTATTGCGCTGGCCGCGCTCCGTTGGGGTCCGATTCAATCGCAATCTTGGTCGGCTGAAACGACTTCAGGACCGCAATCAGCTGTGCGATTTCCTGCTGGCGCTTGGGCGCCAAAACATCGTCTGCCTGTGAGTTGAAGATGTCGCGTCCAGGATTGGCCATGTGGTACGTGCCAAGGATGAGCACTTCGGCGCGGGCCGCCTTCGCCGCGGGCGATTGTTGTGAGGCCGCAGGACTCGGGCTGACAGCCCACAGAGCGAGAGCCGCGATTGTCGCCCAGGATCGCATCGAACCTCCTATTCCAATCTTCGAGGAGTAACCAGGAACGTCGATTGGATAGGCGCCGTCGCGAAAGGGTTTGCAGACGGACTGAGACTCCGCGCGAGCGCCTCGTTAGGCAAGCGCAGAGGTTACTTCTCATCACCACGCCAGACGCCGTCGAGAACGGCCTTAACGCGAGAAGAACGAGCGCAATCTGGGGGACTCTACTAAGCCATGGAGATCGATGCATGAGTGCATGAGAGGGAACCGCATTTTGCCGGCGTGCTAGAGAGTTAGTCCCGGCGCCGGCTGGTGCGTAATCGCGGATGTACCGTTGATCTGCCTCGCGGTCCGCGGCCATCCTAACGAGTCGCCACAATTCCAGGACTTCGTGTTAGGCACGACCGCGGCGCCTATTCACCGACGTCCGGACCCAGGGGCTTACCGATCTCCCAGTGGTGCCCGAAGGGATCCTGGATACGGCCAATGTACCAGCCGTTCTCCTCTCTCACCGGCCAAATCTGTTTCGCGCCGGCACCCAAGGCCTTTCCGTGGACCGCTACCGGGTCGCTAACGACTAGCACCATACGGACGGTGCTGCCGTTGAGCGACTCTGGGCTGAAGTTGAGGTGCTCCGGGGACTCATCCGCTACCCAGAACTTGGCGCCATGGACCGTCAGCTGCGCCACGACAGCTCCGCCATCCTCGATCTTGAACAGCTCCTGTGCGCCGAAGGCACTCTTGTAGAACGCGACTGCCTCAGCGCCTCGGCGGACGGAGAGCATCGGGGCAATGCTAGCCTGAAGTGAGGGATGAGTCACTGGCTTCAACTCCTCGGTTCTGCCACCTAACGGGTATGGCGTTCAGCTCTGCCGCTGCCACGTCGATGCCGCTTAGCCGCAATCAACAGCCCGATGCCTGCGACCACTAGAAGGCCGCCATAGACGGCCCACTTCGGTTGGCCAGTCATGAAGCTCCCCGGAAGGATGTTGATTCCCTGCAGAAACCAGACGCCTCCGATGAGCAGAAACAACACGCCGGCGACGTTCAATGCGATGCGCATAGAGATTCACTCGCCGTACTACTTGCCGATGCCACGGCGCGTTGTGAGGTACGTCGCGAAGCTGCCGAGCCAATGACCGCCGGCGTAGTGCTCGCCGGTCACCGCAGCGAGCCCACTGGCGGCATGAGTGCGAGACGCAGCCAGCAGTGCGTGTCTGCGCGGATCGCCGGACGGCAATCCCGCCGCGATACCCTCGAGCATCCACGCCCGACTGAGGTTGAGGCCGTCCAGATGAGCGAGCTTGCCATCTGTCTTGTCAGTGACGACTCCAATCGGCAGCCACGCGTCTGAATTGGTGGCGGGTAGTCGCGGGAGGAACGACGTCAGCCACGCAGCGAACTCGTTAGGCGGCAGCACGCGGCGCATCGCGTCGGCCTCGGCGATGCAAGGCGAAAGGAAGTCCTGACCGGATGGCTCGTAGTTGATCGGGCAGTCGCGGTCCTTGAGATGAAACTCACGAACCTTGCTGACGACCATGGCCGCCAACGCCGGGTCTGTTCCGCGAGCGTAGTCCAGGATCAAGCCGAATGCGAACGCTGTTTGCGCATGTTCCCCTTCGCGAATGGGATAAGCGAGCTTCGGCAGCCATGCCTCGAGCTGCGCGACCACAGCCGCTTTGAGCGGCTTGAGCGCCGAGGACAACGCAGCCGCGTTAGGCGTCTGTGATTCGCGCAGTTCGGCGGCCAACTGCAGCAGCCACGCCAAACCATACGGGCGTTCGAACGACTCGCGTCCCGGGCCGTTTAGATAGGCCACTTCACCGGCGATGTTGGCCGGGGTGAGATTCGCCTTGAGCGCCGCGACCGCCGCGGACACGAAGGGCGCATTGGGAAATTCGCGGAGCAAGCGCGCCAGCATCCAGTGGCCATGCACGGACGAGTGCCAGTCGTAACAGCCGTAAAACGCGGGCGTGAGCTCATGCGGCTGCCTTGCATCCGCGGGGGAATTCAGGATATGAGTGATCTTGTTCGGGTATTCCTTCTGGAGGCACGCCAGTGCCAGCGCCGCAAACCGACCGGCGGTGGGCGCGTCAAGCGTGGCCGTCGCTCGTTGTGCCTGCCCGGGCGCTGCGGAGAGGGCCAGCGTCATCAGGGCCAAGGTCACGGCGGATTTCATAACGCCGAAGGCATTACTGCGCGAGGATGTGATGGCACTCTGTGCGCGCCTAACGCGTGGAGCAAGCGCCTTGAGGCGCTGACAAACTCGCCACCTATTTGGGTGCATCGGCCAGCTGTGGCTGCGTAAAAGACCAGTGCGTGTGGAGGATTCGCCACTCCCCATCTAGGCAGCGATACACCTGTGTTGCGTTCCACCGGGCGAGCACCGTTTCTTGAGCGCTGCCTGTGGCCTTGCCGTAGTTCACCAGGTTGAACGTGAGCACTGCGATATTCCCATCGACATCCACGCGCGGGGCAAGCATTTCGTAGCGTGGCTCCGTGAATGGCAACGTGATACCTCTCATCGCCGCCGCCAGCACGTTCAGCTCATCAAGTCCATTAAGTCGCTTTTCGCGAAACGGATCGAAGTACGTGGCATCTTTGGTGTAGATGCTGAGATAGCCGTCCGCGTCTGCCCGAACCCAGCGATCGAGTGCCGAACGTTCTAAGGAAATGATGTGCTCTGCGACGTCCATCGATGGCAATCCTCCGCGCGCGCTGCGTACAGGTGACCAGAATTCTATTTCACCGCCGGCGCATTGAGTTCCAGCCTCCAACAAATCGGGATCTCGGGATCCAACGAGCTGCGCACGGAACAGTACTTCTCCACGGCGAGCGTGATCGCGCGCTCCGCATGCTTCCGCTCGATACCAGCACCAGTAATCGTGTACGCGATCTCGGCGCCAATGAGCCGAGCGGGGATCGCGTCAGCGCGGGCGCCGCGCACTTCCATGCTCATCGACTCGACAGGCGTGCGCCGCTTCGCCAGAATCTCGATCACGTCCATTGCTGCACACGTGCCTAACGCGATGAGCAGGGCGTCGACGGGTCCCGGTCCGGTCTTGCCGCTGGAATCAAACGCTACCTGCGCATGACCAGCTCGCCCGCCCTCGAAGCTCGTCTCACCCTTCCACTCGATCGTCACGTGATTCACGCGACCCGGTACGGCACTGTCGCGCGTCGGAAAATTCACATTCGTCATGCTATGAAACGTAGCATTCCCTTACGTTCATCGTCATGCCGGAGTACAGCGCCTTCCTCGAGCCGTACACGCGACACATCGTCGTGTGCACCGGAGGATTCTGCAGCCCAAGTCGGGCGGGGCGCGCGCTCTACAGCCTGCTGCCGCAACTATTAGAGAGAGAAGATCTGCTCTTCGGCCCGCGCCGCGTGAAGCGGAGCGAGACCCCATGCCTCGGCGTCTGTGCCGGTGGACCTGTCGTCGTCGTGTATCCGGAAGGGATCTGGTATGCGCCAGTCACGCCGGAATTGCTCGAGCGGATCGTCGTCGAGCATCTCAAGCACGGACGCGTGATCGAGGACGCTGTGTTCTTTCGCCTCGAGGAGCCTAACGCTTAGCCGACGCTGCGAGCGCCTGGCGGATCGCCCAGACGACAAGCTCCGGCTCGGACGAGTGCACGAAGTGTCCGCTCTTTGACGTAAGCACGAGTGTACCCTGGCGTTTGCGCTGCATCATGCCGCCGAAGTGATCGATGCGCTGCTCCATGCCGGCCTTGAAATAGGCATCCATGTCCCCGGGAAACGTTTGGCCCGGCGGCGTCGGATCACGCTTGCCGCCTAACAAGACGTACGTGGGTACATCAGGTGCGTCGCCACCCTGACGCAGCTCGTCGAAGCCGCCCTTCTGCAGCCGGGCGACCTCTTTCGCTTCAGCGAGAATTCCGGGAGGCACGCCGGGCATCTTCTCGAGCATTTTTACCATCATGTCGTCGTCGTCCTTCACGCCGGCCTGCTTCCATAACGCGGACATGTCCGCTTTGGTCTGCGTCCAGTCCGTGGGATCGACGTAGACGAGCGCGGCGACCTCGTTAGGGTATGTGGCCGCGAACCGGTTGATGATGGGCCCGCCCCATGAGTGTCCCACCAGAACATATGGTGGCGGCGCTTCGATCTTGCTCAGCAGCGTGTGCAGCGAGCTGACGATGTACGGGACCGTCGGTGCTTCCTTGCCTAACTCGGATTTGTTGATCCCGGATCTGTCGTACGCGACCGTCTTCGTGGACTCGGCGATCATTGTCTGCACGCGCAGCCACATTCCCACAGGAGAGCCGAGGCCGCTCTCAAAAACGACCGTTGGAGTGCCGGCTCGCGCGGTGCCCGCCGCCTGCACGTAGAGCTTGTGCGCGCCGACAGAGACCATGCTGCTCTGCACCGCGCCTTGCGCTGGCAGCGAAGATCGAGCCCAACATATAAGTGTCGCGGCCGTTAGGCTCCGCACTGAGCGACTCAACATTCCTCGGCTCCCTTGTCGGTCCATCAAGCTAGCGGTACTATCCCATGAGTGCCGAGTGGGCGGCCGACGGTCCGCGTAAAGGGTTCAACCCGCCCGCATTTCGTTCTCACACAACCTTCTATTCCTCGCCCCAGCCGCGGACGTCGGGCGACACGAAAGGGCTCGTCCCCTTCCAAAGGAATGGAGGTGTCTCATGTCCGATCCGACCAAAGAGTCGGCATCCGTAGCGAACCAGCTTCCGGACAATCCCAATCTCGATTGGCTCCGCAAGGCGGCCAAGCGTCGACTCGAAGAGATGCGCGGCGGCAATCCCGATGCGCAACTCGCGGACGCGCAGTTCGACCTTGCCAAGGAATACGGATTCTCGAGCTGGCGCGCGCTCAAGGCACATGTCGACAGCCTAACGATTGAAGGACAGCTCTTTGCGGCGGCGAAGAACGACGCCAACGAGCTCGCAGCGCTGCTCGATGCGCATCCGGACAAGCTGCTCGTGCGCGACAAGCCGTATGAGCATTCGCTACTGCACGCCGCCGCGCAAAGCGGAAACCTCGCCGCCGTCGATCTGCTGCTCGAGCGCGGCATCGACGTCAACATACGCGAGAAGGGAGATAATACCTATCCGATGCACTGGGCTGCGGCGGCGGGGCACGTCGAAATTGTGCGACGGCTCGCCGACGCTGGCGGTGATGTCGTCGGCCACGGCGACGATCACGAGCTGGAGGTTATCGGGTGGGCGACGTGCTGGAACGGCACCGACACCGACGCACACCGCGCCGTCGTCGACGTACTGGTTAGGCACGGAGCGAGACACCACATCTTCTCGGCGATTGCGATGAACCTTGGCGACGAAGTGCGCCGAATCGTTGCTGCCGATCCCTCGGCGCTGAACAGACGCATGAGCCGCAACGAAGCGAACCAGCTGCCGCTCCACTTCGCGGTCCGCATGAATCGACCGGGGATGGCTGCGCTGCTCATCGAGCTCGGCGCCGACCCGCTCGGCGTCGATGGAATGGGTCAACCAGTCGCCGTCTACGCATCGACTCCCGATAGCGATCGCCCCGTCATGCAGGCGATCCGCGCGCTCACGTCAGCAGAGCTGCTCAGCGCAGATCGCGGCAAACGAGCGACGCGTGCGGCCCCCATGGATCTCGTCGCAGCGCTGGCGCTTGGAGACAATGACGCGGCTTCCCGGCTCGTCCGCGACAATCCCGAGCTGCTCACGAGCGGCGGCGCACTCCACATTATGTCACGACGCAACGACATCGTCGCTGTGAAGTGGCTGCTCGAGCGCGGTGCCGATCCCAACACACGCTGGGGCTTTGGCGACTCGGAGATGACGGCAATGCACCTCGCGGCGTGGGAAGGTCACGCGGACATGGTGCGACTGCTGCTCGACGCCGGCGGCGATCCAAAGATCCATGACAAGGAGCACGACAGCGATGTGTTGGGCTGGGCAGAGTACGCTGGGAAGCTCGAGGTCGTAGAAATTCTGCGGGCCCGCGCCTAACGCGGGCCCGTATCACTTCCGTCTGCTTCATCAAGATACTCACTCGTGGAATCTGCGTTCGGCGGAAAGTGCACAGAACATGTCGCGTCGTCATGCGCCCAAGAGGTGGAGGCTGACGCCTAACGCGCACTTTTCGTAAGTGCTTTGCCAACATAGCCTTCCGTGTGCTTGCCCGCTCCGATCCGGCGGCGTATGTTGCGCTCGCACATGGCGTTAATCCCCGATCCGTTCAAGCCGCGGCGCCTCTTCATGGGCGCTGCCAAGCGCTATCTCGTCGACGCGTTCGATCGTGACAAGGACGAAAAGTCCGAGCCCGAGGAAGAGCCACCGCGTCTGACCCCCCAAGCACTCGAGAGAACTCGTATGGCCCGCACCCGCGACCGTATCCTCGCCAACCTGGATGACATGTACCGCGAAGCGTTCGAGCGCGCGAAAGCCACCGGCGACGACAGCCAGATGGCGACGCTCGACTTTGCCTACCGCCGCGAGCAGTTGTATTTCGAAATTCTGCTGGACATTCGCGATGCGGTGGAGCGGCGCTGAGCCCGAGCCTAACGCAATCGCGATGCGACGCGCCGCATTTCTGCTGCTCGGGACGATCCTGGCCTGCGACATGAGCTCACGTGATCGCGCCGCTGGTGCCGTAACGCTGGCCGTCGTCAACGCGCGTGCGTGGACCGGCAATCCTGAACGACCCTGGGCCGACGCCATCGCCGTCGCCGGCGACCGAATAACAGCGGTCGGTTCCTCGGCTGAAATCCGCAAGATGGCCGGCAACGCCGAAGTGATCGATGCGCAGGGACAATTCCTCGTTCCCGGATTCATCGACAGCCACGTTCACTTCGTCACCGGCGGCTTCCGCCTTTCTTCCGTCGAGCTCAAGGACGCCGACACGCCGCAGGAATTCGTTAGGCGCATCGCCGCCTTCGCGAAGACTGTCCCAGGGGGCACCTGGATCCAGGGCGGCGACTGGGACAACGAGCGCTGGGGCGGACAGCTGCCAACGCGCGCCTGGATCGACTCCGTCACGCCGAATAATCCTGTTTGGGTCAATCGGTACGATGGCCACATGGCGCTCGCGAACTCGGTGGCGCTGCGAGCGGCGAAAGTCAGCGCTGCAACGAAGGACGTCGCCGGCGGCACGATCGTGCGCGACGCCAAAGGTGAACCAACCGGCGTGCTCAAAGACAACGCGATGGGTCAGCTGGACGACGCCGTCACGCCGCCACCGCCTGAGGTCGAGGACCGCGCACTCGATGCCGCGATGAAATACGTCGCCGAGCGTGGAGTCACGACCGTGCACAACATGGGGACGTGGGAAGAGCTGGCAATCTTCGAGCGGGCGCACAAAGCGGGACGCCTGACGACGCGCATCTACGCCGCGGTCCCGCTCTCCACCTGGGAAAAGCTGCGCGATACGGTCCAGGCGCGCGGTTCTCGCGGCGACGCGTGGCTCACGATAGGCGCGCTCAAGGGGTTCGTTGATGGCTCGTTAGGTTCACGCACCGCGGCCATGTACGCTCCCTTCGACGACACGCCGGGGAATACGGGCCTCTGGGTGACTCCACCCGAAACCCTATACGCGCGAACTAAAGGCGCCGACAGCGCAGGCTTGCACGTCATGATCCACGCGATCGGCGACCGCGCGATCGGCACGCTGCTCGACATCTTTGAGCGCGTCGAAAAAGAAAACGGCCCGCGCGATCGGCGCTTCCGCATCGAGCACGTGCAACACATCGCCGCGAAGGACATCCCGCGGCTCGGAGCGTTAGGCGTCATTGGGAGCATGCAGCCGTACCATGCGATCGACGACGGCAGGTTCGCCGACAAACCTTTGGGGCGCGACCGCGCGAGCCGAACTTATGCGTTTCGCTCCCTCATTGATGCGAAAGCATTACTGACTTTCGGGAGCGATTGGTTCGTCGCACCGCCGTCGGCGATCGAAGGCATCTACGCCGCGGTGACTCGCCGTACGTTGGACGACAAGAATCCAGACGGCTGGTTCCCGGAGCAGAAGATCAGCGTCGAGGAGGCGCTGCGCGCGTACACAGTGAACGCGGCATATGCGCAGTTCGCCGAACGCGATAAAGGCTCGCTCGAAGTCGGCAAGCTGGCGGACTTCGCACTCATCAACCGCGATCTCACCAAGATCCCACCGGCCGAGCTCAAGGACGCACGTGTAGTTTTAACGGTCGTTGGCGGCAAGGTGGTGCATCGCCAATCTCAATCTCCATAGCTCGTAATGGCCCATAGTCCTCTGCCAATTCTGGAGCGGCGGCGGTTCGGTGAAACGCTGCGACGCGACCTCTGGTGGCTGCCTAACGTTCCTGTTCTGATAGTCTTTTCGGCATTCGTCGCGTATGCAACATGGGCAGCATTTCAAAACGCGTACTACACATTCGGACCGTACTTATCGCCCTTCTATTCGCCTGAGCTTTGGGGCGACTCACCGCACGCGATCTTTGGGCCCCAGCCGGCATGGTGGCCGAGTTGGCTCAAGTTCTCGCCGGCGCTCATCATCCTGCCGTTCCCCGCGCTGTTTCGCTTCACGTGCTACTACTATCGCGGCGCGTACTACAAGGGGTTTTGGGCAGACCCACCCGGATGTTCAGTCGGAGAGCCCCGCAAATCGTACCTCGGCGAGCGGACGTTCCCTCTCGTTCTGCAGAACGTGCACAGGTATTTCCTGATACCTGCGCTGATCCTGATTCCGATCCTGGCGTACGACGCCTACAAGGCGCTCTGGTTCACTGACGGCCTAACGGGGACTACACGCTTTGGCATCGGCGTCGGCACATTGATACTGGTCGCCAACGTCGTGTTCCTCTCGCTGTACACGTTTGGGTGCCACTCCTTTCGCCACTTGATCGGTGGAGTGAAGGACCGACTCTCAGGCTCACCGGTACGTAAGGTGGCGTATGACTGCTCCAGCTGCCTCAATCGCTGGCACATGCAGTGGGCCTGGACCAGCCTCATCACAGTCGGGTTCAGCGATGTGTACATCCGGCTCTGCGCGATGGGCGTGTGGACCGACTGGAGAATTCTCTAATGGCGGCGCACGAACGCGTCGACCACGACGTACTCGTGATCGGCGCAGGTGGCGCGGGGCTGCGCGCCGCGATCGCCGCTGCGGCCGAGGGAGTCCGAGTCGGGCTCGTTTGCAAATCGTTGTTAGGCAAGGCGCACACCGTGATGGCCGAGGGGGGTGTGGCCGCGGCGTTGGCGAACGTCGACGATCGCGACAGCTGGCGCGTACACTTCGCCGACACGATGCGTGGTGGCCAGTATCTGAACAACTGGCGCATGGCCGAATTGCACGCGAAGGAAGCGCCGGCGCGAGTGCGCGAGCTGGAGGCGTGGGGCGCGCTCTTCGATCGCACCGAAGACGGTCGCATCCTGCAGCGCAACTTTGGCGGACACAAATATCCGCGGCTGGCGCACGTGGGCGACCGGACGGGGCTCGAGATGATCCGCACGCTGCAGGATCACGGCGTGCATCAGGGGATCGACGTGCATATGGAGTGCACGATCGTGGAGCTGTTCAAGGACGGCGATCGTATCAGTGGTGCGTTGGGCTACGATCGTGATCGCGGCCGCTTCAAACTCTTTGCAGCCAAGGCCGTCGTGCTGGCGACCGGCGGGATCGGGCGCGCGTACAGCATAACGAGCAACTCCTGGGAGTACACCGGCGACGGTCACGCGCTTGCTTACCGCGCCGGCGCGGATCTGTTGGACATGGAATTTGTGCAGTTCCATCCTACGGGCATGGTCTGGCCGCCGAGCGTTCGCGGGTTGCTCGTCACCGAAGCGGTGCGCGGCGAAGGTGGTGTCCTCCGCAACAGCAAAGGCGAACGCTTCATGTTCAAGGACATCCCGGAGAACTACCGCGGCCAAACCGCGGACAACGAAGAGGAAGGGTGGCGCTATACGCAGGGAGACAAGTCCGCCCGCCGGCCGCCGGAGCTGCTCACGCGCGACCACGTGGCGCGCTGTATCGTGCGCGAAGTGCGCGAAGGGCGGGGAAGTCCACATGGCGGCGTCTTTCTGGACATCGCCTGGATCAAAGAGAAACTGCCTAACGCGCCGGAGCACATCAAGAAAAAGCTGCCCAGCATGTACCACCAGTTCAAGCAGCTCGCGGATATCGACATCACCACCACGCCGATGGAGATTGGTCCAACGACGCACTACATGATGGGTGGTGTTCGCGTCGACGGAGACACACAGATGTCGACAGTGCCGGGACTCTTCGCCGCGGGAGAAACTGGCGCGGGACTGCACGGCGCGAACCGGTTAGGCGGGAACTCGCTCTCAGACCTGCTGGTGTTTGGCCAGCGCGCGGGGGAGTACGCTGCGAAATTCGCTCTGACTAGTCGGAGCGCGGCCGTAAAAGGGGACGACGTAGACAAAGCAATCGTCGCCGCGCTTGCGCCGTTCGATCGAGCCGGGAGCGCCGGAGCCGAGTCGCCGTACGCGATTCAACACGAGCTCCAGGACATGATGCAGGATCTCGTCGGGATCGTGCGGCGCGAAAACGAAATGCAGCGCGCGTTGGAAGGGATCGCAGAGCTTCAGGAACGAGCAGAGAAGTGCGGCGTGCAAGGGAATCGCGAGTACAACCCCGGCTGGCACACGGCGATCGATCTGCCCAACCTCCTCACAGTTTCCGAGGCCATCACGCGTGCGGCGCTCGAGCGTAAGGAGAGTCGCGGTGCACAATTCCGCGATGACTATCCGGAAAAATCAGCGGAATACGGCAGCTTCAACATCGTCGTGCGTCGAGGCGCGAGTGGGAACATGGAGCTGGAGCGCGTAAACGTTAGGCCGATGCCCGCCGAGCTGAAACAAGTCATCGAGGAGCAGAAGTAATGGCTGCGACGACGTTCAAGATCTGGCGCGGCGAGCGCGGCCAGGGCGGCTTCCGAGACTTCTCGACAGACATCACAGAAGGGATGGTAGTCCTGGACGCGATTCATCAGATCCAGGCTGAGTCTGCGGGAGATCTCGCGGTGCGCTGGAACTGCAAGGCTGGGAAGTGCGGCTCGTGTTCCGCCGAGATCAATGGGACGCCCAAGCTCATGTGCATGACGCGCATGAGCGAGCTGCCGTCGGATCAACCAGTCACCGTCGAGCCGATGCGCGCCTTTCCGCACGTGAAGGATCTCGTGACGGACGTGTCGTGGAACTTCGAGCAGAAGAAGCGCATCAAGAAGTTCACGCCGCGCGCGCCTGACGCGCCCGACGGGACGTGGCGCATGCAGCAGATGGACATCGATCGCGTTCAGGAGTTTCGAAAGTGCATCGAGTGCTATCTGTGCCAGGACGTCTGTCACGTGCTGCGCGACCATCACAAGCACGACGAGTTCGTCGGACCGCGTTTCTTCGTGCACGTCGCCGCGCTGGAGATGCACCCTCTCGACACCGAGAACCGGCTCGAGGATCTCAAGGAGAAGGGAGCGATCGGCTACTGCAACATCACCAAGTGTTGCACGAAGGTTTGTCCGGAGAGCATAACGATCACGGACAACGCGATCATTCCGCTCAAGGAACGGGTGGTCGACGAGTTCTATGATCCAGTAGCCAAGGTATTTCGGCTGCTTCGCGGAAAACCGAAGCCCAACAACCGCTAGCTGAAGCTGTCGGCTGTCGGCTGGCAGCGGACAGCTGACAGCAGCTCTAGCGAAAGATCGCGGCGATTAACGCTACGAGAAGCGCCATGCCGGCATACCACACCCGCCTGCGGCGATCGGCCATCACGCGAGCCCGTTCGAGTTGCTCACGGACAGATGGTGTTCCGGCTGCCACGCGGGCTAATGCACGGGTTCGCTGCTCGTCACTTATCCAGTACATCGCTGTCATCTCCGATGCACAGGAACGAAGGCATTCTCCATGCCTGGTGATGCCCCAAAAAAAACCGCTCCCAGAGGGAGCGGTCAAACAGACCCTGCGACGCCGTCAGGCGCGCAAACGAGCCTGCGCTTGTGATCTAGCTAACGAGACGAAGCGGCTGATCGCTGACACCGACACGTCGAATGGTCGCTACCGAAAGCGGGCGTTGAATTCCACGCCGACGCTCGGGATGACGCGCCACCACACGCCGCGGCGGGCGCTGAGCTTCCGCCGGAGTCTGCTGAACTAGAAGAAGTCGGATTCTTGTTGACCAGTTCATATCCCTTACCGCCTCTACGTACTTGAGCTGCCAGAAGGATTGCTCTCTAACATCCTTTAGGACACTCGGGGCAACCCCAGTCCACACCACAGCTTCGCTCCGTGTTGCCCCGACCCGAACCCATTCCCACACCCATGTAATGCATTGGCCGTGCCAACTCGCCCTCGATTCGCGTTGCCGACCAACTCCGCCCCGAAAAGGGCCCTTGTCCAAGAGACCTCATCAGCACACCGGTCGGTCACCTGCTCATCGCGGTGTGGTACTCGTGCGTCAATGGCGGGAACAGTGTGGCGATTCTGGCGAGTCACTTTTGCCCCGCTGCAGGACTAGCACCCAGCTAAGTCGTTGTAAAACCACTTCTTTTGAAAACGACTCTCGCTAGAGTCCGACGGGTCCATTAATTGTCGCGTTCGATCTGATTTGCTGGTCGTGGCAATTCCCCCAGCCCGTCCAACAGTGAGTTGGTTTCGCCCTGATCGTGCGAGTAAAGCCGGACGCTGGCTCGCGAGCGCCTCCATTACATGACGCTCATCAAAGCGGCATTCGGGTACGCTGGCTTTTTGCGAGGACTTCCCGCGTTTCTTCGTCAGCGTCTAACGGAAGCCGACGCGCGCGCGATCATCCAGCGACGCCTTGCGGAGCGACAGTCGAACTTCTTGGCGACGCTCGAGCGCGCCGTCTTCGAGAATTACGCGAGCCCGTATCTCAAGCTGATGAACGTCGCCGGATGCTCACCGGGCGATGTGCGCGAGCTCGTGGCAGCTGAGGGAGTCGAGGGCGCGCTCGCGGAGCTGCGCAAGGCTGGTGTCTTTGTCTCGTTCGAGGAGTTCAAGGGAACGCGACCGATAGTCCGTGGCAGTCAGCACGTCGAGGCACGCGCCGAAGATTTCGATAATCCGCGCGTCAGTCACTACCACGCCGTTTCCACCGGCGGGAGCACCGGAGGTGCCCGACGAGTGCTCATGGATCTCGACCACCTAACGGCTCGCCTGCCGATGATCCTGCTCGGCGACATCTACCATGAGCTCTTCGGGATTCCGACCGTTTTCTGGTTTGAGATTCCGCCGGGAAATGGCTTGGACAGCGTGCTGCAGCGCGTCCCCGTTCAGAACATCCCGGAGCGCTGGTTTTCACCGATCAAGGGCGGCGGTGACGGTGCAGCGTGGCGCTTTCGACTGGCGACTGCGGCCTCGGTCGCAGTGGCCAAAGCGTCTGGCGCAAGGATTCCAAGTCCCGAGCATCTGCCACTGAATGAGGCCCACGTCATCGCGGAATGGGCCCGCGACGCATTGCGACGTCGCGGCGCTTGCGGCATCCGCGCGCACGTGAGCAAAGCGCTGCGCATCTGCGTCGCAGCCAATGAAGCCGGTATCGACCTAACGGGAGCGGTGTTTGTGATAGGGGGCGAGCCGCCAACGCCTGCGAAGGTCGCCGAGATCCGGCGCACCGGCGCGCGATTCTACTCCACCTACTACTTCACCGAGGGTGGTCCTGTGGGATTGAGCTGTACTACCTCGGACCATCCGAACGATCACCATTTCTACGCCGATCACCTCGCCATGATACAGGCGTTACGCACGGTCCCGGGCTTTGACGTCAGCGTGCCGTCCTTTCACTTCACAACGCTTTTGGCCTCGGCGCCCAAGGTGTTGCTGAATGTCGAATCCGACGATTTTGGCCTTGTAGAGCGGCGCACCTGCGGCTGCCCGTTCGAAGCACTGGGCCTAACGACGCATATCAAAGACATCCGCAGCTTCCGCAAGCTCACCGGAGAAGGGGTGACGCTGATCGGAAGCGACATGGAACACATTCTGGAGCACGATCTTCCGGCGCGTTTCGGCGGGTCGTCGCTCGACTATCAGTTGGTCGAAGAAGAAGACGAGCGTGGGTTCACGCGCCTCACCCTCCTCGTTCACCCTTCAGTGCGACTCGTGAACGAGACCGAGCCGATCGACGTGATTCTCGCGGCGCTCGCGCGTGGCGGCGGGGCGGCCGACATGTCGCGCGGGGTATGGAGCCAGGCGGGCACATTTCGCGTTAGGCGCGAGCCGCCGAGCGTCACGTCACGGGGAAAGCAGCTGCCCTTGCGGTTGCGAGCGAACAATGGCGCTGCTGAAGCGCTCGTGGAGCGTGCGTGATGCGCCGCACGTGCGGAGCGTCACTGCTGTTTTTGTCGGTCGCGCTCGGCTGCGGCGACACGGCGCAAACTGCGCGCACGAAAATCAAAGTGGTGACTCAGCCGTATCTAGCGCTGGCGCCGATATACATCGCCGCTGCCGAAAGCCTCTTCGCCAAGCACGGGCTGGACGCCGAGCTCGTCCCGATTGCACGGCCGGCGGACGCGGTGCCGCTCCTGCTGAGTGGTGAGCTCGACGTGCTCTCGAGTACCGCGCAGGCGGGGATATTCAACGCTGCTGCGCGTGGTGAACCGATTCGGATGGTCGCCGACCGTGGCTACTATAATACCGCGAGCGGCTGCACCCACATCGCGCTCGTGCTGCGGCCAGGGCTCGACACGCTGCAGGCTGCACGGATGGTCAAGCGGTTGTCGTACAGCCGCGAGGCAAACATGACCTACATCACTGTGCGGATGCTCGCGCGCGCCGGCCTAACCATGGAACAGCTCGAGACGAGAACCGACGTACCGCACCTGGCAGAAATCGACGCTTTGAAAAATGGAAAACTCGACGTGGCGCTGTCGGGAGAACCGTACCTGTCGCACGTCGTCGCTACCGGAGCCGGGACGGTGTGGATTCGCGCGGAAGACGCAGCGCCTAACGAGACGTACGGGTACGTCTTCTTCGGGCGCAACCTGCTCGAGCGCGACCGCGATGCAGGGCGGCGCTTCATGCTGGCGTACCGCGAGGCCATGGGCCGCTATTTAGAGGGGAAGACGGAACGCAACGTTGCGATTCTCGCCGCAGCGACGGGCGAGGACCCTGCGGTCGTGCGCCGTGCTTGCTGGGCCGCTATGCGCGGCGACAGCCGCATCGATACGACTGGGATGCTGCACTTTCAACAGTGGGCGCACGAGCGCGGGTTAGTTCCAACCCTCGCGACCGTGGCGCAGCTTTGGGATTCGACTTTTATCGCGCACGCCGACTCGGTCGCGCGCAGCGCTGTTCACTGAATCGGAGGCGGGATGAAGAGAATGAATCGTTGGCTGACGACCGTCGTGTTTGCTGCGCTTACTGCTCCAGCCGTGGCTGCGCAACGACCCGACACGACAAAGAAGCCGACGGTACTCGACGCCGCGATCATCACCGCGACGCGCGTGAGTCAAGCCGTGCGCGAAGTTCCCGCGAACGTGGCGGTGCTGGGAACGGCGGAGATTCAGCGCTCCGCGGCACGCACGGTGTCCGATTTTCTACGAGTGATCCCGGGCTACACGACGAAGGATTATCAGAGCAGCATCGTGTCGCACCCGTCGCGTCAGGCGCCCGCGCTGCGCGGCCTCGGTGGTTCCTCCGCGAGTCGCACCCTCGTCCTGCTCGACGGCGTGCCGATGAACGAGCCCTTTGCCGGGTGGGTGTTCTGGCCGCGAGTCCCGCTGGCGCTCGTCAAGCAGGCGGAGGTCGTACGCGGCGGCGGCGCCGGCGTCTGGGGGGACCGCGCGTTAGGCGGCGTCATCAACCTCATCACGGACGAGCCGCGTGAAAACACACTTACGCTGACGCAAACAACCGGGAGCTTCGCGGCCATGCGGTCGAGCGCCGTCGCGACGGCTAAACGCGAGAAATTTGGCGCCATCTTCGCTGCCGAGTACTTCGATACCGACGGGTATATCAACGTGCCCGAAAACATTCGCGGCGCGATTGATGAAAAGGTCGACTCGCGCAACAGCGCGTACTTCGGAAAAGTCACGTTCGACGCGTCGTCATCGCTGCGGCTGTTCGTCGGCGGTAACTATATGGACGACTTTCGGCACAACGGCACCGCTCTGCGTGACAACTCGACGATCGCTCGCGATCTGCGCGGCGGCGGCCGTCTGCTTACCGGTGACGGCAGTCTCTTTACAGCCACAGCGTACTTAGGATCCAGCGCCTAC
>DASYRX010000247.1:0-32227 GCA_036003845.1 Gemmatimonadaceae bacterium | reverse complement strand
AGTGACGTGTTAGCGACAATTACGTCTCGACGGATTCCCTCGACCTCCTGCGCGTACCACAGTGGAAACGTGTCGTTATCGCCCACGGTGATGAGAACGCCATTGGGCTCAACGGAATTGAGCAGATCGTGCGCGAAATCTCGTGTCGTCGAGTCGCCAGCCCGAGTCGCCGCGTACCAGTTTGTGAAAAGGGGGATGAACGCGAGCACGAGCACGGGGGACGCGAGAGCCCAACTGCGACGCGTAGGCAACTCCATCAACTGTTTGCCAAGGCGGACAGCCTGCGCGCCTACCAGCGCAGCGATGGACTCCCACACAAAGACGATGCCTAACGCGGCCCACACGCTCCAGGCGCTGAAGCTCCACAAGAAGAAGTAGTCTCGGTCGCGCACCTCCCTCGGCACACTCTCGCCGAGCTCGGGCGCTTGCGAGGCACCATATCTGAAATTCAGGTAATAGATGAGCAGCAGTGTCATTGTGAACATCAGCGGACCGAAGAACCAGAAACTCTGACGATCGCGTTTCCAGTGAACCCAGCCGCCGAAGAGCCCCAGCACGAGGAAGAGCGCGGCGAGCACGCCTTGCGCGACCTGATGCTGTCCGTAGGGATCACGCAGCCACTGCCACTTGAAGTACATCCACCACATGCCGACTTGCGCGGTGAACGGCACCTGCCGCTCGAACACAGACGGCTTGGCGTACTGTTCTCGGTCGAAATTGTACTTGAATGCGCGCCACGTCTCCTTGCTGAACGTGCATTTCCAGCCGATTTCGGTGCGGCAGCCAGTCGTCTCGCCTTCGTTGATGGCGGGGAAATAGGCCGAGCGGATCGGTTGCGTGGCGAAGGGGGTAACGCCTAGCGCCACGGCACCGGCGCAGGCCAGAAGCAAGCGCCAGCGCACGAGCGTCGCCGGACGGCGAATCAGGACGGCCACACCGACGCTCGGCGCCGCCAGGAAACCGGCCATGTGATTGGCGTAACCCAGGCCTAACAAGTACGCGATGAGAACGAGCAGCTTATCGGCCTTGGGTCCGTCAGGCTCGTCGCACCAACGCACGGTGAACCAGGAGATCAGCGCCACGCCGACAAGCGCGACCGTGTACACCTTCTCGTTGACGACAGCCTGGCTCCAGACTGTGAAAGCAGTCGCGCCGGTCAGCGCGGCGAGCGCGCCCCCGGCGATTCGCTGCCATCGCTCGGCCAACCAGCTAACGAGCACTCGCTCGGTGATGAGGAACCACATCCCCGCGGATACCGCCGCACAAAGCGCGGCCAACAGGTTTACTCGCGCGGCAACTGTCGGAGCGATTGGCAGGATCGAGAAGACCCGCCCAAGCAACACGAAGAACGGATTCCCCGGCGGATGCGGCAGCCCGACGATGTAAGCGGCTGCGATGTACTCGCTCGTGTCCCACATCGCCGTCGACGGACCGAGCGTGATCAGATACAGCAGCAAAACCGCTGTCGACGCGATCGCAGCCGCGAGATAAGACGGCCTGTAATCGAGGTCCGAATTGGTTGTCCGAACGGCTGTTGCGGTCATTTGCGCTCTGGTCGGTTGCTGCTAGCTAGCGAGCGGCGAAAGATCGCCGCCTGCAAGTCACGATGGTAGGCTCACTTAGTCACGCGAGAGCGCCATGATGACGCGAGAAACGCGGTAAGCCGTGATGGCGTCAGGAGCCACGTAGCGCACCGTCAGTCCATTGACACGGGTCATTCCGGGAACGTTTGCAGCGGCATCGGCCCAAGCCATCTGAGCCAACTCGATCTCGAGCGTAACGGGCGTCGCAATGCGAACAGGCCTGATCGACGCACGACGACCGAGAGCGGCCTTCACACCAGCAACAATTCTTGTTCTGGCTTCTTCCGGATGCAGCGTTCGCGCGGCAGTCATCGCGATCCCTTGTTTGACGACAACGGCCTCGATTCCCGGAAAGAACGCCTTCGCTTCAGCTGCGATCTTGTCATCGCCGGATATCAACACCACGGGGACGCCGAAGTGCCCCGCGACCATTCCGTTCAAGCCGTATTCGCCGACTTCCTGACCGTTGATGCGAACGTGCTTGAGCGCGCCGGAAAAGGTGTGGCCCAGCACGGATGCCGCTTCGGATCCGTGCGCGTGGTAGCCGATGTAGATCGCCGCATCGAAAGTCGAATCGAGGCCCTGGGTCATTCCCATCGGCTTTGGTTGGCCGGTGATCAGCGAGGCCCGCCTGTCGACGTCGTCGGGATGCAGGTTCGTTTGCGGGCCGTGGCTGTCGTTGACGACGACCTCCGTCGCGCCGGCATCGAACGCGGCGCCGATCGCCGCGTTCGCCTCAGCCGTCATCAGCCGTCGCGCCCATTCGTACTCGTGGCCTCCAGGACCGGTCTGATGGTTCGCGACGACGCCGGCGATTCCTTCCATGTCGACCGAAATGTAGACCTTGAGCTTCGCTGGCTGCGCTTGCATCACGCTCGTTAGGGCGACTCCGCAGCCGAGCAACATCGTACGCAGATGCATGACGATCTCCTTAGTGCCGTTCCAACTTGCAAGCCAATTTGGTGAAATCCAGGCGAAAACGCCGCGACAGTTGGAACGGCATTAATGTCTGAAGAGGCGCTGGCCGGTTATGACCATCGCGATATTGTGCTCGTTGGCAGCGTCCACTACTTCGGCGTCCCGCACGGAGCCACCGGGTTGGATGATCGCGCGAACGCCAGCCTCCGCGGCCTGATCGACGCCGTCGCGAAACGGGAAGAAGGCATCGCTGCCTAACACGGAACCCGGGACGTCGTGTCCCGCCTGACGCGCTTTGTGCACGGCGAGGAACGATGCGTCCACGCGCGACATCTGGCCGGCGCCGATGCCGATCGTCGCGCCGTTTTTTGCGAGGACGATCGCGTTCGACTTCACACTCGCGACGGCGTGCCAGACGAAGCGCAGCTCGGCAAATTCGGCGTCTGTCGGCGCCCGTGCCGTCGCCACGCGCCAGCCAGCCTCGTTGTACGTGCTCGGCGCGCGATCCTGTACGAGGAATCCGCCCCGCACCCGCTTCATGTCCAGGGCATGCTTGGACCACGCCGCCTGACCCTCCAGCACGCGCAGGTTCTTCTTGCGGCCGAGGATCTCTACCGCGTTAGGCGAAAACCTCGGCGCCACGATGCACTCCACGAAGAGCGAAGAGATCGCTTCCGCGGCGGTGTCGTCCACCGGCACCGTGAAGGCGATCACGGAACCGAACGCCGAGACGGGATCGCACGCGAGCGCTTTCTTGTATGCGTCCAGCGCCGAAGTACCAATGGCGATTCCGCACGGCGTCGTGTGCTTGATGATCGCGCAGGCCGTCTCTCCCGCAAACGGATCGACCGCGTACAGCGCGCCTTCCAAGTCGAGCAGGTTGTTGAAGGACAGCTCCTTTCCACCGCGCTGCGTTAGGCCGTCCAAACCTTCGCCACGATGCTCCACGTAAAACGCGGCGTGCTGTCCCGGGTTCTCCCCGTAGCGCAGGGTCGACGCTCGCTCCAGCGCGACACTCACCTGTGCAGGGAAGCGCTCGCCGCGTTGCGCCGCGAACCAGCGCGTGATCGCGCTGTCGTATGCGGCCGTGTGCGCGTACGCCTTCTCCGCGAGCAGACGTCTCAGCTCGAGATCATCATCCCCGGCTTCGAGCGTGCGCAGCACCGGCTCGTAGTCGGCTGCGTCGACGACGACATAGACAGACGCAAAGTTCTTGGCCGCCGAGCGCAGCATAGACGGTCCGCCGATGTCGATCTGCTCGATGACGTCGTCCGGATCCACGTTAGGCTTGGCCGCCGTCTCGCGAAACGGATACAGATTGACGGCCACGAGGTCGATCGGCGCGATGCCGTGCTCTGCGATCGCCGCCATATGATCCGGTTCCTCACGCCGAGCCAGGAGGGCGCCATGGACCGCAGGGTGCAGCGTCTTCACACGCCCATCGAGCAGCTCGGGGAACTTGGTGACGTCGGCGATGTCGCGGACGTCGAGTCCGGCGTCGCGCAATGTGCGAGCGGTGCCACCAGTGGACACCAGCTCGAAGCCCAAGGCCGTTAGGCGCCGGCCGAATTCAGCCACTCCCTGCTTGTTGGATACGGATATCAGAGCACGAGGCACTGGGAACGATCACCTATTTTCACAAGACAAAGTGGAAGATCAAACAAGGAGCTTTGAGTTCCGGGTTTCGAAGTGCCGAGTCTCAAGGACCAGGAGCTCGCCAGCGCGATTCTACGGCACGCCTGCACGACCAAATGATACGGAGTGTTTCATTCTAGCATCGATGAAGACGGCGACGAGCGCAGAAGAAGGAGATCATCTCGTCCTGGGCACCCGGCACTCGTAGCTCGCCACGCAAAGCTCCTTGTTTTTTCGTACGCCAGCTCTTGCCAGGGGTAACCGCGCCCGCCCTGCGAGAGCGGTGAGTTAGGTTCCCAGCCACTGATCGAGGGACTGCCGCAGACGAACGTAGTCGCCCATGCTGAAGGCCGCGGCAGACTCCAGCGGAGGAACGCCGGTGACGTGCCCGTTGTCGCCCAGGCGAATCCGTCCGCAGCACACGGCGTGCACGACACGGGGATACAGCAGATGCTCCACGGCGAGCACACGTGCTGCCAGTGACGCTGTGCTATCGTTAGGCGAGACCGGCACGGGCCATTGCGCGATGATCGCGCCGTGATCGTACACCTCGTCCACGAAGTGGACAGTTGGACCCGAAATGCGCGCGCCCGAGGCGAGAACCGCCGAATGCACGCGCTCTCCATACATCCCGCGTCCGCCGAACGCCGGCAGCAGGGCAGGGTGGACGTTCACTATGCGGCCGCGAAAGGCCTGCACGACTTCAAGCGGCACAAGCTGCAGATATCCGGCGAGCACCACGTGCATGACGCCGCGAGTCGCGAGCTCGTGAAGCAGGCCAGTAGTCCTCGCTTTCGCATTCAGCGCGAGAGCTTCGATCCCCGCAGCATGCGCCCGATGCAACGCCGACGCCTCGTCGCGATCGGATGCAACGAGGATGACGTCGCCCGCACGCTGCGCCCCGAGCGCATCGAAGTGGTCGATCAGCGCTTGAAGGTTCGATCCGCCACCCGATGCGAGGACAGCGATACGCGAGCGCGACGAGCTGGGGACAGACACGCGCGGATTGTACGACCGCGCGAGAGCACGGGTAAGTGTGCGATCACTTCGAAAGGAAACTCTGCACCGCTTCGCCCAACGTATCGACAACCGCGAACTCGCGCTCGGCGACCTCGCGCTCCTCGGGAGGAGTGGACGCTACTGGCACGAGAAATCCAAGGCCACCGAGTGCTTTGGCGGGCTGCGCGTCACGCAGACGATCGCCGATGTACGCCGATCTGGTGAGATCGACGCCGTGCTCCACCGCAGCCCTGCGAAAGAGAAGCGTTCCTGGCTTGCGGCACTCGCAGGGCCCAGTGAAATCCGGATGGTGCGGACAATGATACATCGCATCGAGACGTGCGCCCTTCGCGGCGAACACGTCGCGCAATCGCTGCGCGGTCGCTTGGTACTGTTCCTCGGTGATCAGCCCACGCGCGATTCCCGACTGATTTGTAACGACGATCGCGAGCACGCCAGCGCCGTTCAGCGCTCGCACCGCTTGATCCGCGTTAGGCATCATCACGAGACCATCGGGATCGGCGAGAAAGTGCACGTCCGTGATCAGGGTGCCATCGCGATCGAGGAAAGCCGCGCGCCGCTTGGGCGGATCACTCATGCCGCGAGGGCCCGCTCCAGCGCCAGCGCGAACGCCTCGTCCTGCTCCTGAGGGACGGATCGCACGTCGAGCCACACACGACCGTCTGCGATGCGCGCCACCACCGGTTGCGCCGCATCGCGCAACCTTGCCTCCGTCGCCACGGCGTCACCGCCAATCACGATTGCGTACGAAGGAATCCGCGCGGTCGGAAAGGCGCCGCCGCCAACCGTTGCCTCGGACGCTTCAACCGTGGCCGACTGCCCAGCGCTAGTTAGGCGACTCGCGATGCGTCCGGCGCGCTGGCGCACATTGTCCGCGCTTGCGGTCAGCATGGCAAGCACTGGAACTTCGCGAATCGCGCGCTCCGGATCGCGGTACAACGACAGCGTGGCCTCGAGCGCGGCGAGGGTCAGCTTGTCCACGCGCACGGCGCGGGCCAATGGATTTCGACGGCACGCGCTGATTGCCACGGCCTCGCCGACGATAATGCCGGCCTGCGGCCCGCCTAACAACTTGTCACCGCTCATGAAGGTAAGCGTCGCACCGGCGCGCACCGCGTCGCGTGCTATCGGCTCGCCAGCCAGGCCGTATGGATCCAGCGAGACGAGCAATCCGCTCCCAAAGTCGAAAAGCAAGGGGACGTTTCCTTCCCTCGCGATCGGTGTGAGATCCTCCAGCGTGGCTTCGGCGACGAATCCATGCACCGCGAAGTTGCTGCGATGCACTTTGACGATTGCACCTGTGTCAGGTGTGAGCGCGCGACGGTAATCGTCCGCATGCGTACGGTTCGTTGTGCCGACTTCGACGAGCCTAGCGCCGCTCTTCGCCATGATGTCGGGAACGCGGAACGAGCCGCCGATCTCGATCAATTCGCCGCGCGACACGAGCGCACCTTTGTCCTCGGCGAACGAGTTGAGCGCCAGCACCAGCGCCGCTGCGCAGTTGTTCACGACGATCGCATCCTCTGCGCCTGTCAGCTCGCAAAGCAGCTGCACACAATGACCGTAGCGCGACCCCCGCTCACCGCGCTCGAGATCGTATTCCAGGTTGCTGGAGCCGCCCGCCGTCCGCGCGATTGCCTCGATGGCCGCTCGGGCGAGCGGTGCGCGGCCGAGGTTTGTGTGCAACACGACGCCGGTCGCATTGAACACGGGCCGCAGCGACGGCTGCGTCCGGCGCGCCACTTCAGCAACGATCGCGGCGTCCATCGCGACCTCGTTAGGTGGCACCGAGCCGCTGCGCGATGCATTCAACACCGTCCGTACGGCGTCGAGCACCACGCTGCGCGGTGCCTCACCCAGCAGCTGGCGGATGCGCGGTCGCTCGAGTACGACGTGCACTGCCGGCAGCGAGCGCCGCAGATCAGTCATGGCGACTTACAGTATCGCGCTTTGCCGTCGTGTCTCGTCGCGTCGTGTCTCGTGGCGCCTCGCGTGGCATCTGGAACTGTCGCTCAGTCGTACGGCTGTATCCCAAAAAGCTGCGGATGTTCGCCGCTCTGAGTCTGTAATTCGTCGCTGGGCGCAACGGACGCTGCAGCTTCAGCACGACGTCTAGCTGCGGCGGGAGTGTACTCGGCTTGGGTGGCGGGCGCCGTGACGGGGTCGTGTCAGGTCGCGGTGGCTGCGCAGCCTGCGCTCCCGGGCGCCTGCCTAACGGGCGTCCCGCGGCCGCGGCGCGTACGCTATCTGCACGACGAATGGAATCCTGCGCGGCCACGCGCTTGAGCGAATCTTCGACAGCCGCGCGGCGAATCGAGTCTTCTCGCTGGCGATCGAATACGCGTCCAGTCAGCAGCGACGTGAGCGGAACGACAGACGAGTCCTGCGCCTTGAGTGTCAAGTCGTTCGGCGTCAGTACCTGCGTAGAATCGAGCCCGCGGTCGAAGCTCACGCGTAGCGTAAGTGAGTCCAGCCGATTGACCTGAGCGATACCCGGACCGAGCGTATCGCGCACGATCGCGAGGAACTCTCGCGACAACGAGTCAGTGAGCGTGACCGTTGCGGTGTCGAACAACTCACGCGGATCCGCGTCGCGATTGTTGTTTGCGTCAATCAGCGCGCGGATGAAATAGCGTCCAGGTGGCACGGCGCGAATATCGAAGTGCCCCACCGAATCCGTCATCGCGATGTACTTGGTGCTGTCGGGGAGCGACGTGGCGCTGACGAACGCCTTGCTGGAGGGTTTTTGACCGATCCAGTCGAACACGATTCCCTGCAGCAATCCCGTCGCGATCGTCGGACCGGTGGAGAAAATCGCGACGTAGCCGCCGCTATCGGCGTTGCCGCGCAGGTCGGCGATGCCCGGCAGCAGGCGCACGACGTACGTTGCGTTAGGCTTTATCCCACGACGCGGCGCGACCGAGATGCGCGTACGACGCCACGACACACGCGGCTCGCCATCGTACGGCGAGATCAAAAACATGCCGGCCAGGTCCGCAGCGCCGCGCGGCTGCTCGCTCACGACCTCGCTGAACAGGAACTGAATGCCGTCGACGCGCGCGTTTCGCGTCCCGCTGTCGGGCGTGACCTTGAGGACGCGCGGTGCAGCGGAGTCAGGCGGAGCGCCCGGCGGTATTCCTGGCGACGCGCACGCGGCCAGGATCAGCAACAGCGTTAGGCGCCACATAGCGAGAGCACTTTCGCACGCAGCTGCTCGCTCCGTGTGCGCCACTCACCCTCCTTCTGCCGCTCGGCGGCAACGATCTCCGGCTTCGCGCGCGAAATGAATTGCTCGTTCGCGAGACGTTGCGTCAGCCCGGTGAGCTGCTTCTCCAGCGACATCAACTCGGCGCGCAGGCGCGCGCATTCTTTGGCCACGTCGATCACGCCTTCGAGCGGAACGATCACCTCACTGCCACCGCTCAGGACTTGATGCGCCGCTGGACCATGACTCGCCGGGGCCGGGCCGATTTGCAAGCTGACACGCGCCAGGCGCTCGATTGTGCGGCGCTCTCGCTCCAGCGAACCTGCCGCGCCGTCGCGTGGAACGACGATCGCCTCGAGCGTGCGACCAGGCGCGACGTTGTATTCGCCACGCAATTGACGCAGCGCCGTCACAACCTCGCGCACGAGCTCGAAGTCGCCGCCGCCGTCTCCCGCGCGACGCGCAGTCGGCCACGCCGCTACGGCGATGTATTCGTTAGGTGCGCGGCCGGGCAGGCGCTGCCACAGCGCGTCCGTAACGAACGGCACGATCGGCTGGAGCAAGCGCAACGCTTGATCGAACGCATGAATGAGCACAGTGCGCGCGACGTCGCGATCTGGGCCGGGCGTCGCCAACCGTACCTTGCTCGTTTCGACGTACCAGTCAGCAAGATCGTTCCAGACGAATGTTCGTGCGGCCTCTGTGTACTCATTGAGTCGCAGTCCCGCATTGAGCTCGCCTTCGGTCCACGTACCGTCGTGCGGGCGCGCAGGCCCGAGCGCCGCGTCGCAAGCAGCGATGGCGGCATCCAGACGAGCCAGGATCCATCGGTCGGAGCTCGTCAGGCGGTCCGGCGCGATCCGCTCGAGCGGCTCCACGCTCTCGCTGCCGACATTCGTCAGCAGGAAGCGCCCGATGTTCCAAAGCTTCGTCACGAAGTTGCGCCCAGGAGCGAAGGATCGCTCCAGGTCGTTGGGATCGAGAATCGTGTCGGCGCCGAGTCCCATACTCGATATCACGGTATAACGCAGCGCGTCGGCCCCATACAGCTGCAGCACGTCGAGCGGATCGATGCCGTTGCCTAACGACTTCTGCATGCGCACGTGCTTGGTGTCGCGCACAGTGCCGTGCAGATACACGGTGTGGAACGGAGTCTCACCCATGAACGCGTACCCGAGCATGATCATGCGCGCGACCCAGAAGAAGAGGATCTCAGGCGCTGTGACGAGCATGTCGGTCGGGTAGAACGCCTTGAGGTCGTCGGTCGTGTCGGGCCAGCCTAACGTGGAGAAGGGCCACAACCCGGACGAAAACCATGTGTCCAGCACGTCCTCGTCCTGGCGCACGCTGCCGCCGCAGTCCGGACAGCGCGTGAGATCTGTGCGACTCGCCGAGACGTGACTGCAACCGTCGCAGTACCAAACCGGAATGCGATGTCCCCACCAGAGCTGCCGCGAGATGTTCCAGTCGCGGATCCCTTCGAGCCAGTTCACATAAACGGCTTCCCAGCGCTCCGGCAGGACGCGGATGCGTCGCTCGCGCACCGCTCGCAACGCCGGCTCCGACAGGGGGCGCATGCGCACAAACCACTGGTCGGAGAGACGCGGCTCAACGATTGTGTTGCAGCGATAGCAGCGACGCACAGCGTGATGATGCGGCTCGACTTTGACGAGAAAGCCGAGACTGCGCAGCCGCTGCACAATCCGCTCGCGAGCGACGAAACGGTCGAGGCCCACGAGCTCGGGCGGCACGCGAGGAGCATCGTCGCCGGTAGCACCCATCTCTCCGTTCGCGGCGATCACGACTGGCATCGCCAGGTTATGCCGCTGGCCCACCTCGAAATCGTTTGCGTCGTGCGCCGGCGTGATCTTGAGCGCGCCGGTGCCGAACGACGGATCGGTGTACGTGTCCGCGATGATCGGGATCTCGATGTTCGCGATCGGTAGTCGCACAGTGCGCCCCACCAAGTCGCGATAGCGTTCATCGTCCGGATGCACAGCAACCGCGACGTCGCCGAGCATCGTCTCGGGACGAGTCGTGGCGATGACGATCGAGCGCGGGTCCTCGGCGGCGTGAACTCGTGTTACCGGATACGCGATGTGGTAAAGCTGACCCGACTGCTCGTGAAACTCGGCTTCCTCGTCCGAAAGCGACGTTAGGCAACGCGGGCACCAGTGGATGACGCGGTGGCCGCGATAGATCAGTCCGCGCTCGTACAGCCGCACGAACGCCTCACGCACTGCACGCGAAAGGTCCGGCGAGAGTGTGTACGCTGTCCGCGACCAATCCGCGGACGCACCGATGGCGCGCAATTGCGCCAGAATCGTCCCGCCGGTTTCCTGAACGAACCGCACTGTCCGCTCGACGAACGCTTCGCGGCCCACGTCGAAGCGCGTCTTGCCTTCGGCGGCGAGCTGCCTTTCCACGACGTTCTGCGTCGCGATCCCGGCGTGGTCGGTCCCGGGAAGCCAGAGCGTCTCATCGCCACACATCCGGCGCCAGCGAACGAGCACGTCCTGCACAGTGTTGTTGAGCCCATGTCCCATGTGCAGCACGCCGGTCACGTTGGGCGGCGGCATGACGATCACGAACGGCCGGCGTTCGCCTCCGACGCGCTCAGATCGCTCCTCGACGGCGTGAAAGAGGCCGGCGCGCTCCCATTCAGCGTAGCGCGCGGCGTCGAGCGCGGGGTCGTACTGCGGTGGGATGTCGGTCACGGCGTCGCGGGTCGTCATACTCGTCGCAAATTAATCCTATGAGGTAGTTTGGCCGCTACGACCTGAAGCAACCCATAGCCAACACAAGCAGTTAACCGGCTCGATTGTGACCGCCACGGAGCATCGATAACTTGCCCGCATGACGTCACCACCGACGGGCCAAACGCCGATTTCAGGTCCGAGCCGCACTCGGCGGCTTGTACTCTGGCTCGTGGTGTTCGGTGCCCTCGCGATCGGCGTTGCACTGGCGCTCATCTACGGGCCGCGCGTCACGCCCTTCCTTGACGTCACTCGCTAGTGCCGTTCCAACACTGACTGGCCATACGTCGCTATGATCGAGATCGCCGCCTTGGAACGGCATTAGCTCATGTCGGTCCACGCCCCACCTGCGAGCGCTGCTTTCCTAACGCTGACGCTCCCTGACGGGAGCACGCGCGAGATCGCGCCTGGTACCCCCCCGCGCGACGTGATTGCGACGATCGGGCAGAGGCTGCTGCGTGACGCCATCGCCATCACAATCGACGGGGAGACGCTGGATCTCATGACACCGATCCGTCGCGGTGGCGCCTTTCGGGTGCTGACTCAGCGCGACCCGGCGTCGCTCGCCGTGCTTCGTCACTCAGGCGCGCACATCCTGGCGACCGCGGTGCGGCGCCTCAGGCCCAGCGCGAAGATCGGTTTTGGTCCCGCAATCGAAGACGGCTTCTACTACGACTTCGAGGTCGAACAGCCGTTCACGCCCGACGACTTGGTCGCGTTCGAAGCCGAGATGCAGAAGGTCGTCAGTGAGAGCTATCCGTTCAAGCGCGAAGAAGTCGATCGCGCGGAGGCGTTGAAGCGATTCGCTGACGATCCGCTCAAGCTGGAGCGCATCGCCGATCTCGATTCCAACGAAGTCATATCGACGTACACGGACGGCCCGTTCATCGATCTTTGCCGCGGACCGCACGTTCCCGATACGTCGTACCTCAAACACTTCAAGCTGCTGAACACAGCCGGCGCGTATTGGCGCGGCGACGAGCGGCGTCAGATGCTGCAGCGCATCTACGCCACTGCGTGGTGGAGCAAGGAAGACCTCGACGCGTATCTGCATCGCATCGAAGAAGCGAAGCGGCGCGATCATCGCGTGTTAGGCAAGGCGCTCGACCTGTTCATGATGCATCCCGCGTCGCCGGGCGCAATCTTCTGGTCCGAACGCGGCACCACGTTATACAACGTGATCACGGAGTTCGTGCGCGAGCGGCAGGCCGAGCATTTCAAAGAGCTCAAGACGCCGCTGCTCTATAACAAGTCGTTATGGGAGCAGTCGGGACACTGGGGGAAGTACCGCGAGAACATGTTCCTCGTGCTTGATAAGGAGACGGAGGAGCATGACCTCTCGCTCAAGCCAATGAATTGTCCGTCGCACTACCTCTATTACTTGTCGAAGAAGCACTCGTACCGCGAGCTGCCCCTGCGATACGTCACGTTCGACGTCCTGCATCGCAACGAGCTGACGGGTGCGCTGTCGGGCCTAACGAGGGTTCGGCAGTTTCAGCAGGACGACTGCCACGTCTTTCTCGCTGAGAGTCAGATTACAGACGAGGTGAAGTTCTTGATGAACTTCATCATCTCGTACTACGAGACATTTGGCCTGCAGGCCAAGCTCAAGTTCGGCACACGTCCCGAGGTTCGTATTGGGAGCGACCAGCAGTGGGATCGAGCGGAATCGATGCTGCGTGCGGCGCTCGAAGCGACAGGTGCGCCTTACGAATTAAACGAAGGGGACGGCGCTTTTTATGGCCCGAAGATCGATTTTCACGCGACGGATTCGATCGGTCGCAGCTGGCAGCTAGGCACGATTCAGCTCGACTACGAGAATCCTGAACGCTTCGATCTCACGTACGTCGGCGATGACAACGCCGAGCATCGGCCCGTGGTGATTCACCGCGCGGTGAGCGGTTCGTTCGAGCGCTTCATCGCGATTCTCACCGAGCACTTCGCAGGCAACTTCCCTGTCTGGATGGCGCCGGAGCAGGTGCGCGTCCTGCCGATTTCAGATGATCTGGCACCTCAGGGGCGCGAAGTCGTTGAGCGGATGAAGAAGGCAGGCATCCGCGTTCGCATGGACGACCGCAGCGACACGCTGAACTACCGCATTCGCGAAGGGGAGCTGATGAAAATCCCCTATATGGCTGTGTTAGGCAAACGCGAAGCCGAAGCGGGAACGCTTGCGATCCGCATACGCGGAGCAGGGAAGAAACAAGAAATTGAGTCTGTGGATTCATTTATCGAGCGCGTGGGCGCAGAAATCAGGAGCCGGGCCTTAGTGCCGTGAGTCACGCACAGATCGCGGACACATGCCTAACCCCTAACCCCCAACCCCTAACCCCTATGCGCTATCTCACCGCGTTAGGCCTCCTCATCGGAACCACCGTGTCCGCTCAAGCTCCGACCTCAGTCACGTTTACCGGCAGCCCGAGATCTCCGATCTCCTCGAACGTCGCGATCCCGGCCAATAAAGCGTACTTCTGGACGTCTGGGACGGTGCCGTCTGTTGCAGACAGCACCGCGCCCGCGGGTTCGCCACAGCGCTTCGGCGACACGAAGACGCAGGGGATCAGCATTCTCCGCACCATCGAGAGCCAACTGAAAGAAAAGGGCCTAACGATGAAAGACGTCGTGTACCTGCGCGTCTACGTCGTCTCCGACAAGAACAAAGGGAACGCGTTCGACTATCAGGGTTGGTTCGACGCGTACGCCCAGTTTTTTGGCACCGCTACGAACCCGACCAAGCCTTCTCGCTCCACTGTCGGTGTGGCGTCGCTCGTTAGCCCGGAATGGCTCATCGAGATTGAAGCCTTCGCCGTATATCCATAGATAGCAATGGCTGATTCCGCTCGCGTTCCTGTTATAGTCGCCGCCGCGCGCACGCCAATCGGGCGCTACCTCGGCGGACTCGCTCCGCTCACAGCACCACAGCTCGGCGCCATCGCCATTCGCGCCGCCGTAGAACGCAGCGGCGTTCCCGCCAAAGAGGTCCAGGAAGTGATTATGGGGAACGTGCTGCAAGGCGGAGTCGGCCAAGCGCCCGCCCGGCAGGCGCTCATCAAGAGCGGAATCCCGGCGACGGTCTCGGCGATGACAGTTAATAAGGTCTGCGGTTCGGGCCTCAAGGCTGTGATGCTCGCGGCGCAAGCGATCAGAGCCGGCGATCTCCAAGTCGCCGTGGCAGGCGGCATGGAATCGATGTCCAACGCTCCGCATTACATCTATGGTATGCGCGCTGGTGTGAAGCTCGGCGATCAGACGCTCGTGGACGGAATGATCAAAGACGGCCTCTGGTGCTCCTTCTGCGATGTGCACATGGGCAGTCACGCCGAGTACACCGCCGAAAAAGCCGGCATCGCGCGCGAGCGGCAGGACGAGTTCGCCGTCGAGTCGCATCGCAAGGCAGTCGCGGCGATGGAGTCGGGCAAATTCAAGGCTGAGACGGTTGCCGTGCAGATCCCGGGCAAGAAAGGCCCGACAGTCATCGATGCAGACGAAGGTCCGCGCAAAGAGACCACCCTGGAAACGTTAGGCAAGCTCCGTCCAGCGTTTCCGAACCAGGACCGGCCAGGGGCCGATCTCAGCGTCACGGCGGGGAACGCGTCCACGCTGAACGATGGCGCCGCGGCAACCGTCGTGACTTCCGAGGAATACGCGCGGGCGCACGGCCTCAAGGTGCTGGCGCGGATCGACGCCTACGCCACCGGAGCGACGGAGCCGCAGGATCTTTTCTTCGCGCCCGTCACCGCGGTGCGCAACCTGATGAAAAAGGACGGCAGCACGATCGCCGACTACGGGCTCATCGAGGCCAACGAAGCCTTCGCGTCGCAGGCACTGGCCGATGGTGACGCGTTAGGATGGGACTGGACTCGCGTGAACGTGAACGGCGGCGCGATCGCGCTTGGGCACCCGATCGGCGCCAGCGGCGCCCGCGTGCTCACGACGCTCCTGCACGCGATGGCTGACCGCGGTGTGGATCGCGGACTGGCGACGCTGTGCCTCGGCGGCGGCGACGCCGTGGCGATGAGTGTTTCGCGTGCTGTTTAGCTCTGCGTGTCGAAGAAATCGCACAGAAGCGGATGAGTGACCGCATCGCGGTCATCGGCGCGGGACAGATGGGGAACGGGATCGCGCACGTATGTGCGCAGGCCGGTCTGTCCGTGACGATGATCGACGTCGCGGCCGAAGCGCTCGAGCGCGGACGCACGACGATCGCCGGGAACCTGGACCGCCAGATCAAGAAAGGGACGATCGACGCGGCCGTCAAAGACGCCACGCTCGGCCGCATCGCCGACAGCACCGATCTGGCCGCCGCCGCCGATGCGTCGATCGTGATCGAAGCGGCCACGGAGCACGCGCCGCTCAAATTCAAGATCTTCGCGGAGCTGGATCGCCTAACGCCACCTGCAGCGATTCTCGCGAGCAATACGAGCTCCATTTCGATCACCGAAATCGCGGCCAAGACGTCACGCGCGGATCGTGTCATCGGCATGCACTTCATGAATCCGGTGCCGGTGATGCAGCTCGTGGAGGTAATCCGTGGTCTGGCGACCAGCGACGCGACGACGTCGACGGTAGTGGATCTCGCGAAGCAGTTAGGCAAGACGCCGGTCGAGGTCAACGATTATCCGGGCTTCGTCGCAAATCGCATCCTCATGCCGATGATCAACGAGGCGATCTTCTGCCTCATGGAAGGTGTCGGTTCTGCGGAGGCGATCGACACCGTTATGAAGCTCGGGATGAATCATCCCATGGGACCGCTGGCGCTGGCCGATCTGATTGGTCTCGACACCTGCCTGGCGATTCTCGAGGTGCTGCACAGTGGTCTCGGCGACCCCAAATACCGGCCCTGCCCTCTCCTCAGGAAGTACGTCGCCGCAGGTTGGCTCGGAAGAAAGAGCGGCCGCGGGTTCTATGAATACGCTCGTTAGGTATGCTTGCTTTGACCTTCGAGCTTTGACCTCAGACCTCAGACCTCAGGCCTTCTTTGTTAGCTCTCATCCCACTTACGGAAGAGCAGCGCGCAATTCAGCGCACGGCACGCCGTTTTGCCGACGATGAAATCCGTCCGCACGCGGCCGAATGGGACCGCAACGCGTACTTCGAGCCCTCACTCGTCAAGAAACTGGGCGACCTTGGCTTCATGGGCATGCTCGTCCCCGAAGAGTACGACGGCCTCGCGCTGGATACGACCTCATATCTGGTCGCGCTCGAAGAGATCGCGGCGGCCGACGCTTCTGTAGCCGTCATGATGAGCGTGCACAATTCGCTGCCGGCCCAGATGCTCATGAACTACGGCACAACCGAGCAGAAAGAGCGCTGGCTGCGCAAGCTGGCGCGAGGCGAGTTGTTAGGCGCGTTTGCGCTGTCCGAGCCCGAGGCCGGCTCCGACGCCACTGCGCTGCGGACTCAGGCCGTGCGCGACGGCGATTGCTGGGTATTGAACGGCGTGAAGGCGTGGGTATCGAGCGCCCCGCACGCCGGTGTGATCATCTGTATGGCACGCACGGACACGTCCATCGATCGCAAAGGGCCGCGCGGGATCAGCGCGTTCGTCGTCACGCCTGATCTTGCCGGTTTCAAGATCGGAAAGAAGGAAGACAAGATGGGATTGCGGGCGTCACCTACCGTGCAGCTGCATTTTGACAATCTCAGGGTGCCTAACGCAAATCTATTGGGCGAAGTCGGGATGGGCTTCGTCTATTCGATGCAATCGCTCGAGCACGGCCGGCTGGGAGTGGCAGCGCAAGCGCTCGGCATTGCGCGTGCGGCGTTGGAGCACGCGACGGCCTATGCCGCCGAGCGCAAGCAGTTCGGCAAGCCCATCAAGGAGTTCCAGGCGATTCAGTTCAAGCTCGCCGATATGGCCACGCGGGTCACGGCCTCACGGGCACTCTTGTATGCCGCCGCGGCGGCGAAGGATCGCGGCGAGCACGTCACGCAGTTCAGCTCCATGAGCAAGCTGCTCGCGAGCGAAACCGCGATGTGGGTAACGACGCAAGCGATACAAATTTTCGGCGGCTATGGCTATGTGAAGGAGTTTCCGGTCGAGCGCCTCTTTCGCGATGCCAAAGTCACCGAGATCTATGAAGGGACGTCCGAAATCCAGCGCGTCGTGATTGCGAGAGAGTTGTATGCGAGATCGTAGGAGGTCTGAGGTGAAGGTGAGGTGAGGGGCCTAACCCCTAACCCCTAACCCCTAACCCCGAGATTTGGTGGAACTCTTCGACGAAATGGCCAACTATGGCCATGAGCAACTTCTCGTCTGCTACGATCGAGCGACGGGCTACCGCGGCATCATCTGCGTGCACGATACGACCCTGGGGCCTGCGTTAGGCGGCACCCGCTTCTGGCAGTATGCCTCCGATGAGGAAGCCATTATCGATGCGCTGCGCCTGGCGCGCGGCATGACGTACAAAAACGCGGTCGCAGGCCTCAACCTTGGCGGAGGCAAGGCCGTCATCATCGGCGACAATCGCGCGGTCAACCGCGAGATGCTCTTCCGCGCGCACGGCCGCTTCGTCGAATCGTTAGGTGGCCGTTATGTGACGGCCGAAGACGTCGGGACGAGCACGGCGGACATGGACTTCGTGCACATGGAGACCGAGTACGTCGCCGGACTGGCAAACCGCTCGGGCGATCCGTCGCCTGTTACGGCCCGCGGCGTCTTCCGAGCGATTGAGGCGTGCGCCAAGCACCGCTGGGGCAAGGATGCGCTGAACGGCAAGACGATATCGGTGCAGGGCGCTGGCAACGTCGGCTACTACCTCTGCCAGGAATTGCACGCGGCCGGCGCCTGCAGCACCGTCACCGACATAGACCCCGCGCGTATCAAGCGCTGCGTCGACGACTTCGGATCCACGCCGGTCGAGCCGGACGAGATTTACGGAGTCAAAGCCGACATCTTCGCGCCGTGCGCGTTAGGCGGCATCATCAACGATGACACGATCCCGCAACTCCAGGTTGAGATCGTGTGCGGCGCGGCGAACAATCAGCTGCTCGAGGAACGCCACGGCGAGATGCTCGCCCAGCGCGGCATCCTGTACGCACCGGATTTCGTCGCCAATGCGGGGGGTGTGATCAACGTCTACAGCGAGCTGGCCGGCTGGTCGCGCGAGCGGTCGCTGCGCAAGGCCGACGAGATCTACCACACCACGTTAGGCATGTTCCAGATCGCTCGCGAGCATGGACTGCCGGCCTTCGAGGCGGCCGAACGCCTCGCCGAGCAGCGTATCGCCCAGGTGCGCGGTCTCGTGCGCACACATCCACAATGGCCTAACAAGGGCTAACACATGGCAGAACGCATCCCCATCGCCGCCGATCACGCGGGATACCAGCAGAAAGAGGTTCTCGCGGCGCATCTCAAGTCGCGCGGTTTCGACGTGGACGACGAGGGTACCAACTCGACTGCACCATCCGACTACCCCGATTTCGCCCATCCAATAGCCCGGCAGGTCTCCAGCGGCGAGGTCCGTCGCGGCGTACTATTGTGCGGGTCGGGGCAGGGCATGGCGATGGCCGCGAATCGCTATCCACACGTGCGCGCCGCGCTGGCGTGGAATCCTGAGATCGCCGCTCTCGCCAGCGCGCATAACGACGCGAATATTCTCGTCATCCCCTCGCGCTTCGTTTCCGACGACGACGCGCGCGCAATGCTCGACGCCTGGTTGGACACGCCGTTCGAAGACGGTCGTCACACGCCACGCGTCAAGAAAATCGATCGAGCCGACTGACCAACGAGTAAAGGGGTCCGACCCCTTTGCGGAGGAGTAACGAGTGAACGCCTGGCATCTTTGGGATCGCTGCCCTCCGGGCCGCGCACTGAGCGAAGCTGACCCCGACATCGCGGCGCTCATCGTGCGCGAGATCGAGCGGCAATCCGACGGTCTGGAGTTGATCGCCAGCGAAAACTTCGTCTCACCGGCCGTGCTCGAAGCGATGGGAAGTCCGCTCACCAACAAATACGCCGAAGGACTGCCGGGTAAGCGCTACTACGGTGGCTGCGAGTTCGTCGATCAGATCGAACAGATCGCCATCGATCGCGCTAAGCAGCTGTTCGGTGCGGATCACGCGAACGTACAGCCGCACTCGGGCGCGCAGGCCAACGCCGTCGTCTGCTTCGCCGTGCTCAAACCTGGCGACACCTTGTTAGGCCAGGATCTCTCGCAGGGCGGACACCTAACGCACGGATCGCCGGTCAACTTCTCGGGCATTCTCTATCGCGCCGTGCACTATGGCGTGAACGACAGCGGTTTCATCGACTACGACAACGTGCGCGAGGTCGCTCAGCGCGAACGTCCCAAGCTGATCATCGCCGGAGCGAGCGCGTACCCGCGCATCATCGACTTTCCCAAGTTCGCCGAGATCGCACGCGAGGTCGGCGCGTATCTCATGGTCGACATGGCGCACATCGCGGGACTCATCGCGACGGGGAATCATCCATCGCCGGTGCCGCACGCCGACTTCGTCACGACTACGACACACAAGACGCTGCGTGGCCCGCGCGGCGGCATGATTCTATGTAAGGCGGAACACGCCAAGATCATCGATAAGGCAGTCTTTCCGGGTCTTCAGGGCGGACCGCTCGAACACGTCATTGCGGCCAAGGCAGTCGCGTTGCGCGAGGCGATGTCCCCGACATTCGCTCGATACTGCAAGGGAGTCGTCGACAACGCCAAGACGCTGGCTGCCGCGCTGACGCAGCGCGGATACCAGCTCGTCTCTGGCGGCACCGACAATCATCTCATGTTGGTGGATCTCCGCAACAAAGGCCTAACGGGCAAAGCTGCCGAGCAGGCGCTCGACAAAGCCAGCATCACGGTCAATAAGAACACCGTTCCGCGCGAAACGCAGTCGCCGTTCGTCACGAGCGGCATCCGCATCGGCACCGCCGCCGTCACAACTCGTCGCATGCGAGAGCCGGAGATGGAGCGCACCGCCGAGCTTATCGATACGGTACTGCAGTCGCCTAACGACGACGCGGTGCTCACCGATGTGCGCTCGCGCGTGCGCGAGCTGACCGAGGCCTTCCCCCTGTATCCTGTGCGTTTGGCCGAGGTCTAGGCTCGAAAGATCAAGAGGCCTTACCGCGGAGGACGCGGAGACCACCTTTCCCCGCCCGAAGTCGCGGAGAACTGCAGTGACTGGAACTACGGGAGCTACGCCCTGTTTACAGCTTTTCCGCCGCGTCCCCGCGCGGGGCGGCTGTGTGACTCCGCGCCCTCTGTGGTAAAGCTCTTATCGGTCTGTGCTGCCGCGATAGTCTTGGCCACCCGCGCCGCGACGGCGCAGACGAATCGCTTCGAAATGGACGTCTCTCCAGCAATCCAATCGGACCCGCTCAGCGGACGATTGGTGCTCGTCATATCGAAAACAGCGCAAGCCGAGCCGCGCCTGCTCATCGGGCCACAGGGACCGGCGATGTTCGCCATCGACCTCGAACAACTTCCAGCCGGTGGGCGCGCTGTCATCGATCAAAGCTCGTTAGGATATCCCGGACCGCTCGGCACTTTGCCGCCCGGTGAATACACCGTGCAAGCAGTGATCAACGTGTACAATCAGGTCCGCCGCGCCGACGGCCACACGGTTTGGCTGCCAACGAACGACGGGACGCAGGAATTCTTCAGCAACGCGGCAGGACATCTCTATAGCGAGCCGCAGAAAGTGCGCGTCGGCGACGGCGCGACGATCCACCTAACGGTCTCCAAACGCGTGCCGCCAGCCACTCGGCCGACGGATACGGAGTGGGTCAAGTACGTGACGATAGAAAGTAGGAAGCTCAGCCAGTTCTGGGGACGGCCAACATTCATTCACGCGACGGTGCTGCTTCCCAAGGGCTACAGCGATCACCCGACGGCGAAGTACCCCACGGTCCTCACGTTCGGCCACAACGTCCCGTTCTCGTTCACGACAGGCTCCACTCGCGTTAGGGGACGTGGAACGATCAACACGACCACCGGCCTCGAGACCGGCTACGACTTCCATCGGTCGTGGACCGCGGACGGCTTCCCACGCTTCATCGCGGTCAGCTTCGAGCAGCAGACGCCATTCTTCCCCGACTCCTATTCGCTCAATTCGGTGAACAGCGGGCCCTATGGCGACGCGATGATCGAGGAAGTGATCCCGTTCCTCGAACAGCGTTTTCGCATGATCGCGAAACCGTACGCTCGGCTCGTCTAAGGCGCATCGACCGGCGGCTGGCAGTCGCTCTCGCTCCAGCTCAAGTACCCGGAATATTTCGGCGGCGCGTGGGTGCTGCAGCCGGATCCGATCGACTTCAGGCGCTATCAGTTGGTGGACATCTATTCCGACACGAACGCGTTCGTGATCCAGAATAGCCAGTTTTCCGTGACCGAGCGTCCGTTCCGCCGCAGCGTCGAAGGGCAGGGGATTTGGAGCGTTAGGCAGCTCAGTCTCTTCGAGGAAGTGCTCGGCACGAAGGGGCGCTCGGGATACCAGTTAGGCGCCTGGGAAGCGCTGTATGGTCCCGTGAGCGTGGATGGGTACCCCAAGCCTTTATGGAACAAGCTCACCGGAACGATCGACAAGAGCGTGGCAGCCTATTGGCGCGACAACGGCTACGACCTGCGCGAGTACGCCCAGCGCAACTGGGCCACTCTCGGGCCAAAGCTCGCCGGAAAGCTGCATTTTTTCGCCGGCGACATGGACGACTTCTATCTCAATCTCGCCGTGTACCGCTTCGAGGAGTTTGCCAAGAGCGCGACCAATCCGGCGTCTGATGCCGAATTCACGTACGGTCGCCCGATGAAAGGACACTCGTGGCACGCCTTCCCGTGGGCGGAGCTTGTTAGGCGAATGGGGGCCCACGTGAAAAACAGAACACCCGCGGGCGATGACCCGCGGGTGTCGAACTACTAGCGCGCCGTTTGGCAGCTGCGACTCAGAACATCGTCGCGTGCTGCTTGATGATGCCGTCGGACAGCGCGTCGGCCATTTTCATTGCCTGCATGTAAATCTTATCAAAGGCTGCGACGTCCTCGTCCCAGTTTCCCTTGAGACGCGCGACTGCTTCTTGCGTCGTCAGCGTTAGGTGCTCGTTAAGCATGTCCAGCAGCGTCTGCTTTGGCCAGTTCGGATTCGCGCCGCTCAGAAACGTCGCGATTTCCTCGGCGTTCGTATGCCAGCGCTTGTCCGCGTCTGCCTGCTTCGACGCGTCGTTTGCCTTTGCCGCTGCGACCAGATCCACCGCGATCAGGATGTGCTGCTTGAGAAGGTCGGTGAGCTTGTTACCAGCATCGGCGCTGTAGTAGGGCACGATTGCTTTGCCGATGTCCTCCTGGTTCTTGAGTAAACGTGTGGACGCCGCTTTCGCGCTTGGATGATCCGCGACGGCGGCGACAATGTATTCGCGCGTCCACACGACGTGATCGCTCCACAGCACACGCATCGCGTCACGGAACGATTGGGCAGTCGTAAGAGCTACGGTTCCGCGTGATTCAACTGTCGTCGTGCGTCCCGACGATGCACATCCGGCGACGAGCGCCGCCAGCGCAGCGACAAACACGTTGTGAGCTAAGCGTTGCATGAGATACCTCCGTTCATGAGCCCGAAGAATCGTCATAGAGTCTTGAGATACTCCACCAGATCTGCCTTCTGCTGTGGAGTCAGCGTTAAGGGGAGCACTTTGACGTAGTGAGCGACGACGGCGTCCAGTGTCGGCGCGCTACCGTCATGGAAATAGGGCCCCACGAGTTGTGGTGGGTGCCACAGCCCACGCAACGGCGTCGTGCGATACATCTTTGTCGCGCTGCGCAGCGCGTAGGCTGCAAGCTGTCCGACGGCTCCTGGGGCGTGCAGTATGCCGGCATTGACGTCAGTGAACGCGATGCCGGTGTGGCACGACGCGCAACGTCCGGCGCCATTGAACACAAGCCGTCCACGTTCAGCCGCCGCCACATTGAAGGTCCCCGGCAGCGCCTTGGGCGCCGTTAGGCTGAATTGATAGGCGCGCAGTGCATCCAGTTTCGACGAAACGAGATCCGGCGGGTTGTTCACCGACACGCCGATGCGCGAATCGACGAATCGCCCGTGCCCGTGCATCTGCGTAATGGCCACGTACGCATTCCAGTACGAGACCGGCCCGTCGCCTGTGTAAATCTCGCGCGCGACATTGCGCAAGCCAAACGCCGGCGGAAGCACCACCGGGAGGTTCTGGCCATCGATGTTGAAGCGTGGGTCGTACTTACCAGGTCCCCACGAGTTGTAGACGGCTTTCTGGGCGGCCGTGAGCGCCGGCGAAAGCGCCACGATCGCGCCCGGATTCAGATCGCGGTTCGGCCAACCATCGAGGCGCCTGCCGATACTCGGTGCGAACGAATTGTCGACAGTGGAGTGACAAATCGCACAGGTAATGCCCACGCGCTGGAGCACGTTGTTAGCGTCGACAACACCCAGCAGTCCGACGACAGCGCCGAGCTTGAGCAGTGTCACCGTAACGGCCGGATCATCCAGATTGATCTTCCCCGCGGCGAGAGCGTCCTTCACCGAATTCGGCAAAGCAGTGACGTCGACTTTCAATCCGACAGACAGCGCCGTAGTCGGGCTCACGGATGAGCGGATCACCTCGTGCATACGCAGGGTGTCCGTCCAGAATGTCTCGTCGCCGAAGGTGTCGAAGCGAAAAATCTCGCGACCGCGCTCGACTGTCAGACCGTCTCCGACGTTTTCTTCGGTCAGGGCGCTGTCGCTGACGGCTGGCGCCGTCGGCCGCGATTCGCGGCATGCCGTGAGCAGCGCCACTGCGAACGCGAGAGACCAGAGCGTATACTTGATGCGCCGCATGACCATCCTCCTGTAATGGTCGGTCGGGAAGTAGTTAGGCGGGCTGCGCCTTTGTGAGATATGTAAGCAGTTACTGCAACATCTAGTCCTTCATGACGTCCAGGGAGAAACGCACCAGATCGCCGGAAGGGACGAAGCGCCGCATCGTCGAGCTCATCCGCCGTTCGCCGATGACAGCACCCGAGATCGCCTCGCGACTGTCGCTCACGTATCACGCCGTACGACTGCACCTCTTGGCACTTGAGCGCGACGGAACCGTCCGTGTCGTCGCTGAACGTGGCGCCACGCGGCCCGCCAGCGTGTACGACGTCGCCCCGGGTGTGGAGGCTGGTCTTTCGCGCGCCTATGTGCCGTTCGCGTCGCATCTGACGCGGGTGCTGACCGAGCGCCTGCCCAAGCGACAGCTCGATCGCATCATGCGCGATGTCGGTCAGCGGCTCGCCTCGTCGTTCCCTCGACCAGCCGGTTCATTGCGCGAGCGCGCGGCGGCGGCCTCGACGCTGTTGCACGAGCTGGGAGCGCCTAACGAAGTGCGCATCGAGCCGCTGCGCATCCAGAGCTCCGGTTGTCTCCTCGCCGAAGCCGTTCAAGGCCAGTCCACGGCCTGCCAGGCGATGGCGGCGTTCTTAGGCGAGTTCCTCCACGCCGACGTGCGTGAACACTGCGATCGCAGCGACATCACTCGTCCTCGCTGCTGCTTCGAGATCCGGCGCGCGAGCTAAGCCACCTCAGACCTCAACCCTCAGACCTACTTCACAATCGTCGTCTTATAAACCTCCCCTTCCTTCGTGTCGACGAAGCGCACGGTGAACTCGCGCGCGCTCACCTCGATTACGGCGAACCCGTAGCTCGAGCGCGCGAAAATGGCCCGCGGATCCTTCTCGTTGACGCCATAGCTCGAAGCACCGCCGCTGCCGGCGATGAAGAGATTCAGTTTCCCGATCGGCTTGATGTGCTGCATGCTGTGATGATGCCCAGCGACAAACACATCGGTTCGACCATCGAGGATCGGAAAGAGCTTGGGATATAGATGTCCCTCGCGGCCGCCGAAGTCGCTCGACGAATAGAGTGGATAGTGTGAGTAGACGACCTTCCAACGCGCCGTACTGCTGTCCAGGCTCGCGCGCAGCCAGCGCAGCTGGTGCTCCGTCATGTCGCTGCCATCGATCGCCCAGAACTGAGCCGCGCCCGCGGTGAACGTGTAATTCTGCGCCGGCATACGCCACGTTGGGCTCTTCTGTGAGTACAGAATCTCAGCGGCCGGCGTCTCGCCGTTGTAGCGATCGTGATTGCCTAACACGCCGTAGATCTTGACGCCCATCGGGGAATACAGCTCCTCGTATTGCGTGCGCCAGCGGGGGTCCGTCGGAGTCTCGACGCCTTCGGGATAGAAGTTGTCGCCTAACGTGATGCCGAAGGAGAACGCGTGCTGCGCGTGATACGCGCGCATCGCGGCAGCCGTCTCGATCTGACTCGGCCGGCCCGTTCCCCAATCGCCAAAGGCGAGCACGCGGATCGTCTGATTCGCTGGAGCGGCTGCGAAGACAGGCGGCGCGTGTCGCAAAAACGATGGGAGCAAGAGCCCTGCGTCCGCGTTGGACCACTCGTCCTCGAGATCCATGTTCGCAGCGATCGCCGAATCTCCCTTGGCGCGAGCTGCTTTCATGCGCTGATCGACGAGCTGTCTCAAAGGCTTGATGTCGAAGGAGCGCAACTGATTGAGAGCGCGCCTCGCGATTGCTGGACTCGGATCCTCGAGCACCATCCATTCGAGGGTGCTCCGGACGAGGGAGTCGTTGCGCATGTGCGGATAGAAGTACGAATTCATGATCGACAAGTCGCGAACTCGCGCGGACGGGTCGTGCGGGACGACGCTAAAGAGAAACGTCGTCGCTTCCGGATAGTCGGCGAGTTGATTGCCGGCTATGCCGCGCACTTCGACGCTGTCCGAGTCTAGCAACGACCGAGCGAATGGCTTGAGCGAATCCGGCAATATCGCGATGAGCGAGTCGAGTCGGGCGCGCGGTGGACGCCCAGCGGGCCCATACACGCGTCCCTGCGCCGCCAGTGGATCGGCTGCGACGAATGCCAATAAAATGAGAAGGCACAAGCGCATGAGCGCTCACCTGATTGAGTGTTCGTTAGGCGCCGGGTCGGCGGCTGCTGCGGTCGCAAAAGTTGCGGACGGGACTGGGCCACCGCAACGCGCGCAAAGTGTCGCTTCGCCATGCCGCCGAGCGCCACGATCTCCCATGCGCCCGCGATGCGCCTAAGTTCCTCAGCCACAATGCATACCGTGCGCGCGGCACTCTCAGTTCTGGTCGTTTGTGGCGTCTCCACCTCTGGGAAGGCACAAACGCCGCTCCCCTACCGCGACGCACAGCGTCCGGTAACCGAACGCGTGCGGGATCTCCTCGGCCGCATGACGCTCGAGGAGAAGTTCTGGCAGCTCTTCATGATTCCGGGCGATCTGGATGATCCCGCACATGACTATTCGCGCGGCGTCTTCGGTCTACAGATCGCTCCTGCGCCCAACACTGCGCAGCCGAATGCAGCGCGTGCGCACGCCGATCGCATCAACGTGATCCAGCGCTTCTTCGTCGAACGCACAAGGCTCGGTATCCCGATCATTCCGTTCGACGAAGCGTTACACGGCTTCGCTCGAGAAGCCGCGATCGTCTTTCCGCAGGCGATCGCGCTCGCGGCGACGTGGGACAGCGCTCTCGTCAGGCATGTCGCTGAGGCTATCGCGCAAGAGACGCGCAGCCGAGGCGTTAGGCAGGTCCTGTCGCCCGTGGTGAATATTGCCGATGACGTGCGCTGGGGGCGCGTCGAAGAGACGTACGGCGAAGATCCGTTTCTCACCTCGGTCATGGCTCGCGCCTTCGTCGGCGCGTTCGAGCGCGCAGGCGTGATCGCCACGCCGAAGCACTTTGTGGCAAACGTCGGCGCTGGTGGCCGCGATAGCTATCCGATCGACGTGAGCAAGCGCGTGCTCGAGGAGCTGTACTATCCCCCGTTTCGTACTGCGATCCAGCAGGCCCGGGCGCGTTCCGTCATGACCGCGTACAACTCGGTCGATGGCCTTCCCTCCACTCAGAGCAAGCCGTTACTCACGCAGAAGCTCAAGCGCGATTGGGGATTTACGGGCTTCGTCATCTCCGATGCAGCGGCGACCGGTGGCGCGACGGTGTTGCATCACACCGAGGCGAGCACGGCGACTGCGGTCAAACACGCATTCGATGCGGGACTCGATGTCGTCTTCCAGTCGTCGTACGAGCAGCATCAGCCATACTTGCGAGCCGTGCAGGCCCGACTCGTCGCAGATTCCGTGATCGATTCGGCGGTCGCGCGTGTGTTGCGTGCGAAGTTCGAGTTGGGACTGTTCGAGAACGCGCAGGTCGATCCCGACTCCGCCGCATACTGGAACGGACATGCGACGCATCGCTCCCTCGCTCGTGAGGCAGCGCGCGCGTCGATCGTACTGCTCAAGAACGAGCGTGAGACGCTGCCGCTCAAGCGTGGCATCAAATCGATAGCTGTACTCGGCGTTGACGCGAGCGAAGCGAGGCTCGGCGGCTACAGCGGCCCTGGTATCAAAAAGACTTCGATCCTCGAAGGACTGCGCACAGCACTCGGCACATCAGCGACGATTCGTTATGCGCGAGGCCCGGGGCGCCTAACGCCGGAGTATGGCGTAGTCTCCGCGGAGTATCTCTCATTCGTGGACGCCGGACGATCGAGCGTGGGGCTTCGCGGCGAGTACTACGACAACAACAAGTTGGACGGTGCGCCTCGCGTCGCGCGCACTGATCCAACGATCGACTTCGGTTGGACGCTCAATTCGCCCGCCCCCGGCATCCCCCTCGATTGGTACTCGGCGCGCTGGACTGGAACGCTGACCGCGCCGCCGAGTGGTGTGAGACGACTTGGAATAGAAGGGAACGACGGCTATCGCCTTTGGGTGGACGGACGGCTGGTGCTGGACAACTGGACCAAGCGGTCATTTGGCAGCCGACTCGTCGAGCTGCGGCTCACGCCCGGTTCGAAGCATGCCATCAAGCTGGAGTACTTCGAGAGCACAGGGAACGCCCGTCTCAAGCTCGTCTGGGATGCCGGCGTTAGGCGCGACTGGCGTGTGCAGATCGATAGCGCCGTGACGATCGCTCGGCGCAGCGAAGCCGCAATCGTCGTAGCGGGCATCGAGGAAGGGGAGTTCCGCGATAGAGCGTCGCTGCGTCTCCCGGGGCATCAGGAAGAGCTCATCCGCGCGGTTGCGGCGACCGGCAAACCGGTTGTGGTGGCTCTTGTCGGCGGAAGCGCGATCACGATGTCGTCCTGGCTCGACCGAGTTCGTGCCGTGCTGCACGTCTGGTATCCTGGTGAAGAGGGCGGAAACGCCATCGCCGACGTCATTACTGGCGAATACAACCCGGCCGGCCGATTGCCGATCACGTTTCCGATGGCGGAAGGTCAGCTCCCGCTCGTGTACAACCACAAACCGACGGGACGCGGTGATGATTACGTCGACCTCACGGGCCATCCGTTGTTCCCGTTCGGCTTCGGCCTGAGCTACACGAGCTTCGAGTACTCGGACCTAACGATTACACCGGGAACGATAGACGCGGCCGGCAACAGCATCGTGACATGTCGCGTCAAGAACACGGGCTCACGAGCCGGAGACGACGTCGTGCAGCTATATGTGCGCGACGTCCTCGCGTCGACGGCGCGACCGATCATGGCGCTCAAGGGCTTCGCGCGGGTGCACCTCGCGCCAGGCGAGACGAAGCAAGTATCGTTTACGCTCACACCGGAGCACCTGAGCATGCTCGACGCCGACATGCGGCAAGTTGTCGAACCGGGAACATTTCGCGTCCTCATCGGCGCGTCGTCGCGTGACATCCGCTTGCGCGGCGATTTGCTCGTTAGGTGAGACTTCTCGCATGAGCGACTACTTCGTCTCGCGCCGCCATTTTCTCGGAACGGCTGCCGGCGCGCTGGTTGCCTCCCGTCTGCCCTTCGACTTGGCGGCTCGGCCGATGCCATCCCCGGCGCAGCTCGAGTGGCAGCGCGACGAGTTGGCGATCTTCATTCACTTTGGCGTCAACACGTTCACGAATCGTGAATGGGGTGACGGGACGGAGAGCCCAAGCGTCTTCGCGCCGAATCGTTTGGACGCGCGTCAATGGGCGCGATCCGCTAGAGCCGCTGGGTTCCGCGCGATGGTCCTCACCGCGAAGCATCACGACGGCTTTTGTCTGTGGCCGAGCAAGACGACGCGGCACTCGGTGGCATCGAGTCCGTGGCGCGGCGGAGCAGGCGACGTCGTCCGCGAATTCGTGGAGGCCTGCCGCGCGGAAGGGCTCAAGGCCGGTCTTTATCTGTCGCCGTGGGACAGGCACGAGCCGTCGTACGGTGACTCGCCGCGCTACAACGATCTCTATTGCGATCAGCTCACCGAGCTGCTCACCCAGTACGGCTCGATCAGCGAAGTGTGGTTCGACGGTGCGAACGGCGAAGGGCCTAACGGGAAACGCCAGGTGTACGACTGGCCGCGTGTCTGGGGTCTCGTGCGTAAGCTGCAGCCTAACGCCGTCATGTTCTCGGATGCCGGACCCGACATCCGCTGGATCGGGAACGAGCGCGGCGCGGCCGGAACAACGAACTGGTCGACGGTAGATCTAACGATTGTCACGTTTCCCGGCCAGCAAGGTGATGACGTCATGCGCTCACTGCAGAACGGCGACGCCGAGGGGACCGTATGGCGTCCGGGTGAGACTGACGTTTCGATTCGCCCCGGGTGGTTCTACCACCCCGCTGAAGATTCGAAAGTGAAGTCCGTGGACGATCTGGCGCAGCTCTACTTCACGTCAGTCGGCCGCAACTCCAAGCTCTTGCTGAACGTGCCGCCCACGACACACGGTCTGCTGCACGACACGGACGTGTCGAATTTGGCGGGCATGCGGAAACGGTTAGACGCACTCTTCGCGACGGACGTGGCATCGAGCGCGCGAATCGCTTGGCGCGCGACCGGTCCGCGCAGCGGCACTGTGGACATAGATCTCGGGCGACCGATGTCACTCGAAATCGCGCGCCTGGAGGAGGACATCGCACACGGCCAACTCGTGGCTCGCTATGCGCTGCAGGCGCAAGTCGGCGACGCGTGGCGCGAGATGGCCAGTGGGACGACGATCGGATACTGCAAGCTGGATCGATTCGAGCCAGTGACAACTCGACGTATTCGCGTAACGATCCTCGATGCCCTCGAGCCACCGAGACAGATCCGCGTCAAGCTGTACGCGCCGTAAGACCGGTTGGTCTGTCGCTCGGCGCTCCATGTAGAAGCTTTGAGCGGCGCGTCTCGAGCAGCGCGTCATCAGGACATGATGATCACTAGCATGCCTAACGGGCGGCCGCTGAGGCGAGCTACTTGTCCTCAAGACTCGGCACTCGAGACTCGCCACTCAAGGCTCCTTGTTTTGACCCAACGCGTGAGGCCTCGCCTCCCACGGTCTAAGCCGCGGTACTAGGCGTGGGACATTTCGCCGATACTCTTCGTAATCTTCCCCGAATCTCCCCGCCAACTGCGGCTCCTCGAACAACGGAATCCAGAGCGCGTTCATCGCGAGGAAGGTGAGCGCCCACATCAGGTGTGCTCGCGAGAGTAGCAACATCGCTTCGGCGAAGAGGATCAGTAGGACGCCCGAGATCATCGGATTACGCACATAACGATACGGCCCACGGACCACGAGACGCCGCGGCGGATCCCACGGCGCGAGTGTCCCTTCGCCTTCAGTCGCAAAGCGCCGCAGCGAGGATGCAAACAACGCGAGCCCGATGCCGAGGACGCCCACGCCGACGACCTGGAGCAGCATCGGGGGGACGCTCCCAGCCACGCCAACGGTCACGGCATTGCGCCGGGCGAGCCAGACAGGGATGACGATTGTCACCATGAACGGAAGCGCCGCGACGGAGAGGAGATGTCGCAAGAGCATCATGGCTGCGCCTAACGCGGAGGACAAAGCCGCCTTGGCCTCACTGATCGCCGCGTCCCCTCGAACGGATGGCGCGTGCGGCGTACAAGCAAATGAAGATCACGAGCCCGATGACGATGATGCGCATGGAGTTCTCCGTTAGAGTGTCGCATCTCGGGTCGAAGCCAACTGGTTAGGCAGCCTCGGCGCTCTGGCGGGAGCAAACTGGCGACGGTACAATATGCGCATGATTCGATTTCCCGTCTCCCTCTGTGTGGCGCTTCTCGCCAGCGTCCTGGCTTGCGGGCAAGCACCGCCACCGGCTCCACTCACTGAACCCTGGACGGTGAGCGACGTGCGCCCCGACACCAGCGACGGCCTGCGCGTCCTCATCGTGCATGACATGGAAGGCCTCTCGGGGGAGAACGATCCGCAGCAGTTCTTTTTCGGCTCGCCAGAGTACCCGAAGGGGCAGGAGCTCCTCGTCGCCGACATCAACGCCGTCGTCGACGGACTCTATGCCGGCGGAGCGACCGAGGTGCACGTCGTCGACGGTCACGGTAGCGGCAACCCCGAGCCGGACGTCCGGCGTGACCTGCTCGACAAACGCGCGCAACAAGTTTTCCGCGACAAGCCATTCGACACGTACTTCGATCTCGTCGAGCCTAAGGCGTACGATGCGGTTGCCGTCGTCGGGATGCACGCCAAGACCGGTAGCCGCGGCTTTGCCTCCCACACGCTCACGTTAGGCATGGAGGTCATTTTCAACGGAAAGACCGTGACCGAGACCGAGATCGTCGGCCTTTCATGGGGACGCCAGGGAATTCCCGTGATCTTCGGGTCCGGCGACGATCGCCTGGCGCGCGATCTCGAGACGATGCCGTGGATCGAGTTCGTCACTGTGAAGAAAGCGCTCGCGGCGGACAGTGTGGAGTTGCGGCCGGTGGACGAAGCGCACGCCGAGCTGCGTGCCAAGGCCGAACGAGCCGTGCACAATCTGCGCGAGGGAAAGACCAAAGCCATGCGCATCTCCAGGCCGATCACGGCAGCGCTGCACGCGTATCCGCCAGCGAGCCTCGCGCTCATGGATAGCATCCCCGGAGTCAATTACGCCGATCAAACCGTGACGTTCACAGCCGACGATCTGTACCTGGCCTATCGTGGCATCCGCAAGCTCACAGGTGTGGCGACCAGGGCGTACACCGGCTTGCTGATGGACGAAGTGCGTTCGCGGCCGCAGGGTGACGACATCGCGAAAGCGTACAGCCGTCGGCTCGAGCAGCGCTGGTTCGATGTCGAATCAGGCCGCTGGACTGCGCCGACACCGACACCAGCCCCAGCCGG
>DASYRX010000246.1:0-12658 GCA_036003845.1 Gemmatimonadaceae bacterium | reverse complement strand
CTTCGCATCGCCTGTCCGTATCCAGACCTGGCTCCTGGAGAGAGCATCGCGGTGAGTGGGGCCTGCCTGACGGTCCGCGAGGTCGTCAGCGGGGCCTTTCTGACGGCCGCAATGGACACGACCCGCTCGCGCACGACGATGTCGCGCTGGCGCGCGGGAACGCGCGTGAACCTCGAACGCGCGCTCAGGGCTGGCGACCGGCTCGGCGGCCACATTGTGCAAGGGCATGTGGACGCCGTTGGTCGTGTGGTCTCTGTGCGCGAGGGCGATGACGCGCTGCTCGTTGACGTTGACGTTGGTGCCGAGCTGGATGAACTGCTGATACCGCACGGATCTATTACAATCGATGGCGTCAGCCTAACGATCAACGCGACGCCGGCGCCGTCTGTCGCTCAAGTGGCGCTCATCGAATACACACGCACCAATACGACGCTTGGCGTGATTGCCGAGAACGATCTGGTGAACGTGGAGGGAGACGTGATCGGGAAATACGTTAGGCGTCTTTTGGCCGCGCACCTCAGACCTCAGACCTCAGACCTCTGACCTATGCCGTTCGGCACCGTCGAACAAGCAATCGAAGACATCAAACTCGGAAAATTCGTCGTCGTAGCGGACGACGAGGGCCGCGAGAACGAAGGAGACCTGATCTGCGCCGCTGAGCTGATCACGGCCGAGAAGGTGAACTTGATGCTGCGCGCCAAGGGGATGATCTGCCTGGCGCTCACTGCGGATCGCATCAAGGCGCTCGAGCTGCCCATGCAAAGCGAGGAGACCGAGAATACCGAAGCGATGCGGACCGCCTTCACGGTGAGCATCGATGCGGCGGGGAAGTTTGGCGTGACGACTGGCATTTCAGCTGCGGACCGCGCGACCACAATTCGCGTGGCGGCTGATCCGCGCACGACACCGGCTGAACTCAGGCGACCAGGGCACGTGCATCCGCTCAAGGCGCGTGATGGCGGTGTCCTGCAGCGCGTTGGTCATACGGAGGCAGCCGTCGATCTCTGCCGACTCGCCGGCCTAACGCCTGCTGGCGTGCTCTGCGAGATCCTCGACGACAGCGGCGTCATGATGCGGCGCGATGGCTTGGAAGCCTACGCCAGCGAGCACGGGCTCACGTTCATCACGGTCGCCGATCTCGTGGCGCACAGGCTCAAGCACGAGCGCCTGGTGCACCGAGTGGCCGAAGCGATGCTCCCTATTGAAGCTCCGCCGAGCGAGTGGAAGATCATCGGGTATCGCAACGACGTCGACAGTGCAGAGCACGTGGCGCTGGTGTACGGCGACGTTGGCGACGGGCAGAACGTAATGGTGCGCATGCATTCCAAATGCCTAACGGGAGACGTCTTCCACTCGCGGCGCTGTGACTGCGGCTGGCAGCTCATGGCCGCGATGGACGCGATCGTGCGCGAGGGCCGCGGCGTCGTCGTCTACCTGGATCAGGAGGGACGCGGCATCGGCCTTCTCAACAAGCTCAAGGCCTATGCGCTGCAGGACGCCGGTCACGACACGGTGGAAGCGAACGAGGCGTTAGGCTTCAAGCCCGATCTTCGAAGCTACGGCATCGGGACGCAGATCCTGCTCGACCTGGGGCTCAAGTCGGTGCGGCTCTTGACGAACAATCCCAAGAAGCTCGTCGGCCTCAAAGGCTACGGACTCGAAGTCGTCGATCGCGTGCGCATCGAGGCGCCGGCCACCGACGCCAACGCGGGGTACCTCAACGCCAAGCGCCTCAAGCTTGGCCACATGCTCGCGTCGTAGATGGCGGAGTTCAGCGGCTCGCCTAACGGCGCCGGTCGGCGCTGCGCCGTGGTCGCGAGCCGGTTCAACGAGTCAGTCACACAGCGCCTCGTCGAAGGCGCGCTCGACGCGCTCACGCGCCATGGCGTCGCGTTCGACGACGCCGACGTGATCTGGGTGCCCGGCGCATGGGAGCTTCCCGGCGCCGTGCGCCATATCGCCGCGACTGAGCGCTACGACGCGATCGTCGCCGTAGGCGCCGTTATCAGAGGCGAGACGCCGCACTTCGATTACATCTCGAACGAAGCTGCGCGTGGCCTCTCTCGAGCGATCGCTGAGTTCGATCTGCCGATTGGATTCGGGCTCCTCACGTGCGACAACCTCGCACAGGCAGAAGCGCGTGCTGGCGGGGACCACGGGAACAAAGGCTGGGACGCGGCGATGGCGGCACTCGAGATGGCCGATCTTTTCGATCGCCTGGATGCGGCTGAGCAGGTCTGAACAGCGCATGCGTCGCCGCGCCCGCGCGCGCGCGATACAAGTGCTCTACGCGTGGGACCTCGCAGGACGATCGACAGCCCCATCGCTCCAACGTTATGCAGATCGCGTGTGGACCGATCTCGCGGTAGCGAAGGAAGAGCGCGACGTCGCGCAACCCATTTTGGCCCTTGTGGAGACGCGAATCGACGAAATAGACGCCGGCATCGCAGCCGCGACACGCAATTGGCGCCTGGGACGGTTAGGCGCAATCGAGAGGGCTGTGCTGCGGCTCGGTTCGGCGGAGTTAATGACAGGAATCACACCGCCGAGGGTAGTGATTCAGGAGTCCGTGACTCTCGCCGAGCGATTTGGCACGCTCGAAAGCGCCCGCTTCGTGAACGGTGTGCTCGATGCGATCGCGCGACAACTCGGGACTCTGTAGGTGCGTCTTCTCGTCGTGAATTGGCAGGATCGCGAGAACCCACTCGCTGGCGGCGCCGAGACACATCTGCATGAAATCTTTGGGCGCCTGACGAGGGTCGGCTTTGACGTCACGCTGTTGTGCGGAGGCTGGCCAAACGCACCGGCGACAGCGGAGCTGGACGGAATGCACGTGCATCGCGTCGGCACGCGTTACACGTTTCCATTCCTCGCACGCGGCGCCTATCGAGAGCTTGTCGCGCAGAAAAGCTTCGACGTCATTGTCGAGGACATCAACAAGGTCCCGCTGTACACACCGCGCTGGACCACGACACCGGTGGTTGCGCTTGTTCCGCATCTCTTCGGCGACACAGTGTTCCAGGAAGCGCCGATTCCTCTCGCTGCACTCGTGTGGACGCTCGAACGTCCGATTCCGAGCGTTTATCGTCGTGTTCCCTTCCAGGCGATCAGCGAGAGTACAGCGGATGACTTGGCAGCGCGGGGCATTCCGCGCGATCACATCAGCGTCATCTACTGCGGGATCGACACGAATCACTTCACACCGCGGCCCGAGCTGCGCGCCCCACAGCCTACGTTTTCGTACCTGGGTCGCTTGAAACGGTATAAACGTGTGGATCTGATCCTGCGTGGCTTTCGAGCGCTGGACATACCGAGCGCTCGGCTGGAAATAGCTGGGGCAGGCGATGATCGACGACGCCTCGAAGAACTGACGGCGTCGCTTGACCTGTCTCGGCAGGTGACGTTTCTTGGGCGCATAAGCGAAGAGGACAAGCTTCACTTGCTGCGGCGTTCGTGGGCGCTGGTGTTTACCTCTCCAAAGGAAGGTTGGGGCATCACGAATCTCGAAGCGGCAGCGTGTGGCACACCCGTCGTGGCGTCGAATTCCCCAGGAATTCGTGAATCGGTACGCGACGGCGAGACCGGATTTCTTGTGCCGCATGGCGACGTCACCGCCCTCGGCGGCGCCATGCGCCGCTTGGCGGAACGCCCGGGCGACGTTACGGCCTTGGGGCTCAAGGCCCGCGAGTTCGCGCTGGGCTTCACCTGGGAACGCGCGACGAGCGAAACCGCCGCGCACCTAACGAATATCGTGCGGATCGGAGGTTGACCCTGTGGAGATACTGTGGCGCTCGCATAACGCGAGGGTAACCGAGTTGGTTCGAGGGAAGGCCGAGCAGACAATCGCCAAACTCGCGCGACGGCTCAAACGCGCGGTGGACGCGCAAATCGTTTTCGAGCACGACGGTCCCACGCGTCGCGTGGAGATCGTGCTGCACGCACCACGAAGAAGGAACCTCGTCGCCGAAGGGCGCGCGAGCCAATACGCCGTCGCGCTGGATCTCGCACTGGAGCATCTCGCGTCGCAGACGAATCACGCGAAGCGTCCAGCCAAATCGCGCCGGCGCCGGGCAGTAAAGGCGTGAGTCCCCCAGTCACCGTAGGAAAAGTCATCGAGAGGCTGTGTGAGGTCCTCGAGCTCGAGCAACTCGGTCAAATCGTCGGCACCGATCGCGTCGTCCCCACGGGTGAGATCTCGAGTCCCGGCCTCGCGCTCGCCGGATTCGTCGGACGTTTTGTCGCCGACAGGTTGCAGGTACTCGGCGAGACAGAAATCGCCTACCTCCGCTCGTTAGGCGACGCCGATCGGCGCAAGAATCTGGAGCAGTTCGGCGCCTTCGGCTTGCCGATCGTGTTCATCACCAAAGCGCAGGACCCGCCAGCGCCGCTGCTCCAACTCATGGACGCGGCAGGAATTCCGGTCTATCGCTCGCCGCTCAAGACGGCCGAGTTCTATCGGCTGGCGAAGCCTGTCGTCGAAGAGTTGTTCGCGCCGGCGACGACGCTGCACGGATCGCTGGCCGACGTCTTCGGCGTCGGGCTGTTGTTCACCGGCGCGAGCGGCATCGGAAAATCGGAGTGCGTGCTCGACCTGGTCGAACGCGGGCATCGCCTCGTTGCCGACGATCTCGTTCTCGTGACGCGTCGCGGTAACGATGTCGTAATCGGCCGCGGCCACCATCTGCAGCGTCACGTAATGGAAATCCGCGGCGTCGGGTTGATCGACATCTCGCATATCTTCGGTGTGCGCGCTGTGCGCCAGCAGAAACGCATCGAAGTCGTTGTGCAGCTCGTCGAGTGGTCGGAGCACAGCGACGTCGACCGCACGGGCCTCGACGGCGAGACGACCGAAATCCTCGGTGTCTCGCTGCCGAAGATTACGGTGTATCTGAACCCCGGGAAAAACATTACAGTCATTGCGGAAGTAATCGCGATGAATCACTTGCTTAAGTACAGCGGCATGGACGCGGCGAAAGTGTTCAACGATCGCCTCATCACGCACATGCGTGCGGCCTCCGAGGTGCGCCAGTACCTCGTGGAAGACGATGAGTGAAAGCAACGCCAGCGGCAGCGGCACCCGTCCGCCGACCGATCGCCGCGCACTCGTAGCCGGGCACGCAGATTTCGCCACGGGGATCATCTCCGCCGTCGCGCAGATCGCCGGTCGCCCGGAAGTATTTCTGCCCTTCTCGAATCGCGACCTCTCGGCGAAAGACGTCGAGAAGCAGATGCGCGAGCTGGTGAGCCAGCCTAACGTCACAACGATCTTTACAGATCTGCCGGCCGGCAGCTGCACGATGGCCGCACGGCGGCTGCTGCGCGAGCGTCCCGATCTCGTTCTCGTGACGGGCGCGAACCTCGCAACGCTGCTCGAATTCGTGTTCAGCGAGCCCATGACGCCGGGCGACACGGCTCGTTATGCAGTCGAGCGCGGACGCACAGCTTTGGCGACCGTGGAAGGAAGCGCGGAGGCTCCGCGTGGCAATTGAGCTCTATCGGATCGACGACCGGCTCATCCACGGACAGGTGGTCGTTGGCTGGGGTCAACCGCTAGCCCTCGAGTTCATCGTGCTCGTCGACGACGAAGTCGCGGCGAGCGAGTGGGAGCAGGAGTTGTATCGCATGGGTGTACCGCCGGAGATGGGCGTGTACTTCGATTCGATCACTGGAGCGACCGAGAATCTTTTGCGCTATCAAACGGACGACAGGCGCGGGCTATTGCTCACAGCCGACATTCCGACGATGGCGCAGCTGTGTGATACGAGCGGCAGCATCAAGCGCGTGAACATCGGCGGCATCCATCATCGGCCCGGTCGCGTCCAGCGACTGCGCTACGTTTTCCTCAGTCCTCAGGAAGAGGATGCGTTGCGCGCGCTCGAATCGCGAGGCATCGAAGTCACCGCGCAGGACGTACCGGCCGCGCGTCCGCTCGCGCTGGGTGAGATGTTGAGCGCGGAGGGCGTGCGATGACACCCGCTGATATGGCCAGCGTCGTCCTGGTCGGCGCCGTCGTCGGCTTCGACACCGTGAGCTTTCCTCAGGCGATGCTCTCGCGTCCTATCGTCGCGTCCACGTTAGGCGGTGCCATCGCCGGCAACGCCTCGCTCGGACTGCTGTGTGGCGCCATCCTCGAGTGCTTCGCGCTCGAGACTCTGCCTGTGGGCGCGTCGCGCTATCCGGAGTGGGGATCGGCGTCGCTTGTTGGCGGCGCACTCTACGCCGATACGCCAAGCGGTTCCACCGGCGCACTCGTCATGTCAGTGATCATTGGACTGAGCGGTGCCTGGCTCGGCGGATGGTCGATGATTCGCTTGCGCACGCTCAACGCGCAGCGCGCGCGCCGCAATCACGACGCTGTGGCAAGCGGGGACCCACGAGTCATCCTCGGCCTGCAACTGAGCGGCCTCGCCGCGGACCTTTTGCGCGGCGCTACGCTAACGGCATTGCTTCTCGCGATATCGCTCCCGCTGCGTGACATCGCGGCCCGCGGCTGGACTCAGTCTCCTGATAGCACGCGGCTCACGCTTGGTATCGCGTCGGTGGCTGTTGCTGCGAGCGCTGTGTGGAAGCACTTCTCGAGCGTGCCTAACGCACGCATCATCATGCTGGCGGCGGCCATGGTCAGCGGCCTGCTTGTATTCTTCACATGACCAGCACCACGCCTCCGCTGCCACTGCGGACTAACGTGGCGATGTTCGTGCGACTTCTCGCAATTCAGGGGTCCTGGAATTACGAGACGCTGATCGGAACCGGTACCGGCTTTTGTGTGGAACCGGCGCTGCGTCTCTTGCCCGGGGGTCCGGAAGGCGAGGCATATCGCGCGGCGTTAGCACGCCAGAGTCAGTACTTCAACGCACATCCGTATCTCGCCGCCGTCGCTGTCGGCGCTCTCGCGCGCGCGGAGCTTGACGGCGAAGCGCCCAAACAAATCGAGCGTTATCGCCGAGCGCTATGCAGCCCGTTAGGCAGCCTCGGCGACCGTCTGGTGTGGGCGGCGTGGTTGCCGTTCTGCTCTCTCGTGGCTTTGGCGCTCTTTGGTCTTGGCGCAGGGCCGCTGCTCGTCCTCGCTGGATTCCTGTTGCTCTACAACGTTGGCCACATTTGGCTGCTGATCTGGGGCCTGCGTGTTGGCTGGCGCGAAGGACTGCGCGTTGCGCCGTCATTGGGAACGCCGATCTTGCGCCATGGACCTCAGGTCATCGGGCGCGCTGGGGCGGCACTCGGGGTGTTGGCGCTCCCGCTTATCTTCGATCGCATCGCCGGGTCAGGACCGTCAGGAATTGTACGACTTGCCTTCGGCATACTCGTGGCGCTCGCCGCTGCTGTGGTGCTCGTTCGCCTGCAAGGACGTCTTGAAGGATGGAAGGCCGGTCTCATTGCACTGACTCTCGTGGCTCTCTACTCGACGCTGCGACCATGATCGAGCGCGTCGTCACCATCGCCAACAAGAACGGCCTGCACGCGCGGCCGGCCGCGGAGATCGTCAAGCTCGCCGCGAAGTTCAAGTCGGATATCCGGCTCGCGCGCGACGACCTCGAGGTCAACGGCAAGAGCATCATGGGTGTGATGATGTTGGCCGCGGAGTTTGGCGCCGCGCTCAACGTTCGCGCCGATGGACCTGATGCGAAAGAAGCCGTCGACGCACTCTCGACGCTGATCTCCAACCGCTTCGGCGAGAAGTAAGTGGAACGCGCGCTCAGCGGGATTTCCGCGTCGCCGGGGATCGTGATCGGCCCAGTGCATCTGCTGCGCTGGGAGCCGCCCGAGGTCCCGCACCGCATCATCGACGACGACCAGATCGGCAAAGAGATCGACCGTCTGCACGTCGCGGTGCAGAAAGCAATCGAGCGCTTGCGAGCCATCGCGGGCCGCGTCGAGCGCCAGGCCGGAGCGGAAGAGGCGGCGATCTTCGAGGTTCAAATCTCCATCCTGGAAGACAGCGAGCTGCTGAACCAGATGGAGTCGTACGTTAGGCAGAACCTGAGCGCGGAGAAGGCTGTCGACCTCGTTCTCATCGACTGGCGTCTGCACTTCGCCAAGCACTCCGTGCCGATGATGCGCGAACGTGTGGGCGATCTCACCGACGTGCACATCCGCCTGCTGACGATGCTGCTTGGGCTGCCCGATCACGATCCTGTCGACGTCCCGATGGGGACCAACGCCATTCTCGTGACGCACGATCTGACGCCGAGCCTAACGGTTCAGCTGGATCGCGCCGCCATTGCCGCCATCGCGACGGACGCGGGCACACGCACGGCGCACGTCGCGATTCTGGCTCGCTCGCTGGGACTTCCTGCTGTGGTCGGGCTGCGCGACGCGACCTCTCGACTGAAAGGTGGCGAGACGGCGGTCCTGGACGGCTCCAGCGGTCTCTTGATCGTGAACCCGAGCCCTGCGGAAATCGCCACGTACAGGCATCGCGCCGTCCGCGAGGCGGAGACGCACGAGGAGCTGCGCGCCCTGGCCGCCGCCGACGCGGTGACGACCGACGGGGTCCGCCTAACGATTCGTGCGAACGTGGACGTCGCCGAGGAAGCCGATGATGCGGCCAAGAGCGGCGCCGACGGCGTCGGCCTCATGCGCACGGAATTCCTCGTCGTGGGCCGCGCGGCGATGCCTGACGAGGAAGAGCAGTATCTCGCTTACCGCAGCGTGGCCGAGGCCTTCAAGGGCCGACCCGTCGTGATTCGCACGTATGACATCGGCGGCGACAAGCTTCCGGTCGGTGGATTCCCGTCGGAGGCCAACCCGTTCCTGGGCTGGCGCGCGATCCGCATGTGCATCGACGAGCCGGAGCTGTTCAAAGATCAGCTGCGTGCCCTGCTGCGCGCTGGGCTGCACGGCGACATCCGCATCATGCTCCCGCTCATCGTTACCGTGGACGAGGTGCGCACGACGCGACGCTTGTTGCGCGAAGCGGCCGGCGAGCTCGAAGCGCGCGGCGTCGCCTATCAGCACGACATGCCGTTAGGCGTGATGGTCGAGACGCCGGCGGCGGCCGTTGCTGCCGACACGCTCGTCGGTGAAGTCGCGTTCTTCTCGATCGGCACCAACGATCTCGTGCAGTACACACTCGCCGTCGACCGCGGCAATGTGAACCTGGCGACGCGATTCACACCGCTGCATCCCGCTGTACTGCGGCTCATCAAGCGCACCGTCGATGTCGGGGCAGAGAACAATCTCGATGTCACTGTCTGCGGTGAAATGGCGTCGCAACCGCTCATGGCCTTCGCGCTCCTCGGCCTCGGGGTTCGCACCTTGAGCGTCAATCCACACTCAGTGCCTCTCGTCAAGCACATCATCCGAGGGGTGAGCGCGGCCTTCGCTACCGAAGCCGGAAACGCAGCGCTGGCATGTCGAACCGCGCCTGAAGCGGAGTATCAACTCAAATTCCGGCTTGCCGCAGCCTTCGGAGATGCGCAGTTCCTCCGCGACGGGTTGATGTGACGATCCGTCGTTTCTATCGTTCCCTTAGCTGATCCCGCCGGAGAGCCATCCGGCGCTTTTTTTGCGTCGGACCGGCGAACCCTCCACACCCTGGACCACACGTGGCTGACCGCCAGCTCTTCACATCAGAATCCGTTACCGAAGGTCACCCGGATAAGATTGCCGATCAGATCTCGGACGCGGTGCTCGATTCCATCCTCAAGGAGGACGCGAGCGCGCGCGTCGCGTGCGAAACGCTCGTAACGACCGGCCTCGCTGTCATCGCCGGTGAAATCACGACAACCGCGTACGTGCACCTGCCGGACGTGGTGCGCGGCGTAATCAAGTCGATCGGATACAGCGACGCTGCGTATGGCTTTGATTCCGCGACGTGCGCGGTGATGAGCACGATCGATCGCCAGTCGCCCGATATCGCGATGGGCGTCGATACCGGTGGTGCAGGCGATCAAGGGATGATGTTCGGCTACGCGACAGACGAGACGCCCGAGCTGATGCCGATGCCGATCCAGTTGGCGCATCGCCTGACGCATCGCCTCGCCGAATTGCGCAAGGACGGCACGCTCCCGTGGTTGCGTCCCGATGGCAAGGCGCAGGTGTCAGTGGCGTACGAGAACGATCGCCCGGTCGCCGTTGAGACGATCGTCGTCTCGACCCAGCACGATCCGTCGATCGGCGGAAATCAGATTCGCGAAGCGGTCATCGAAGAGGTCGTGAAGCCCGTCGTGCCGCGTGAGCTGATGTCGCCTAACGTGGTATATCACATCAATCCGACGGGACGCTTCGTCATCGGCGGACCGCAGGGAGATGCCGGACTCACCGGCCGCAAGATCATCGTCGACACGTACGGCGGGATGGGACGACACGGCGGTGGGGCGTTCAGCGGAAAGGATCCGTCGAAAGTCGACCGCTCCGGTGCGTATGCCGCGCGCTGGGTCGCCAAGAACATCGTCGCCGCGAAGCTCGCTCGGCGTTGCGAAGTACAAATCGCTTATGCGATTGGCGTTGCCGAACCCGTGTCACTCGCCGTGAACACTTTCGGTACAGGTGTCGTAGCGGACACGGCAATCGCGGCCGCGGTGCGCGACGTTTTCCGACTGACACCAAAAGCGATCATCGAGTCGCTCGCGCTGCGTCACCCCATCTACCGCGAGACTGCGGCGTACGGCCATTTTGGACGTACACCGCGCTGTGAAGCGGATAACGTCTACTTTTCATGGGAGCGCACCGACCAGGTCGAGGCATTGCGGCGCGCGATTCGTTAGGATCGTAGGGCGCAAGCCTCGCGCAGCGCGTCACGATCAGGAGCCCAGTGATGGTTGAAGTATCGGTTTCGCGTCTCGGTCTCGATGGCAGCTCGAACACTTATGTCGTGGTGCTTCGCGAGGCCGATGGCGAGCGTGTGCTCCCGATATGGATCGGGCAGGCTGAGGCCGAGTCGATTCTTTTGCAGATCAACAGCGTGCCGCGTGAGCGCCCCCTCACTCACGATTTGTGCAAGACGCTGATCCTGGGTCTCGGTGGTGAGCTCAGAAAAGTGCACATCACCAAAGTGAGCAACGGGACCTATTACGCCGAGATGCACATCGCGCGAGCCGATGGTCTCGTCACAATCGACGCTCGACCGTCGGACAGCATCGCGGTCGCCCTACGCTGCGGGGCGCCGATTCTCGCCGACGAGTCGCTCTTGATCACGCCAGGCGACGAGACGGACGAGGATGAGGACGGGGAAGGGGAGAGCCAGGTCATCCCTCCCAAGCCGGACGTGATGAGCACGCTCGAGATGACGGCCGAACAGCTCAAGGACCATTTGGCGAACCTCCGTCCCGAAGACTTCGGCAAGTTCAAGCCGTGAGCACATCGGGGGCGGCGCTCACGCCCCTCGTTAGGTTGGTCCTCGCGCTGCCAATCGTCGTAGGCGCAGTGTCTCCCCTTCATGCACAGCACTCGCGCGTCGTAAATGGCCGCGTCGTCGTCCAGCGCGCCGGGGACGCTGTTCCATTGGCCGGGAGCCTGGTGACGCTGCATCGTGTTGGCAGCGACACGGCTGGCGCGATCGACTCGGTCAAGAGCGACGCCAAGGGGCGCTACACCTTTTCATACCGCCCCTTCGGCGCCGAGCGCGCCGTCTATTTTGCCGCCGTGATGTTCGGTGGCATCGCCTATTTCACGCCGCCGTTAGGCAACGAGTCGACGAGCGGAGAGCAGGCCGAGATCACCGTCTTCGATACGGCGTCGACGGGAATCGACATCGCTGTGCGTGGTCGGCATCTCGCCATCTCGTCGCCGAGCACAACTGGAAACCGCGCGGTGGTCGATGTCTTCGAGTTAGGCAACGACTCGATGCGCACACTAGTGCAGGGTCGCGAATCGAATGGTCAGGCGCGGGCCACGTGGCGCATGCCGCTTCCCGAAGGGGCGCTCAACGCCGCCGTCATGCGCGACGCTGGCGACATCGCGGCCGCCGCGGTGACCGTGACAAACGGCGAGGCCGTTGTCTTTGCGCCCTTTGCGCCGGGGATGAAGCAGCTTGCCCTGCGATATGAGATTCCCGCCGCGCACGATTCCCTAACGATCCCGTTGCTGGAGACGACCGGCGTGCTCGAGGTATTGCTCGAGGAGAGCGACGCCCGTGCGTCAGGCGGCGGCTTGGCCGACAAAGGCCCAGTTACCGTCGATGGCCGATCGTTGCACAGATTCCTCGCCCAGGATGTTGCATCGAGCGCCGTGATTACCGTCGGATTGCCACGCGCTCGTGCGTCGAGCGGGAACCGCGCTTGGATGCTGGCGGGCCTTGGCGCCCTCATCGCTGCGGGCCTGGCAGTGTTTCTTTTGCGGCGAACGCCCGGTTTCGGTGCCCAAGGACCAAAAGCGGAGTCGCGGATGAACGCGGAAACTGACGCGGACAAACGCGGATGACTGCTTTCTTTGTGCCCTCTCCCACCCAACTACTTGAAAGCAGACGAACGCCTAAGTGGTGACTCGTTAGGTAGAGCAGTGGGGGCTGAGTGGGGCACCAAGTTGTTCAATCCGCGTTCATCCGCGTCAGTTTCCCGCGTTCATCCGCGTTCCAGCTCTTAAGAGCACGCCGTGCATTGATGCACGTCTCACCACGACGTAGGTTTCGCCGCGACAACCGATCTGCACGGACAGGAAGGACGGAAGCCGGTGTGAGACCGGCGCGGCCCCGCCACTGTAACGGGCAAGCTGAGCG